>MEQQ01000097.1:0-2671 GCA_001770285.1 Betaproteobacteria bacterium RBG_16_66_20
GTAGCGAAAACCGTCGATCATGTAGAAGAACGGGTTGAGGTGCGAAGCCGCCTGCCAGAAATCGGGCAGCGAGCGGATCGAGTAGAACACGCCGGAGAGAAACGTCAGCGGCAGGATGACGAAGTTCTGGAACGCGGCGATCTGGTCGAATTTGTCGGCCCAGATCCCGGCGACCAGCCCCAGCGTGCCCAGGATCGCGGCGCCGAGCAGCGCGAAGGCAAGCACCCAAAGCGGCGCTGCGACCCGCAGCTCGACGAACCAGACCGTCACCGCGAGCACGCCCGTCCCCACCACCAGCCCGCGGATCATCGACGCAAGCACGTAAGCGCCGAAGAACTCCAGGTATGAGATCGGCGGCAGCAGCATGAAGACGATGTTGCCGGTGATCTTGGACTGGATCAGGCTGGATGAGCTGTTGGCGAAGGCGTTCTGCAGCACGCTCATCATCACCAGGCCGGGCACCAGGAACTGGGCGTAGCTCACCTGGTCGTAGACGCGCATCCGGCCCTCGAGCGCATACGCGAACACGACCAGATACAGCAGCGCCGTCAGCACCGGCGCGGCGACTGTCTGGAAGCTCACCTTCCAGAAGCGCAGCAGCTCCTTGTAGAGCAGTGTCGGAAAGCTCGACATCAGTGCCTCGCCATCACGCGCAGAAACACTTCCTCGAGGTCCGGCGGCTCGAGCTCGAGTTCCCGGATCGCCGCGCCGGCTTCGCGCAGGCGGCGCAGCAGCTCTTCGAGCTCGAAGTGATCGCGCAGGCGCAACGTGAAGCGCCCGGCCTCGCTCGCGAGCAGCTCGGCGCCCAGTCCTTCGGGCAGCGCATCGCGGTCCAGGCGCAGCTTGAGCACCAGCCCCGAAAAAGTCTCCAAGAGGTTCCTGGTGGAATCGAGCGCCACGATCCGGCCCGCCTTGAGCATGCCGATCCGGTCGCACAGTTCCTCGGCTTCTTCCAGGTAGTGCGTGGTCAGAACGATGGTGTGGCCGTCGCGGTTCAGCCGCCGGATGAATTGCCACAGTCCCTGGCGCAGTTCGACGTCCACCCCGGCGGTCGGTTCGTCGAGCACGATCACCGGCGGCCGGTGCACCAGTGCCTGGGCGACGAGCACGCGGCGCTTCATCCCTCCGGAGAGCGTGCGCATGTTGGCGTCGGCCTTGGTGCCGAGATCGAGGTGGTGGATCACCTCGTCGATCCAGGCGTCGTTGTCGCGCAGACCGAAATAGCCGGACTGGATGCGCAGCGTCTCGCGCACCGTGAAGAAGGGGTCGAACACCAGTTCCTGCGGCACGACCCCGAGCATGCGGCGGGCGCGCCGGTAATCGGCGATCACGTCCGCACCCATGACGCGCACCTCTCCTGAGCTGGCGCGCGCGAGACCCGCGATGATGCTGATCAGGGTCGTCTTGCCCGCGCCGTTGGGTCCCAGCAGGCCGAAGAACTCGCCCTCGGCGACGGCGAGGCTCACCCCGGCAAGCGCTTGCAGCGCGCCGTAGCGCTTCTCGACGTTCAGGACTTCGATCGCAAAAGTCATGGGCGAGCGTGCCCGCGACTACGTGCTGCGCGCATTTTCGCGCAGGTGCTCGCGCGGGCGCGGATCTCAGTGCTGCGCGGGGACCGCCGCGGATGTGGCGGGCAGCAATTCAGCCACGCCGTAGAGACGCGCGATGGTGGTCAGGCCTTGCGGAAGATTGGCGAAGCTCAAGCTGCGGTTGTGCCGTTTGGCCTCGCGCAGCCAGGCAAGCAACAGCGCCAGCGCGGAGGAGTCGAGTTCGCCGACCTCCGCCAGATCCACGGTGCGCACGCCCTCCCCGATTGCGGCATTGCCCTCGTGCAGCACCGCGGCGACATTGGCGAGCGTCAACGCGCCGCTCACCACCATGCGCTCGCCCTCGCGCCGGATCATTTCCGGTCCGCTCCCGCGACCGAACTGTGTTCGAGCGAATGGTTCTTGGTCTGCAATGTCTTGATCAGCCCGTCGATGCCCGCTTCGCGCACCTGATTATCGAACTCGGTGCGGTAGTTGGCGACCAGGCTGATGCCGGCAACGCGCACGTCCCAGGCCTTCCAGCCGCCGGGCCGCTTTTCCATGTCGTAGTCGATCGTTACCGGCTGGGTGCCGGTCTGCAGGACGCGGACGTTGACCGTGACGTCGGTGTCGCTCGGCTTGGCGCGCAGCGGACGGAAATCGAATTTCTGGTTGCTGTAGGAGGCAAGCGCGCTGGAGTAAGTGCGCACCAGTAGCGTCTTGAACTCCTCCGTCAGGCGCGCCTTCTGCTCCGCGTTCGCCTTGTTCCAGTTGCGGCCCACGGCGCTCGCGGTCATGGCCTGGAAGTTGAAATGCGGCAGGACCTTGGTTTCGATCAGGGCGATCACCTTCTTGCGATCGCCCTTCTGGATATCCTTGTCCTTCTGCAGGATGTCGACCACCTCGAGCGTGACGTTCTTCACCAGCACGTCGGGCGCCATCTCCTGCGCCTGTGCGCCCCCGGTCAGAACGAGAACCGCGGTCGCGGCTATGGTCGCGAACCGAGCGAATATAGGGACCAACCTAGCCTCCGCGGGTCGCAGGAGCAGACGCGGCAGGTTGCTCGAGCAGTTGCAGCGCAGCGTCAAGCGCAGGCGGGGACGGCTGCGACACGGGGGCGGCGGCCGCGGAAGGCGTCTCGTCGG
>MEQQ01000097.1:2678-7185 GCA_001770285.1 Betaproteobacteria bacterium RBG_16_66_20
CGCCTCGCGCTGCGCGCGCGGCTGATCGTCCGCGCCGATCAGACGCGGCTCGCGCGGCGGATTGCCGTCGTGAATCAGGCTTCTGCGCCGCTGCATGTAGGCATCGCGCTGAAACACATACTTGTCGAGTGCGGCCTCCTCCAGGATGCGGCTCGCGTCCAGCAGATCGGCGCGCCGGCTGGTCGCCCGCAAGACAGTCATCACATTGCGCACGCGCACCGGCTCGTGCAGCAGCACCGGGTCGAGACCGATGTCGAAGACCAGGCCCACCGTATCGCGCACGTTGCTGGAACCCAAGAACGGCCACACGACGTAGGCGCCGTCACCCGCGCCCCAGCGGCCGAAGGTCTGGCCGAAATCTTCGTCATGCTTCTCCAGCCCCATGTCGCTCGCAATGTCGTTCAGCCCGAAAACTCCGAAGGTCGAATTGAAAGCGAATCGCGCCCAATCGACCACCGCATCCTTGGGTTTCCCCTGCAACAGGTTATTGGCGCCGATCCACAGATCCGCGATATTGGCAAAGACATTGCGAATCCAGATACGGATCGGCTCGGTCAGCGCGTCGCGGTAGAGCGTCGCCACCGGCCTGCCGATCGCCTGGTCGAAGCCGTCATTGAACGAATACATCGCGCGATTGAACCCCTCGAGCGGATCGCGCGGATCGCCCCCGTTGGTCGTGGCGCATCCCGCCGCTCCCGAGAGGAGCAGCGCGAGAAGCAGATTCCTGAGCCAGCGATTCATCGTCACTTTCCGTCCTTGCCTTCCTTGCCCTCAGCCGCCTTGTTGAACAGGAACTGGCTGATCAGGTTTTCCAGCACTACGGCCGATTGCGTCAGCCGCAACCGGTCGCCTTGCTTCAGCATCACCCCGTCGCCGCCCGCTTCCAGGCCGACGTACTGCTCGCCAAGCAGGCCCGAAGTGAGGATCTTGGCCGAAGTATCCCGCGGAAACTTGTACTGCGCATCAACATTGAACGTGACGATGGCCTCGTAGCTCTCGTTGTCGAACATCACGCTCGACACCCGCCCCACGACCACCCCCGCGCTCTTGATCGGCGCCCGCACCTTCAAGCCCCCAATGTTAGCAAACTTGGCCTGCACCTGATACGCCTGGGCGGTCGAGAAGGAGGCCAGGTTGCCCACCTTTAGGGCAAGAAACAACAGTCCGGCGAAGCCGGCGGCGACAAAGATGCCGACCCAGATATCGATGGTGGCGCGTTTCATCTTGCATTTCCTCCGGTAAACATGAGCGCGGTGAGTACGAAATCGAGGGCCAGGATGGCCAGCGAGGAGGTCACCACGGTACGGGTCGTGGCCCCGGAAACGCCTTCCGCGGTGGGCGGCGCATCGTAGCCCTCGAAGACCGCGATCCAGGTCACCGCCACCCCGAAGACCACGCTCTTGATGACCCCGTTCATGATGTCCTCGCGCACATCCACCGAGGACTGCATCTGCGACCAGAATGCGCCCTCGTCGACCCCGATCAGCTGCACCCCGACCAGGTAGCCGCCGAATATGCCCATCGCAGAAAACAGCGCCGCGAGCAGGGGCATGGAGATGACCCCGGCCCAGAACCGCGGCGCGACCACGCGTGCGATCGGATCGACCGCCATCATCTCCATGGCGGCAATCTGCTCGGTCGCTTTCATGAGGCCGATTTCAGCGGTGATCGCCGATCCCGCCCGACTGGCGAATAGCAGCCCGGCGACCACCGGACCGAGTTCGCGCACCAGCGACAGCGCCACCAGGATTCCGAGCGCCTCCGAAGAGCCGTAGCGCTGCAGCGTGTCGTACCCCTGCAGGCCGAGCACCATGCCGACAAACAGGCCCGAGACCAGGATGATGATAAGCGACAGCACGCCCGCGAAGTAGATCTCGCGGATCGTGAGCCCGAAGCGGCGGAACGCGGTGCCGGAATGCAGCAGGATATAAACAAAGAACCGCGCCGCAAAGCCCAGCCGCCAGATCTTCGAGCTCGCCATATGGCCGAGGCTTTCCAGCCACTGGCGCAGTCCGGCAAGCAGCGTGCGTTCAGCCATGGATGGCAGGCGCCGCCGGGAGGGAAGACAGGGCCCCTGCCCCGTCCAAGTCGGCCGCGTAGCCCGGCGCGGGGTAATGGAACGGGATCGGCCCGTCGGGCTCGCCACGCACGAACTGTTTCACGAACGCCTCGCCGGAGCGCCGCATCTCCTGTGGCTTTCCTTGGGCGACGATCCGGCCGGCGGACACGAAGTAGACGTAATCCACGATCCCGAAGCACTCCTCGACGTCGTGGCTGACGACGATCGAAGTCTGGCCCAGCGAGTCATTCAGCGTCCGGATCAGGCGCGCGATCACGCCGAGCGAGATCGGGTCAAGTCCGGTGAACGGCTCGTCGTAGAGCATGAGGCGCGGATCGAGCGCGATCGAGCGCGCCAGCGCGACGCGCCGCGCCATGCCGCCCGAGAGCGCCGAGGGCATCAGCTGCGCTGCGCCGCGCAGCCCGACCGCCTCAAGTTTCAGCATCACCAGGTCGCTCACGAGATCGGCAGGAAGGTCGGTATGCTCGCGCATCTGGAAAGCAACGTTGTCAAACACCGTCATGTCGGTGAACAGGGCCCCGAACTGGAACAGCATGCCCATCTTCCTGCGCAGAGCGAAAATGCCCTTGCTGTCGAGCCCTTCCACCGCCTCGCCCAGCACCCGCGTTCGCCCGGCGCCGGCCTTGAGCCAGCCGGCGATGATCCGCAGCAGCGTCGTCTTGCCGCAGCCGGACTGCCCCATGATCCCGACCACGCTGCCGGGCTCGATCCGCAGGCTGACCCCGTGCAGCACCGGCCGCCCGGCGTCGTAGCCGAAGGAAACGTTCTCTATCTCGACAATGGGGGCACTGGCCACGGCAGGGAGGATGCGCAACGGAACGCGGGATTATAGTATCGACCGCATGGAGGCTCCCGCGACTGCTGCCGCGTTACGCGCCGAAGGGCTCGTCAAGCGCTTCGGCGCGCGCCGGGCCCTCGACGGCGTCGGACTGGAGGTGGCAGCCGGGACTGCGGTCGGGCTGGTCGGCGCCAACGGCGCCGGCAAGACGACCTTGATCAAATGCGCGCTCGACCTGTGCGCCTTCGATGCCGGGCGTGTCGAGATCTTTGGCGTCGATAGCCGGCAGGCGGGCGCACGCGCCCGGCTCGCCTACGTTCCCGAGCGCTTCGTGCCGCCCTACTATCTGCTCGGCCGCGAGTTTCTTGCCATGACGCTCGAGCTGGCGGGGGGGAGATTCGACCCCGAGCGCGCGCGCTCGCTCGCGCTGGAGCTCGAGCTGGACCCGCAGGCGCTGGAGCGGCCGGTGCGCCAGCTATCCAAGGGCATGACGCAGAAGCTCGGCCTGGCGGCCTGCTTTCTGCGCGAGACAGACCTCTATGTTCTCGACGAGCCGATGAGCGGACTCGACCCCGCCGGACGGGTAGCGGTGAAATCGGTGCTCGCGCGCCTGCAGCGCGGCGGGCGGGCGCTGTTCTTCACCTCGCACCTGCTCGCGGACGTCGAGGAACTGTGCTCGACGATCGCGGTGCTCGAGCGCGGCAGGGTGCGCTTCCGCGGCGCGCCCGCCGAACTTTGCCGGCGTTTCGGGGACGCCAACCTGGAGCGCGCTTTTCTCGCCTGCATCCGAAGCAATGCCGAGCCATCTACAGTCCGCGCCTGAAGGCCGGCCCCGGCTGCTGATCGTCGACGACGACGCGTTGATCGCGGATACGCTGTCGTTCGCCCTCGGCGCCGAATTCGAGGTTCTTGCCTGCGAATCCCGGCCGCACGCGATCGAGCTGCTGCGCCAGCTGCCCGAGCCGCCGCAACTCGCGCTGGTCGATCTGGGCCTGCCGCCGACGCCGCACTCGCCGGAGCAGGGTTTCCAGCTCATCGCGGACCTGCTGGCGCATTCGCCGGGGATGCGCATTTTCGTGCTCTCGGGACAGAACGACGCCGCCCACGCGCGCCACGCGCGGGCGCTGGGCGCCGCCGAATTCATCGCCAAGCCCTGCGATCCGGCAGCGCTGAAGAAGATCCTCGCGCGCGCGCTCGCGGTGCGCGACGCGGAGCTGAGCCAGCCCCGGGGCGGCGAGGAACTGATCGGCCAGAGCCCTGCGCTGATGAAGCTGAAGAGCCAGCTGGCGCAGTTCGCCGACTCCCCGTTCCCGGTGCTGATCGAAGGCGAGTCGGGCAGCGGCAAGGAGCTGGTCGCGCGCAGCCTGCACCGGCTCTCGGCACGCGCGGACAAACCCTACTTTGCGCTCAACTGCGCGGCGATCGCGCCGACGCTGGTCGAGCCGACCCTGTTCGGTTACGCCAAGGGGGCGTTCACCGGCGCGCTCGCCACCAAGGCGGGCTATTTCGAGGATGCGCGCGACGGCACCCTGTTCCTCGACGAGATCGGCGAGCTGCCGCTCGAAATGCAGGCGAAGCTGCTGCGGGTGCTGGAAAACGGCGAGTTTCAGCGCGTGGGCGAGACCGCGAGCCACCTGTCGCGCGCGCGC
>MEQQ01000097.1:7240-19135 GCA_001770285.1 Betaproteobacteria bacterium RBG_16_66_20
ACCTGTACCACCGCCTTTCGGTTTTCACGCTCGGCGTGCCGCCCCTGCGCGAGATGGAAGGCGACAAGCTGCTGCTGCTCGAGCATTTCCGCCGCTTCTACGCCGAGCAGTCCGCAGTGCAACCGTTCTCCCTGGACGATGCCGCCGAACGGCGCTGGCTCGCCTACCCCTTCCCCGGCAATGTGCGCGAGCTGCGCAATATCGTGATCCGGCTCACCACCAAGCACCCCGGGCGCCGCCTCTCGGCGGCCGAGCTCGAGCCCGAGTTCGACCTCGCCTCCGAGGCGCCGTGGGATGCCTCCCCCGGCGAAGGCGACATGCTCGAACAGGCGCTGCGCCACCTCGAACGAAGCCGCGGCGTACGTCTCGACGAGATGCTGCAAGCGCTGGAGCGAGGCTACATCGAGGCCGCGCTCAGGCTCACGCGCGGCAATGTCAGCCAGGCCGCCAAGCTGCTCGGGGTCAACCGCACCACGCTCTACAGCCGGATGAACACGTCGGACGCAGGGGAACCTCAAGGCGGTTCCCCCGCACCCCTTCCCCACGACAAGAAGAACTAGCAAATGGCACTGTATCTCGAGCACTTCGGCCTCATCGAGCCGCCGTTCCGCATCACCCCGCATCCGGATTTCTTCTTCGACGGCGCCGACCGCGGCGCAACCCTCGAGGGCCTGATGTACGCGATCCTGCACGACGAGGGCATCGTCAAGCTGAGCGGCGAGATCGGCAGCGGCAAGACTACGCTCTGCCGGGTGCTGATGGAACGCCTCCCGGATGAGGTCGAGACGGTGTTTCTCGCCAACCCGTCCTATTCGCGCACCGAAATCCTGCACGCGATCGCCGAAGAACTCGGGCGGCCCGCGAGCGACGATCCCGCGGCGCCCGCGCTGCGCGACCTGCAGGCCCAGCTGATCGAGCTTTACGCGAGCGGGCGCAGGGTGGTGGTCATGATTGACGAGGCGCATGCAATGCCGGAGGAAACCCTGGAGCAGGTGCGCCTGCTCTCGAACCTCGAGTCGAGCCGCCACAAGCTGCTGCAGATCGTGCTCTTCGGCCAGCCCGAGCTGGACGAAGCGCTCGCCAAAACCTCGATGCGCCAGCTGAAGGACCGGATCACGCACAGCTTCCGCACCCGGCCGCTCGCCGTGGATGAAGTCTCAAAATACGTTTCTTTCCGCATGCGCGCCGCCGGATACAAGGGCCCGGAAGTCTTCTCCAAGGCGGCGATCGCGGCGATCGCACGCGCCTCCAGCGGCCTGACGCGCCGCATCAACGTGCTTTGCGACAAATCGCTGCTCGCCGCCTTCGCCGCGAACGCGCATGAGGTGACGCCGCGCCAGGTGCGTGCCGCGGTCGCCGACTCCGATTTCGCCCCGGTCGCGGGGCGCAAGCCGCGCGCCGCCCGCGCGCTGGCGGCTGCGGCCCTTCTGGCCTCCGGGGCGATTGCGGGCGCGGCGGTTTTCTACTGGCTCGACCGCAGCGGTAACGCGCCCGCGGCCGCCACGACGATTGCCCCTTCGCCGGCCCGGCCGGTGGCAACGCCGGCACCCATAACACCCCCGCCTGCCGCTTCGAGCGCGCAAGCGCAAGCACCCGCGGCGGAAGCGACAGCGGTTGTGCCGCAGGCTCCCGCCCTGGGCCCGGCGCAGGTTGCCGAGAAACCCGCGGCGCAGTTCCTTGTGCCCGAGCAGCTGCGCCGCCTGTCGGGTTACGTCCCCGGCGGCAATCGGCTGCTGCGCGAGCAGCTTGGCGCCGCGCGCGAAAAACTCCTGAGCGAGCCCGATAACAGCTTCAGCATCGAACTGTTTCTCACCGAAAACAGCGACCCTGCGCGCACCGAGCGCTTTCTGCTCCGGGCCCGCGAGCTGGTCCCGCTCTCGGAGGTCTACGTGATTCCGGTTGCGGCCGGAGGGCGCTATCAGATCCGCGTCGTCTACGGCAGTTTCCCGAGTCGCGAAGCCGCCGCCGAAGCCGCCAAGCGCCTGCCGCCGAAATACCAGAAGGCATTCCGCTTCGAACTGCGCAGTTTTGCCGAGCTTCGCGCGTCGATTTGAGGCGCTCGCCCGACGTTGCCGGCAAGTCAGAAAACGTCATAGTGACAAATGGTTAGAAGACTTTCTTGAAAAAAACGTGGTACCCTAACTCGATGGCAGAATCCTGGCGCGCGACCGGTTCGTCCAAAGCGTTCATCGCCACGGCACTGGCGCTCGCACTTGCGGGCTGCGGACAGGTTCCGATCAAGCCCTCGCCATCCCATGTTCTTGCCGACGAAAAGCGTCCGGAAGGAAACATTCCGGCGCCCGTTCAGCTGGTACCGATGCTGCCCCTGCCTTCGCCAACGCCGCGGCCCGAGACCTACAGCGTCGTGGTCAACAACGTGCGCGTGCAGGACCTGTTGTTCGCGCTCGCGCGCGACGCCAAGCTCAACGTCGACATCCATCCCGGGGTCATCGGCTCGGTCACCCTCAATGCGATCGATCAGACCTTGCCGCAACTGCTCGGCAGGGTCGCAAGACAGGTCGACATGCGCTACGAAATCGACGGCCAGACCCTGACGGTGATGCGCGACACGCCCTACCTGCGCGTTTACCGCGTCGACTACGTCAACCTCACGCGCGACGCCGCGAGCCAGGCGAATCTCTCCACCCAGGTGAGCGGCACGGGCGCCAGCGCCGGCGGCGGCAGCTCGGGCGCGCAGAACAATTCGACCTCGATCGTCAAGACCAGCTCGATCAACAAATTCTGGGAGACGCTGGTCGGCAACATCAAGGACCTGCTGCGCGAAACCGACAAGATCGTCCAGGTCAGCCAGCCGGCTGCCCCCGCCGCGCCCGCGGCCCCGGCCGCACCGGGGGCGCCGCCGACGCCGGCGGCAGCGCCCACGCCGCAGCCTATGGTGGAATTCCGCGAGGCCGCCTCGGTCATCGCGAACGCCGAGGCCGGTGTGCTCAGCATCCGCGCCACCGCGCGCCAGCACGAGAAGGTGCAGGAATTCCTCGACCAGGTGCTGGCGAGCGTCAAGCGCCAGGTGCTGATCGAGGCCACGATCGCCGAGGTCCAGCTCAACAACCAGTACCAGCGCGGCATCGACTGGCAGCGCGTGCGCAACCTTTCCGGATTCGGCTTCGCGCAGGCCTCCGGCGCCACGCCCGCCGGCATCAACACCAATGCGTTCACGCTCGGATTCGGGACCGGCCCGGGACTGGGTATCAGCGGCACGATCAGGCTGCTCGAGTCCTTCGGCGACGTGCGCGTGCTCTCCAGCCCGAAGCTGAGCGTCCTCAACAACCAGACCGCGATACTCAAGGTGGTGGACAATCTGGTGTACTTCACCGTTACGGCGAGCACCACAACCGCCGCGAACAGCCCGGCGGTGACCACCTTCAACACCACGGTCAACTCGGTGCCGGTCGGATTCATCATGGCCGTGGTGCCGCAGATCAGCGAAAACGACACCGTCCTGCTCAACATCCGGCCGACCATTTCGCGCAAGCTGACGGACATCGCGGACCCCAATCCGTCACTCGCCAACCCCTGCGGCATTCCGGTGCCGGCCGCGGGATGCAACATTCCCGGCATCTCCAGCCTGATTCCCGTGATCCAGACACGCGAGATGGAATCGGTGATGCGCGTGCAGAGCGGCCAGACCGCGGTGCTCGGCGGCCTGATGCAAGACTCGGTCACCAACGTCGAGGATACGATTCCCGGCGTGCGCAACGTTCCGGGCGTGGGCCAATTGCTCGCGCAGCGCAAGGACCTCAACCAGAAGACCGAACTGGTGATCTTCCTGCGCCCTACGGTGATCCGCGACACCAGCATGGACGGGGATTACTCCCGCCTGCGCGACCTGGTTCCCGGCAACGACTATTTCCTGAAACCGAATCCGAGCCGGGAATCGCCCGCGCAGTGACATGAGCCTGCTGCTCGAGGCCCTGAAGAAGGCGGAAAAGGCCAAGGAAGAAGCGCAACGGCGCGCCAAGGGCACTGCGGCGGGCGGCGACGCACAGCCCTCGGCCTTCGACCCGGAGGCGACCGCCGTCGATGAGAACCGCCACGTCACGACGCGCAACGAGCTGCCCGATATTTCCGCGCCGCTGGAAATCCTGAGCGAAGACCTGCGTTCCGGCACCCAGGCCAAGGCCGCGCCGATGCAGCTCGCGCTCGCCGACGAACCGCCGCCGCGGGCGCCGGAGCCGAAGGCGGCGCCGCGGCGCGACAATACGCGCGCCGCAGCCGAAGCACAGGCGACCGCGGCGGCTTCCGCAGCCGGCGCCGAGCGCGCCACGGCGCAGAGGGTTTTCGAGGCGAAGTTCAAGGAGCCCAATCCCCGCCTGCCGTTCTACATCACGGTCGCGGTGCTCGGCGTACTCGCGATCGGCACCGTGGGCTATTTCTGGGCCCAGTTGCAGCCCCCGGCCTCTCTCGTGAATACGAACCCGGTGCGTTCCGCGGACGAAAAAGCGGTCAGTGCGGCCGCTGTCCCGGCGGCCGCAGCCACGCAACCGGCGCAGGGGCCGGGCGCGATCGCAGGTCTGCCCGGCAGTCCTGCGTCCCGGCCCGCCACGCCGCCGTCAGCGCCGGCAATCGCTGCTCCCGGGGGCCAGGCGGCGGCCGCTCCAGCGGTTGCGCCGCCTCTGGCCGCTCAGCCGGCCACGCCCGCCGTAAGCGCCGCAGCGCGGGCGCCGCGCAGCAAGCCTGCTGCGGCGGCGAGCGACGATCGACCACTGAGCGTGAATCGCGGGGGGCCGCAGATCCATCCGCAGGTGAGCGCCGGTTATGCCGCGTTCCAGGCAAGCGACCTTGCCAAGGCGCGCAGCGAATACCAGCAGGCGCTGCGTGACGAACCCGCCAACCGGGACGCGTTGCTCGGCCTCGCCGCGGTCGAAATGCGCGCCCAGCGCTACGACCTCGCGGACTCCTACTATCGGCGCGTGCTGCAGGCCGATCCGCGGGATCCGCACGCCCAGGCCGGGATGCTTGCGCTGCGCAGCGAGCAGCTCGACCCGGTCCAGGTCGAGAGCCGCGTCAAGACGCTGATCGCCGCCGACCGCGAGGCGAACGTGCTTTATTTCACTCTCGGCAACCAGTATGCGCAGCAGGGCCGCTGGGCCGAGGCGCAGCAGGCCTACTTCAAGGCATTCGCGACCGATCCCGACAATCCGGATTTCGCCTTCAACGTCGCGGTGAGCCTGGACCAATTGCGCCAGCCCAAGCTCGCCCTGGAATACTACCGGCGCGCGCTCGCGCTGGCGGAAAAACGCGGCGCCAACTTCGCCGCGGAAGCCGCGCGCACGCGCGTGCAGCAGCTCTCGCGCTGACATTTTTTTGCAGTGCGGCGCACAGGCGCGCCGGGTATCATTGAGACTGGATGAATACGCCCACGAGCCCTCAGGCCAAGCGGCACATCGGCCAGATCCTGATCGACCAGGGCATCCTCACGGAAGACCAGCTGAGGATCGCGCTGCTCGAGCAGATGAAGTCGCACCTCCCGGTGGGGCGGCTGCTGGTCCAGCTCGGCTTCGTTTCCGAGGCGACGCTGCGCGACGCCCTGTCCGAGAAGCTCGGGCTGCAATCGGTCGACCTCGCGCACATCATCGTCGACCCCTCGGCGCTGAAGATGCTGCCGCGCGAGCTCGCGCGCCGCTATCGCATGTTCCCGGTCGCGTTCGACCGGCAGGCGAAGAAATTCATCGTCGCGTTGGCCGACACCAACAACATCGTCGCGGTGGACCAGTTGCGCGCGCACCTCAAGGGCGACCTGGAGATCGAGCTGCGGCTGGCGGGCGACTCCGAGATCGAACGCGCGATCGAGCATTACTACGGCCACGAATTCTCGATCGACGGCATCCTGCGCGAGATCGAGACCGGCGAGCTCGACTACACCTCGATCGCGGAGGGCGACGAATATTCGCAGCCGGTCGTGCGCCTCATTTCGGCGCTGCTTGCCGACGCGGTCGAGCGCAGCGCCTCCGACATCCACTTCGAACCCGAGCAGAATTTCCTCCGCATCCGCTACCGCATCGACGGCGTGTTGCGCCAGATCCGCAGCCTGCACAAGACCTACTGGCCGGCGATGGCGGTGCGCCTCAAGGTGATGGCGAAAATGAACATCGCCGAGACGCGCGCGCCGCAGGACGGGCGGATCTCGGCGACGATGTCCGGACGGGTGGTGGACTTCCGCGTCTCGAGCCTGCCCACCACGCACGGCGAGAACGTGGTGCTGCGGATCCTCGACCGGCAGAAGGGCATCGTGCCGCTCGACCGCCTCAACATGGAGGAGTCGCAGCTCGAACTCCTCAAGCGCATGATCGCGCGACCCGAAGGCATCATCATGGTGACCGGCCCCACCGGCAGCGGCAAGACCACCACGCTGTACTCGATCCTCAATCACATCAACTCCGACGGCGTCAACATCATGACGCTGGAGGATCCGGTCGAGTACCCGATGACGCTGATCCGCCAGACCTCGGTCGCGGAAGCGGCGAAGCTCGATTTTGCCAACGGCATCCGGGCGATGATGCGCCAGGACCCGGACGCGATCCTGGTGGGCGAGATTCGCGACGAGGACACCGCCGAGATGGCATTCCGTGCCGCGATGACCGGTCACCAGGTGTATACGACGCTGCACACGAACTCGGCCGTCGGCGCGATCCCGCGGCTGCTCGACATCGGCATCGTCCCCGACATCATGGCCGGCAACATCATCGGCATCATCGCCCAGCGCCTGGTGCGCAAACTGTGCCGCACCTGCCGCCAGTCCTACGATCCCGACGTCAAGGAGCGGCGCCTGCTCGGGCTCTCGCCGACCGAACCGGCGGCGCTGTTCCGCTCGGTGGGCTGCGAGCAGTGCGATTACCAGGGCTACCGCGGGCGGGGCGGCATCATAGAAATCCTGAAGATGGATGCCGCGATCGACGAGCTGGTAGCGCGCCGCGCGACCGCGCGCGAGATCCTCACCGCGGCGCGCGCCAAGGGCTTCAAGACGCTCGCCGAGGACGGCATCCGGCTGGTGCGCGGCGGGGTGACGAGCGTCGATGAGCTGATGCGCGTCGCCGACCTGACCGACCGCATGGCGTAGGGAGGAACAGGGGGTGCTGCGGGCCGCAGTTTAGATGCGGCACCCCCCGTGCCCCCCGGTGCTTTCGGTAACAGGTAACCTAGCGCTATGCCTCTGTACACCTACAAGGCAATAGACGCCCACGGCAAGGCCGTGCTCGGCCGGGTCGACGCGGGCAACGTGTTCGACCTGGAGCAGCGCCTCGCGCGGATGGGGCTCGACCTGGTCAGCGGCGCGCCCACCGCGCACAAGAGCCGGCTGATCGGCGGCAGCAGGGTCAAGCGCCAGGACCTGATCAATTTCTGCTTCCACATGGAACAGCTCGCGAGCGCCGGCGTGCCGATCGTCGAAGGGCTGATCGACCTGCGCGAAAGCGTCGAGAACCTGCGCTTCAGGGAAGTCGTCGGCGGCCTGGTGGAGACCATCGAGGGCGGCAAGAGCCTGTCGCAGGCGCTGGCCGATTATCCCGAGGTGTTCAGCAAGGTGGTCGTGAGCCTGGTGCGCTCGGGCGAGCAGACCGGAAAGCTCCCCGAAGTGCTGAAGAGCCTCGCCGAGACCTTGAAATGGGAAGACGAGCTCGCGGCGCAGACCAAGAAGCTGCTGATGTACCCGCTGTTCGTCGGCAGCATCGTGCTTCTGGTCACGTTCTTCCTCATGATCTATCTGGTGCCGCAGATGACCGGCTTCATCAGGAACATGGGCCAGGAGATTCCGCTGCAGACGCGGATCCTGATCCACGTCTCGAATTTCTTCGTCGGCTACTGGTGGGCGGTCATCGCGGCGCCGTTCGCGATCTGGTTCGGCCTCAAGGCGGCGGCCAAGTCGAACCCGGCGGTCGCTTACCGGATCGACGACCTGAAACTGCGGTTTCCGCTCATCGGCCCGATCCTGCGCAAGATCATCCTGTCGCGCTTCGCCTCGAGCTTCGCGATGATGTACAGCTCCGGGATCACGGTGCTCGACGCGATCCGCTCTTCGGAAGAAATCGTCGGCAACCGTCCGCTCGAGAACGCGCTGCGCAGCGCGGGCCAGCAGATCGCCGAGGGCAAGGGTCTCACCCAGGCGTTCACCGACGTCGGCCTGTTTCCGGCGCTGGTCATCCGGATGCTCAAAATCGGAGAGAATACCGGCGCGCTCGACAGGGCGCTGCTCAATGTCAGTTACTTCTACAACCGTGAAGTGAAGGAAGGCATTGACAGGGTGCAGGCGATGATAGAGCCCGCGATGACGCTGGTGCTCGGCGCGATCCTCGGCTGGGTGATGCTCTCGGTGCTCGGGCCGGTCTACGACACGATCTCGAAAATGAAGTTCTAACGCGATGTCGGCCAAGCTCGTCCTATATTTCACCGCCAGCGGGCACGCGCTGTATCGCTGGGCGGGCAGCGCGCTCGCGCTGGAGGCGCGCTTCAGCCCGGACGCGGCCGGGCTCGGCGATTTCCGCGCCCACCTGCAGGGGCGCACCGGAGCGCTGGCCTATGTGCTCGCCGACCTCGCGGGCGAGGATTTCCACGAGGACCAGATCCCCTACCTGCGGGGCGGCGACCGCCAGGCGGTGGTGCAGCGCCGGCTGGCGCAACGCTACCGCGACACGCGGCTCGCGGCAGCACTGTCGCTCGGCTATTTGACCGGCGAGCGGCGCAGCGAGCGGCTGTTGCTCGCCTCGTTCACCAACCCGGAGCAATTTACGGACTGGCTGGACGCGCTCGCCGCCTCGGGCGCCCGGCTCTCCGGCGTGTACTCGGTCCCGCTGCTCGCGCCGGCGCTGGCCGCGCGGCTCGGCGTGCGGGGCGGGCGCGCGTTCATCGTCACGGCCAACAGCACCGGGCTGCGGCAATGCTACGTCGAGGACGGCCGGCTGCGCTTCGCGCGCCTGGAACGCACCCCCGATATGGCGCCCGAAGCGCTCGCCGCGTTCGTGCGCGCCGAGACCCTGCGCCTGGTGCAATTCCTCTCCACGCGCGGCGCGCTGCCGCGCGAGGGCCCGCCGATCCAGGTCATCGTGGTCGCATCTGCGGCGCATCGCGCTGCATTCGAGCAGGCGCTGGTGTCGGACGCGCGGCTCGCGTTCCACACCATCGCGATGCAGGAGGCGGCGCGCAAGTGCGGGGTCAAGGGCCTGGCTGCCGATGCGCCTGGCGAACAGCTGTTCCTGCACCTTGCGGTCAAGCACCCGCCCAAGGACCAGTTCGCCCGAGTCGAGGATCGGCGCAGCTTTTTCCTCTGGAGGGTGCAGCGCGCCATCGTTCGCACGGGCGCGATCGGCTTCGCCGCCTGCGTGCTCTACGCGGCGGCGCAATGGATCGACCTCATGGGCCTCAAGGACCAGATCTCGGCACAGAAGCGCGAAGCGCGGGATGCAAGCCAGCAGTACGAACGCATCACCGCGTCGTTCCCGGTGACCCAGACTACGACCGACAATCTCAAGGCGACCGTGGTCGAGTTCAGCAGGATCGCATCGCAGTCCGCCTCGCCCGAACCCGCGCTCGTATACCTGTCGCAGGTGGTGGAAAAATTCCCGCAGATGGACCTCGAGTCGGTGCAGTGGCGCACCGGGCGGCTGGATGACCGCGGCGAAGCCGCCGCGCCGGCCGACAAGCGCCCCGCCCCGGCGGCGGGCGGCGCCGCGGCTGCTCCCCCGGGTGGCGAGATGATGCAGATGCTGGAAGTCTCCGGGCGCGTAAACGCTACCAAGCGATCGGACTACCGGGCCATCACCGGGCAGGTACAGCGCTTCGCCGAAGCGCTGCGCGCGGATCCGGCCTGGCGAATCCTGCGCACGCAGCTGCCGTTCGACGTGACCTCCGAAGGCACGCTCTCCGGCGATATCGGCTCTGGCGAAGCCACCGAGGCGCCGAAGTTCTCCGTCACGGTGGGGCGGGTCCTGAAATGAATTTCTCCGCCGAAGAGCTGAAAAAGCTCGCCGTTCCGATCGCGCTGCTGCTGGCGCTGCTCGCGGCGGGCGCCGGGCTGATCTACTGGATGCAGCAGGAGCAGCGCGCTGCCGAGCAGCAGCTTGCGGCGGCCCGCACCGAGCGCGCGCAGGCGCGCGAGCGCCTGACCCGGATCGCCGAGGAGGAGAAGGAAGTCAACGACAAGCTCGAGGTGTACCGCAGGCTGAAAAGCCTCCACATCCTCGGCGAAGAGCAGCGTCTCGAATGGGCCGACGCGATGACCCGCATCCGCACCGGCCGCGAGCTGCTCGACCTGCGCTATCTCGTAGAGCGCCAGCGCATTCTCGTCTCGGTGCCCGGCAAGCCGGTCAACGTCGACTTCTTCGCCAGCACCATGAAAGTCGACATCGCGCTGCTGCACGAGGGCGACCTGCTTGCGTTCCTGCGCGACCTGCGCGAATCGGGCAACGCCTATTATTCGATCAAGCGCTGCACCATCAACCGCACCGGCAGCGCGCCGACCGGTCTTTCGATCGTGCCGCGCCTGCGCGCCGATTGCGATGTCGATCTGATCACCATCCTCGACCGGGCGGCCAAGACATGAGCCGCATCGCCGGCCTCCTGCTGGGCACCGCGGTTTGGCTCTGGGCCGCGGGCGCGCAGGCGCAGGAACTGGGGCGGCTGTTCTTCACGCCCGATCAGCGCACCGCGCTCGATGCGCGGCGCAAAGCGCGCGTTCCCGACAAGCCGGCAGCCGCGCCGGTCACCGAATCGCCTCTCACCCGGGTCGATGGCGCGGTGCGTCGCGCGGGCGGAAAATCCACCGTGTGGGTGAACGGCGAGGCGATCCCCGAAGGCGCGCAGCCGGGCAGCGCGCAGGTGGCGCCGAAGGCTTCGAGTCCCGCGCGCGTTTCGATACCCGCGGGCGAGGGCGCGCAGCGCTTCGACCTGCGTGTCGGCGAGTCGCTCGACCGCGGCAGCGGCGAGGTGCGCGACGTGATCGGCGAGGGCGAGATCAGGATCGGCCCCCGCCGCGCCGCGCCGGCCAAATGAATGTCCGCAGCACCCGTCGGCAGCGCGGGGCGGCGCTGATCCTATTCGCCACCATCCTGGTACTGGGCGTGGCTTGGTTCACCATCGGCGCCCTGGGCAAGGCCGCACCGACCAGCGTCGACCGGGAAATCAAGACCGGGCCTGCGCTAAAGGCGGGCAAACAGGCTCTGCTCAGCTACCTGGTGCAATACGCAGCGCGCACGAGCACTGCCGAGCCGGGGCAGATGCCTTGTCCGGAATCGCTCGCTTCGATCGGCGGCGCGAACGAGGGGCAGGCGTCCACGAGCTGCAGCAATGCCACGGCCAGCACCGGCCGCCTGCCTTGGCGCACCCTCGGCATCGAGCAATTGCGCGACGGCGACGGTGAGCCGCTCTGGTACGTGCTCAGCCCGGGCTTTCGCAGCGCCCCGATAAATTTCGCGACCATCGGCCAGCTCACCTACAACGGCGCACTGAGCGCCGCGGTAGCGCTGATCATTGCCCCCGGGAAACCGCTCAACACGCTTACCGATCCCGCGACGCCACCGGCGGAATGCAGCAAGGTGAACCAGCAAGCGAGCAACCGCAATACCGCTTCGCTCAATCCGGCCAATTTTTTTGAATGCGGCAACGCTAGCGGCAGCTACGCCAACCCCGGCACCTCCCAATGGACCAACGACCGCGTCGTGTCTATAACGACCGCCGAATGGCTGGATGCCATCACTCCTGCAATCGCGGATCGGCTGCAGCGCGAGGTGGCGGCGGCGCTGGGCAAATGGGATCAGGACGAGCTCGCGGCCACGGGAAGAAGCTGGGGCGCGACCCACGGCCTTCCGTACCTGCCATTCGCGTCGACCTGGGGCAATCCGACGACGACCAATTATTGCGGGAACCAAGGGAGCCACGAGGGATTGG
>MEQQ01000098.1:0-6464 GCA_001770285.1 Betaproteobacteria bacterium RBG_16_66_20
CGTCGTCGTAGAACAGTTCGTAGAAATCCCCCATCCGGTAGAACATCAGGATCTCCGGATGCTGCGCCTTCAGGCGCAGGTACTGCTGCATCATTGCGGTGTGTTCTAACTGCCTGTTGTTCAAGGCTATTTCCTCAGTCGCCAAATAGACGTCTAATACTCAGACGACCCGGTTCATCGATCGCCCGTCCACGGCGCCGAGCACAAGCAATCCGAATGCCGTGTCACACCTTTTCATTCGGCCCCTCCGGTCGTCTCGGATTAGCAAACGCACCGGGATCAGCGGGCGGACAACCTGGCATGGCCTCGCTTTCCCGGACACTACCCCAAGCTTGGCTTAGCTTTTTCAAACTGATCCGGACTCACCAGCCCGAGCGTCGAATGCCGACGCCGCGGATTGTAGAACCGTTCGATGTAATCAAACACGTCTGCACGGACTTCGTCCCTGGTGGCGTATTGCCTGCGGTCCAGGCGCTCGCGTTTGATCGTCGAGAAGAAGCTCTCGATCGCCGCGTTGTCCCAGCAGTCCCCCCGCCTGCTGCCAGCGATGTAGGCCCTGTGTTACCCAGCTCGGCAGGTTATTGCCCGCTCGATGAACTTCGTTTGATCCTAGTCAATACGGGCAGATAAAAAGCGACTAGAGGTTAGCCGACCAACGGAGTGTAAGGCACCGCGAGGAGGTCTTATGCATTCAGCTGCAAAGCTTCGTCTTGAAGATCTCTCATCAAAGCAGCAGGCACTGACCGACCAACTCGATCCAAAGAGAGAAAGCAAATTCCTCGATTTCTACGTTCGCTTGATCCCACGGGTGTTGAATGCGGAACGTTGCAGCGTCTTTATCCTCGATTCCGCAAACAACAAGGTCTGGCTAAAGGCCGGAACCGCGCTGCGGGAGCGGGGTATAGAAGTTCCGGTGGAAAACTCGATCGTGGGTGAAGTAATTCGTTCTGGAAAGCCGGCGATCACCAGCGATCTTCACAGCCGCGACGGCGTGCACAAGACTGTCGACACGACCACGGGGTTCGTCACGCGCGAAGTAATTTGCGTTCCGATACGCAGTCCCGACGGGAGCAAGGTCACCGGTGCAATTCAGGTGCTCAATAGGAAAGGTGGCGACAGATTTACAGAGGACGACCAGAGCTTTCTGGAAGAGGTGGGGGAGCACTTCCAGAGCATTGTTGAGAGCATTTATGTGGGCCAGGAAGCGGTTGGCATGACCAGGAGTGCGGTCGCCACTGCCTCGCGCGCGACGTTTTTGGCTATCATGGCGATATTCGCAAGCGTTTTTGCCATTACGACGATTCAAATCTACGGCAGTATGCAGCCGTGGTTTATGGATAAGCCGGCGTCCCACCAGTACATGCCGCCAGACAGGATCATCGAGGGCAAACCTAATTCCCGGTAACACCACTCCACGGCGTCGGCATTCGACGCTTGGGCAGGTCAGTCCGGATCAGTTCGAAAAAGCTAGACCAAGCTTAGGGTAGTGTCCGGGAATTCGGGGGAAGCCCAATTTAGACAAATAGGCCCGTAAGGCGCCCTTCAGCGTTCGCCCACGATGTTGTCAATGTAATCAACGAGCGCGCCCCAAATGGAGTGGGTGTTGGCGGGAACGATAGTATTTGGGTTTGCCGAACCGCAACCATGCGGTACCGCGGCAACCGAAGCTTGACAGTGCGTTCATCCCCGTTGAACATCGCTATCTACCAAATGGTAGGTACAGTGGAGTTATTCGCAGCATGACCGCGAGCCGATCCGGCATACCGCTGAAGGATTTCTACGCTGCGTCCGCCGGCGTGGCGGCGAGAGACGAGATTCCGGGTGCCTACCCGTACACGCGCGGCCGCCACCGCCCGGCGCAATCCGGCCAGGGCTGGATCCATCGCGAGCTGTCCGGCGAAGGCAACGCCCGCCGTTCCAACGAGCAGATCAAGTATCTGATCGGCATCGGGCAGATGGGCGTCGACGTCATAGGCGACAGTCCGACCCAGTCGATGCTCGACCCGGACCATCCCCTGGTGAAAAACGCCGTGGGCACCCAGGGTGTTTCGCTCTGCTGCAGGCAGGATTACCTTGAACTGTACGCCGGCATTCCCTATGACAAGGTTTCAATCTCGAGTTCGGTGCCGTCGGTGTTTTCCATGACCGGCCTGTACATCGCCCTGCGCGAACACGGCTTCCCGCACGATCGGGCGCGCGGGTCGGTTCTGCAGGCGCCGCTCTATGCGGAGGACTGTTCATACTCCGCGGGCATGCCGTACTCCCTGCTCAGCCGTCTTGCGCTCGATGGCATGTCGTTCGCGGCAAAGTACATGCCGCGCTTTCACGCCTACGTCGAGGACACCTATTTCTTCAGCGAGACCGGCCTCACCGGCATCGAGGAGATGGCGCTCGGCTTCGTCGAGATACGCCACCTCACGCGTTCGCTGATTGCCCGCGGCGTGCCGGTCGATTCGTTTGCGCCGCGAATCGCCATTCTGGTGAATTGCAGCATGGATTTATTCGAGGAGATCGCCAAGATCCGTGCAACACGGCGCCTGTTCGCGCGCATGATGAAAGAGGAGTTCGGCGCGCAGGATCCGCGCTCGCTTTCCGTGGTGATCAGCGCGCATACCTCGGGGCTCACGCTTACGGCGCAGCAGCCGGCCAACAACATCGTTCGTGGCACCGTGCAAGGCATGGCGCTCGCGCTGGCCGGCGTGCAGGCGATGGAGATTTCCGCCTTCGACGAGGGCTTCCGTACGCCGAGCGCCGAGGCGCACATGGTGGGCATCAGGACCCAGCAAATTCTTGAGCTGGAATGCGGCGTCGCGCGCGTTGAGGACCCGCTGGGCGGCTCGTACTACGTCGAAGCACTGACCGACGAGATGGAGCACGCAATATGGCGCATGGTGGGGGACCTGGAAGCCCGGGGCGATCCGGTCGCGCTCGCCGAGCAAGGCTACTTCCGCAGGCTTTTCGAGCAGGCCTCAGAGCGCCATTACCGCTCGATTTCCTCGGGAAAGGTCAAGGTAGTCGGCGTCAACTGCCACAAAGTCGCAGATGATGAGGACAAGCTCCTGCGGGACATCGCCGAGCGGAAAATCGCGCCGGACCGGCAGCGTATCGAGGAAGTGAAGCAGTTCCGGGCGGCGCGCAGCCAGGCTGCAGTCGGCCGCGCCCTGCGCCGCCTGCATGACGCCGTTGCGACGGACCAAAATCTCATTCCTCTGGTGATCGAGGCGACCGACGCCGGTGCGACCATGGGCGAGATGGCGGGCGCAATGCGGCTTGCCTGCGGCCGGACCTATGACCCGCACCGGCAACTGCAGCCGGATTTCTGATGCGTGTGCCGAAAATCATCATCGGCCTGTTCGGCATCGACCAGCATGAGGTCGGCGCGCTGGCGGTATCGAGCCTGCTGCGCGACGCGGGCATGGAGATCGTCTACGCCGGGCGCTACAACACGCCCGAGTCGCTGCTGCGCATCGCAGTGGAAGAGGACGCGGACATCATCGGCATCAGCTGCCATTCCTGGGAATACCTCGACTACGCGCCGGAGCTGATCGGGCTCGTGAGGTCGCACGGTCTCGATGTCGCGGTGGTGCTCGGCGGTTCGGTCATCACTGCCACCGACGCCCGGCTCATGGAGGCTGCCGGCGCGGCGGCGATCTTCGGCCCGGGGGATCCGCCGGGCGCGATCAGCGATTCCATGCGCCGCATCACGCAGGCGCGCCGGCAGAGTATGCGCGGTTCATTTCAAGGTCTTGATTGAAATTACAGGGAACGCAAACCATGAACTACACCACGATCAGATACGAGAAGAAAAACAAGATCGTCACCATCACGCTGGACCGCCCGGAGAAGTACAACACCATCATTCCCCCGATGCCGGACGAAATTGACGCAGCGTTCGGGGCGGCGACGCTCGACCGGGAGGTGAGCGTCATCATTCTTCAGGGCGCGGGCAAGTCGTTCTGCGGCGGTTTTGACTTCTCGGACAACTTCAGGCACTTCGAGCATCTCGGGATCAGCTCGGATCCGGCATCCTACGACCCCGGCATGGACATGCTCGCGAGCCTCAGCCCGCACCTCGGCCCGGTGCAGAAGTTCATGGCGATCTGGCGTTGTCCGAAGCCGGTCGTGGTGAAAGTGCACGGCTGGTGCGTCGGCGGCGGCTCGGAGTTTGCGCTGCTGGGCGACATCGTCATCGCCTCGCACGACGCGCGCCTCGGAACGCCCTATTCGCGCCTCTGGGGCTGCCACCTCACCGGCATGTGGGTCTACCGGCTCGGCCTGGCACGCGCCAAGCACTATGCACTCACGGGCAAATCGGTGAGCGGCAAGGAAGCGGCGGAGATCGGACTGATCAACTTCTCCTATCCCCGGGAGGAGCTTGATGCAAGGGTCCGCGAATACGCCGAGGAACTGGCGCAGATCCCCGTGACTCAGCTCGCGGCGATGAAGTTCATCACCAACCAGGTTTACGACCGTCTGGGCGTGCAGCACACGGCGATGCTGGGACCGGTAATCGACGGAATCATGCGCAATACGCCCCAGGCACGCGAGTTCGTCCGGATCGCGGCGGAACAGGGCGTTGGCGCGGCCGTCGCGAAGCGCGACGGGCCCTTCGGGGACTACAGCCAGGGCGGCAATGCGCTGAAGCCGGATATCTACGGGTAACGGGCGGCGCTCCTGTGCCGCGCGCCGGACGGCCGTGATGAACTGCCCCGAGAGCGGGTTCCGGCATGCAGCGCGTTCTTCAGCGCGGTTTCAATGTGCTTGACGAATCGCTTTCGCAGCGAGCGCTCATCCTTCAGGTTTTGGATGCCCGTCAAGGTTGGCAGTGCGATCTGGAAATAGGTGATGCTGCCAATGACGTGCAGCATCAGCATCAAGGCGTCAACCGGGGGCGCGCGCCGCGCGTCATCTGCCATGGTCGCGGCGATGACCGACTCGGTGCGCTCGAGGAACTGCGCGAGATGCCAGTGATGGACGCTTCCTACGCGCGCCGGATTGTCAAGCAGCTCCCGCATGAGGATTCGCAGGTAAGCGGGGTTCCCGTCGCCCCACGCAAGCAACCGCCGGGCCAATTCGGTGACTACTTCATCGACGCTGCCCTCGGCCGGCGCCTCGGGCACCACGAAGGCGGCGAGGCTCGCACTGATGCGCTTGAGAACTGCGGCGTAGAGCTTGCGCTTCGAGGGAAAGTAATAGAGGACCGACGAATTCGCAATGCCGAGCGCGGCTCCGAAATCGCGCACCGTCGTGCCCGAGAAACCTTTCTCAGCAAACTCCCGTTCGGCCAGCAGCAACAGCTTCTCGCGGGTGGGAAGCGCGTCGGACGATAGAAACGAATTTTTTTTATTCACGCGGACCGGACGATCTTTCGCGGAGACATTAGCATGGAACTGACAGGAAAAGTAGTACTGATCACCGGAGCGGCGAGCGGTATTGGGCGCGCGATCGCGCACGCCTGTGCGGATGCCGGCGCGCGTGTCGCGCTGTTTGATCTGAGTGCCGACGTGGCGTCGACCGCCGAAGCGATTCGCGGCCGCGCCGGTCGCTGCGCACATTTCGTCGGCAGTGTCGCCGATGCCGACGCGGTGAATCGCGGCGTAGCCGAACTCGCCGCCGCAGTCGGACCGATCGACTGCGTGGTGAACAGCGCCGGCATCGTGGACAACATCGCTCCGTTGAGCAAGATGGCGATGGCAGCGTGGGACCGGGAGATCGCGGTGAACCTGACCGGGCCCTTCAATGTCATCCGCGCCACCATCGATAACATGGCAAACCGCGGCTGGGGCCGGATCGTGAATATATCGTCGGCCGCCGCGCGCAGCGGGTTGCACAACCAGGTCGGCTACAGCGCCTCAAAATCCGGCCTGCTCGGGCTGGCGCGCAACGTCGCGCTGGAGTACGCCCGCAAGGGCGTCACTTGCAACACGGTACTGCCGGGAATGATCGGCACGGCGAAGGTTCTCGGAATGCCGGCGGCCATCCTCGAGGAAGCCGTCTTGCGCACCCCTGCGCGGCGCGTCGGGACGCCAGAGGAAGTCGCGGCGCTGGTCATCTTCCTGATGAGTGATACCGCCGCGTTCATCAACGGGGCGGAGATCGACATTGATGGCGGCCTGCGCCTCAACGCGCTGTCGCTAGGCAGTAGTCGGGAAAACCGCCGAGACCGGGGAACTGGCAGTTGAGCTCGGGCGTAATCCTCGCGCGAGCACGCGCATCGAAGCCTGTATATTCCCCGGAAATTCGATGCTGGCACGCGATGCGCAGCGCAGCCTGCGGTCCGTTCCGGTAAGCTTGCGCAGCAATTGCGAGTATGACGCCGATAAGCCCAGCCCCCGAGGGGGTACGACCGGCCGCCCCCAGCCTGGAGCAGGAGGAACTGCGCGGCATCTCGCGCACGGTGGCCGAGATCCACTGGCTGCTGTTGATCCTGGTGCTGGTCTACGTGATCTACGGCGACGCCGACA
>MEQQ01000098.1:6490-19544 GCA_001770285.1 Betaproteobacteria bacterium RBG_16_66_20
GCAACGTTCTTCTACGCCGCGTTCGTGATGTCGTTCCGCTACGCCAACTTCTATAAGCGCGAGTCACGCTGGAAGGTGGCGCTGGAGAGCTGGGCGATGATCGGCTTCATCACCTGGGTCTGCTACTTCACCGGCGGCCTTGCGAGCCCGCTGCTGAACACCTACCTGCTTCCGGTGGTCACTTCGGCGCTCACGCTCGGCAAGCTCACCACGCTGGTCGAAGTCGCACTGATCGCCGCCTGCCAGGTGTTCCTCGGCGGCAGCTTCTCGATGGAGAAGCTGTGGTCGCTCGCGTTCCTCGGCGGCTTCGCGGCGCAGATGGCGCCGGTGCTTCTGGTTGCCTACATTGTCACTATGTTCTCGGCGGACATCCGCTACGGGCTGAGCAAGGCCAAGCTGCTGTCGGAAACCGACGAGCTGACCGGACTGCTGAACATGCGCGGTTTCTCGATCGCGGCCAACCGCGCGTTCGGCCAGGCGCTGCGCTACGGCCGCGCCGCAAGCGTTCTGATGATCGATTCGGACAACCTGAAGGCGGTCAACGACGCCCACGGCCACGAGGCCGGCAACCGGCTGCTGCGGCAGATCACCCGCCTGGTGCATGCCGAGCTGCGCTACACCGACGTGCCGGCGCGCTACGGCGGCGACGAATTCATCGTGCTGCTGCCCGAGACGCCCCCCAAGGGCGCGCTGGAAGTCGCCGGCCGGATCCGGGATGCGGTTGCGAGCGTGCCGCTGGAACTGGACGGCAAGCGCGTCGCCTGCACGGTGAGCATCGGCATCGCCGGGCATCCGGCGGACGGCAATACCCTGGACGCAGTGGTTGCGCGCGCCGATCGCGCGATGTACCAGGCCAAACGGCAGGGCCGCAACTGCGTGGTGCAGTTCGACCTAGCGTCGGTTACCTGAGCGCAGCCAGCAGTTGCGGGAAGACTTTGGGCGTCGCGGCGACGATATCGCCGCTCTCGAGGTAATTCGCGTCGCCGGAAAGGTCGCCCACCAGGCCGCCCGCTTCCTGGACCATCAGCGCGCCCGCGGCCATGTCCCAGGGCGAAAGTCCCATCTCCCAGAACGCATCCATGCGGCCCGCCGCCACATAGGCAAGGTCGAGCGCCGCCGCGCCAGCCCGGCGAAGGCCGGAAGAGTTCTGCATCAGCTGCCTCATCTGCTTCAGATAAAGGTCCAGGCGTGTCAGTTCCTTGAACGGAAATCCGGTTCCTACCAGCGCGTCCTTGAGCTGCACGCACTTGGATACGCGGATGCGCCGGTCGTCGAGAAAGGCGCCGCTTCCCTTGGAGGCGGTGAACAGCTCGTTCTTCGCCGGGTCGTAGATCACGCCATGCCGGGTCGCGTCGCGCTGCTGCACGGCGATCGAGACGCAATACTGCGGAAAGCCGTGGATGAAGTTGGTGGTGCCGTCGAGCGGATCGATGACCCAGCGGTATTCGGATGCCGCGGACTTCGCCTGGCCGCCGCTTTTGCCCGGCAGGGCGCCCGATTCCTCGCCGAGGATGGCGTGGTCGGGATAGGCCTGGTGCACGATGTCGATGATCGCCGCTTCGGCGGCCTTGTCCACCTGGGTCACGAAATCGTTGGCGCGCTTGGAATGGATCTCGAGCTGGGTGCGGTCGAGCGCGGCGCGGTTGATGATCGAGCCGGCGCGCCGTGCGGCCTTGACCGCGATGTTGAGCATCGGATGCATGGGGCGCGTATTCTAGTATGGTGAGTCTGTCCCGCCTGCGAATCGTTCTGTGCCGGCCGAGCCACCCGGGCAACATCGGCGCCGCCGCGCGCGCCATGAAGGCCATGGGCCTGGCCGACCTGCGCCTGGTGGCGCCCGAGCGCTACCCGGCGCCCGAGGCGCAATGGATGGCCACGAACGCGGGCGATGTGCTTGAAAATGCGCGGCTCCACGGGTCGCTCGGCGAGGCGATCGCCGATTGCACGGCCGCTTTCGCGCTCAGCGCGCGTCCGCGCGAGTGGTCGACGCAGGTACTCGACGCGCGCGCGGCAGCGGCACGCGCCGTCGAACTGGGCGGGAAACTGGCGTTCGTGTTCGGCAATGAGAGTGCAGGGCTCACGAACGACGAAATGCTCGCCTGCCAGTACCTGGTGCACATTCCGGCCAATCCGGAGTTCACGTCGTTGAATCTGGCGCAGGCAGTACAAATTGTCGCTTACGAAGTTTTCATGGCCTCCGGTCATGTGTCATTGGAAGAAAAGAAAGAGAAACCCGCCACGGTGGCAGACCTCGAAGGGCTTTACGCGCACCTGGAGCAGGCGGCGACCGAGAGCAAATTCTTCGACCCGGCCTCGGGCTCGAAGCTGCCCACGCGCCTGCGGCGGCTGTTTTCCCGGATCGGGATGGAACGGGAGGAAGTGAACATCCTGCGGGGGCTGTTGAACGCATTGCAGGACCCGAAATCCAAATAGTTGATCGGACTACTCGGGCAGCCTAGAATGCCGTTCATGTTCAGACAGTTGCGTGAAGACGTCGCGAGCGTATTCGAACGCGATCCGGCGGCGCGGTCGACCTGGGAAGTGCTGACCTGCTACCCGGGCCTGCATGCGGTCTGGATCCATCGCCTGGCGCGCTGGTTCTGGACCCATGGGCTGCTCTGGCTGGGACGGCTGACTTCGCATGCCGGGCGCTGGGCCACGGGAATCGAGATCCATCCCGCGGCGGTCATGGGCCGGCGCGTGTTCATCGACCACGGCATGGGCGTGGTGATCGGCGAGACCGCGGAGATCGGCGATGACTGCACCATCTATCAGGGCGTCACGCTGGGCGGCACCTCGCTGTATCGCGGCACCAAGCGCCATCCGACGCTCGGCAAGGGCGTGGTGGTGGGCGCAGGCGCCAAGGTGCTCGGCGGCTTCACGGTCGGCGACGGCGCCAGGATCGGCTCCAATGCCGTGGTGGTGAAGGAGGTGCCGGCCGGCGTCAGCGTGGTCGGTATTCCGGGCCGCATCGTCGCCGAGGTCGAGGCGCAGCAGGAGAAGGCGCACTTCGCGGCCTACGGCGTGCTGCCGAACCAGGTGGACCCGTATGCCAAGACCCTGCAGTCGCTGGTCGAACACGCGCAGGAACTGGAGCAGACCGTTTCAGCTCTTACCGAGAAAATGCGCAGGATGGAACAGAAGCTCGCCGAACAGGCGGCCGATCGCTCCAAAGCCGAGCAGTTGAGGGCAATCAAGTGAATGAATAATAACGGTTTATATACTTGATTAGATCGCTCAGGATTTGCTATACTTGACTGATCTTATCGGGTATAGGCGAAGGCAGGCCAGACAGCCATGAGACTCACGACCAAAGGCAGGTTCGCAGTCACCGCGATGGTGGATCTTTCGATGCGCCAGACGCGCGGTCCGGTGACGCTCGCCGCGATCAGCGAGCGGCAGCGCATTTCCCTTTCCTACCTCGAGCAGCTGTTCGGCAAGCTGCGGCGCGCGAAACTGGTGACCAGCGTGCGCGGCCCGGGCGGCGGCTATTGCCTCGCCAAGCCGACCGGCAGCATCACGGTGGCCGAGATCATCACCGCGGTGGATGAACCGATCGACGCGACGCAGTGCGGCGGCAAGGAAAACTGCAACGACGACCGGCGCTGCATCACCCACGACCTGTGGGCGACGCTGAACGAGAAAATGAACGACTACCTGAGTTCGGTTTCGCTCGCCGACGTGGTCTCGCACCAGCAGGGCAAGCAGGTCGCGGTGATCCGGGACTTCCGTACCCCCGACAAGGTGGCCGCGTGACCAAGCCGGCGCTGAGTTTTCCGATCTATCTCGATTACTCGGCGACCACGCCGGTCGATCCGCGCGTGGCGCAGAAGATGATCCCGTACCTCACCGAGCATTACGGCAATCCGGCAAGCCGCTCGCACGCGCTCGGCTGGAAGGCCGAGGAAGCGGTGGAGGAAGCGCGCGAAAACGTGGCGGCGCTGGTGCGTTGCGACGCCAGGGAACTGGTCTGGACCTCGGGCGCCACCGAGTCGATCAACCTCGCGTTGAAGGGCGCGGCCGAGTTCTACAAGTCGAAGGGCAAGCACCTGGTCACGGTGAAGACCGAGCACAAGGCGACGCTGGATACGATGCGCGAACTGGAGCGCCGCGGCTTCGAGGTGACCTATCTCGACGTCGGCGCCGACGGGCTGCTGGATCTCAACCAGCTGGAGGGCGCGCTGCGCAAGGACACGATCCTCGCCTCGGTGATGTTCGTGAACAACGAGATCGGCGTCATCCAGGACATTGCCGCGATCGGCGAAATGTGCCGCCAGAAGGGCATCCTGTTCCACGTCGATTCGGCGCAGGCGACCGGCAAGTGCGACATCGACCTGCAGTCGCTCAAGGTCGACCTGATGTCGTTCTCGGCTCACAAGACCTATGGCCCCAAGGGTGTCGGCGCGCTATTCGTGAGACGAAAACCCCGCGTCAGGCTGGAGGCGCAGATGCACGGCGGCGGCCACGAGCGCGGCTTCCGCTCCGGCACGCTCGCCACGCACCAGATCGCGGGCATGGGCGAGGCCTTCCGCCTCGCGAAGCTCGAAATGGCGGCCGAATGCCACCGCATCAGGGTCTTGCGCGACAACCTGCTCGCCGGGATCAGGCAGATGGAAGAGGTGTTCGTGAACGGCGACCTGGTGCGCCGCGTGCCGCACAACCTCAACGTGAGCTTCAACTTCGTCGAGGGCGAGTCGCTGATCATGGCGGTCAAGGACATCGCGGTGTCCTCCGGTTCGGCCTGCACCTCGGCCTCGCTCGAGCCGTCCTACGTGCTGCGCGCCCTCGGGCGCTCCGACGAACTCGCCCACAGCTCGATCCGCTTCACCCTGGGGCGCTTCACGACGCAGGAAGAAATCGACTACACGGCCGACCACCTGAGGGCGAAGGTCGCGAAATTGCGCGATCTCTCGCCGCTCTGGGAGATGCACAAGGATGGCATCGACCTGAGCACGGTGCAGTGGGCCGCGCATTGAAATAGGAAACGGAGCACGCCATGGCATACAGCGAAAAGGTCATCGACCACTACGAAAACCCGAGAAACGTCGGCTCCTTCGACAAGGGCGACGAATCGGTCGGTACCGGCATGGTCGGTGCGCCGGCCTGCGGCGACGTGATGAAGCTGCAGATCAAGGTCGGCAAGGACGGCATCATCGAGGACGCGCGCTTCAAGACCTACGGCTGCGGCTCGGCGATTGCTTCCTCGTCCCTGGTCACCGAGTGGGTGAAGGGCAAGAAGCTGGACGAGGCCGCCGGCATCAAGAACACGCAGATCGCCGCCGAACTGTCGCTGCCGCCGGTGAAGATCCACTGCTCGATCCTGGCCGAGGACGCGATCAAGGCGGCGGTCGAGGACTACAAGAAGAAGCACCAGTAATCATGCCCGTTACGCTCACCGAAAAAGCCGCGAACCGCGTCCAGGCCTTCCTCGCCAAGCGCGGCAAGGGCGTGGCGCTGCGCCTCGGCGTGCGCACCTCGGGCTGCTCCGGAATGGCGTACAAGCTCGAATTCGCCGACGCGATCAACCCCGAGGACGCCCAGTTCGACAGCCACGGCGTCAAGGTCCTGGTCGACCCGAAAAGCCTTCCCTATCTCGACGGCACCGTGCTCGACTTTGCGAAAGAGGGCCTGAACGAGGGGTTCAAGTTCAGAAACCCCAACGTCAAGGACGAGTGCGGTTGCGGCGAGAGCTTCAACATCTGAGGGTTTGAAGAACCACTTCGAACTGCTCGGCCTGGCCCCGGCATTCGCGCTGGAGCCGGCGCTACTGGACCGTGCGTACCGTGAAATCCAGTCGAAAATCCATCCGGACCGCTTCGCGCACGCGGGCGAAGCCGAGCGCCGGGCCTCGATGCAGTGGACCACGCAGGTGAACGAGGCCTACCGCACGCTCAAGAGCCCGGTGCAGCGCGCAAAATACCTTCTCGAACTGAACGGCGTGGACGTCGCATTCGAGACCAATACGGCGATGCCGGCGGATTTTCTGATGGAACAGATGGAACTGCGGGAGAATCTCGAAGCGGCGCGCGATGTCGACGCGCTCGATTTGCTGCAACAGAACCTTTTGAATCAAAAACAAGCCCTCGAAGCGAGGATCGCGGATTGCGTCGATGCAAGGCATGACTACAACAGTGCCTCGGAGCTGGTGAGAAAGCTCATGTTCCTCGAAAGGTTTGGCGAGGAGATCGACGCCGCTCATGATCGGATTGACATGCAGGCCCCGGAGGCCTGATGGCGCTGCTCCAGATCTCGGAGCCGGGGCAGGCGCCCGAGCCGCACCAGCAGCGGCTCGCGGTCGGCATCGACCTTGGCACCACCAACTCGCTGGTCGCGACGATTCGAAGCGGCACCGCCGCAGTGCTGCCCGACGTGCAGGGCAGGGCGCTGCTGCCGTCGATCGTGCGCTACCTGCCCGGTGGGCGGGTCGAGGTCGGCTACGCCGCGCAGGCGCACCAGGCCGACGATCCGAAGAACAGCATCGCCTCGGTGAAGCGCTTCATGGGGCGCGGGCTGAAGGACGTCGCCTACGCCGAGAACGTGCCCTACGACCTGCTGGACTCGCCCGGCATGGTGCAGATCCGCACGGTCGCGGGGGTCAAGAGTCCGGTCGAAGTTTCTTCCGAAATTCTGAGAATTTTGAAAAAAAGAGCCGAAGAATCGCTGCAAGGCGATCTTGCCGGCGTCGTGATCACGGTGCCCGCCTATTTCGACGACGCGCAGCGCCAGGCGACCAAGGACGCGGCGAAGCTGGCCGGGCTCAACGTGCTGCGGCTGCTCAACGAGCCGACCGCCGCGGCGATCGCCTACGGCCTGGACAACGGTACCGAGGGCACCTACGCGGTGTTCGACCTGGGCGGCGGCACCTTCGACGTCTCGATCCTCAAGCTGTCCAGGGGCGTGTTCGAGGTGATCTCGACCAACGGCGACGCGGCGCTCGGCGGCGACGACTGGGACCACCGGGTGTTCTGCTGGATCAGCGAAGAAGCCAAGCTCGCGCCGCTCGCGCCGCGCGACATGCGCCTTCTGCTGGTCAAGGCGCGCGAGGCCAAGGAGTACCTGACCGGGCACGCCGAGGCGCGCATCACCGCCAAACTCTCGACGGGCGAGTTCGTCGACCTGACGCTCGACACCGAAACCTTCTGCCGCATCACCCAGCACCTGGTGCAGAAGACCCTGGCGCCCGCGCGCAAGGCGCTGCGCGACGCGCGCCTGGCGGTCGAGGACGTCAAGGGCGTGGTGATGGTGGGCGGCGCGACGCGCATGCCGCAGATCCAGCGCGCTGCCGGGGAATTCTTCCGCCGCGACCCGCTCAACAACCTCGACCCGGACAAGGTGGTGGCGCTGGGCGCCGCGATGCAGGCCCATGTGCTCGCCGGCAACCAGCCGACCGGAGGGGACTGGCTGCTGCTCGACGTGATTCCGTTGTCGCTCGGCATCGAAACGATGGGCGGCCTGGCCGAGCGCATCGTGCCGCGCAACAGCACCATCCCCTGCGCCAAGGCGCAGGAGTTCACCACCTACAAGGACGGCCAGACCGGCATGAGCTTTCACGTCGTGCAGGGCGAGCGGGAACTGGTTGCCGACTGCCGCTCGCTCGCGCGCTTCGAGCTGAAGGGCATTCCGCCAATGGTGGCGGGTGCGGCGCGCGTGCGCGTGACTTTCCAGGTGGACGCCGACGGCCTGCTATCGGTTTCGGCGCAGGAAAAGACCACCGGCGCGGAGGCCGCGGTGACGGTCAAGCCGTCGTACGGCCTGGCCGACGCCGACATCGAGCGCATGCTGCGCGACTCCTTCGAGCACGCCAAGGAAGACATGCACGCGAGGGCGCTGAACGAGCACCGGGTGGACGCCGAAAGGCTGATAGATGCGACGAGAGTTGGATTGCGTGAGGATGGGAGTTTGCTTTCCTCTCAAGAATTTTCTTCAATAGAAGAAAAGATAAAGACTTTAGAGCAAGTACTCAATACACCTGATCCGCGTGCAATCAAGCTAGCGAGCGACGCGCTCAACCGCGCCACCGAGGAGTTCGCCGGCCGGCGCATGAACGCGAGCGTGCGCCGCGCGCTGGCGGGAAAGTCCATCGCGAGCCTCGATGCCTAAGCTGTCGGTCCTGCCGCATGCCACGCTGTGCCCGGGCGGCGCCAGGATCGATGCGCCTTCCGGCGAGACGCTCTGCAACCTGCTGCTCGCGCACGGCATCGAGATCGAGCACGCCTGCGAGAAATCCTGTGCCTGCACCACCTGCCACGTGGTGGTGCGCGAGGGCTACGGCTCGCTCGATGCCCCCGAGGAAAAGGAAGAGGACCTGCTCGACAAGGCCTGGGGGCTGGAAGCGACCTCGCGCCTCGCCTGCCAGGCGCGGATGCGGGACGCCGACCTGGTGATCGAGATCCCGAAGTACACCATCAACTACGAGCGCGAAGGCGGCGGCAAGAAGTAAGGAACCCGATCATGAAATGGACCGATTCGCGCGACCTCGCGATCGCGCTGCTGGAGAAATTCCCCGATCAGGACCCGAAGAGCGTGAACTTCGTGGACCTGCGCAACTGGGTCCTGGCGCTGCCCGGATTCAGCGACGATCCGAAACGCAGCGGCGAGAAAATCCTCGAGGCGATCCAGATGGCCTGGATCGAAGAGGCCGACTGGGCGGACTAGGCCGGCGCCGCGGCCGGCGCCGTCGGGGCTTGCTCGACCTCGGCCAGGCCGGCCTCGGGAAACACCACCTCGCGCAGCAGGCGGGTGATGAAGAAGCTCTTGCCGGTGCTGCGCCCCACCACGGCGGCGCCGCGCTCCAGGCGGAAGCTGCGCGCCATCGCCGCCAGCACGCGGTCGATCGGGTTGCCTTCCTGGGTGCCGCTGCTGAAATAGACCCCGCGCAGCTGCAGGGGACGATGGTTCACCTGGGTGCCGAAGGCCTGCGCGAGGAACTCGCCGACCAGCGGGCCGATGGCATGGAACTGCTGCGGGAAACGGTAGATCGCCGCGCGCCGCTGCAGGTCGCGCTCCTCGTGCAGCCGGGCCAGCATCTCGGCCCCGAGCCGCCGTTCCAGCGCCGCGAAATCCCCGGCGTAGGGCTCCTCGATCAACGCCGGGTCGATGTCCTGATCGAAGGTGGTGCCCCAGACCTGCATGCGGCTGCCCGCATCCATGTCGCCGAAGAACTCCATGAAACCGGCCAGCAGGTCCATCTTGGTGACCAGCACATAGACCGGAAAGCGCTGGTTGAGTGCTGCGTACATCTCCGCCAGGCGCATCCTGACGTGGGCCGCGAATTTGGTGCGCTCGGCCTTGGTCCAGAGCATGAGATCGAGCACGCTGACGGTGACCAGGGCGCCGTTCAGCGGTTGCTGCGGGCGGAATTGCCTGAGCAGCGCCAGGAAACCGTGCCATGCCGCGGCGTCGGCCTTGCGGTCGCTTTCCTGCGTCGTGTAGCGCCCCGCGGTATCCAGCAGCACCGCTTCGTCGGTGAACCACCAGTCGCAGTTGCGCGTGCCGCCCACGCCCGGGACCGAAGCGCTGCTGTCCTTCGCGTAGAGCGGCAAGCGCAGGCCGGAATTGAGCAGCGCGGTGGTCTTGCCCGAGCCCGGTGCGCCGATCATCACGTACCAGGGCAGCTCGTCGACCGCGCGCGGCTTGCCGTCAGCGGAAGCGAAGCGGGCTTTCTCGAGGTCCGCGGCCGCCTGCCGGAAGCGCTCGCGCAGCGTTTCAAGTTCCTGCGCCACGCGCTCGCCGGCCGCCGGGTCGGCGCCGGATCCGGCGATCTGTTCCAGCAGGCCGCTCATGACGCGGGCTTCGCGGCGGGATGCAGGATGATGGTCACGCGGCGGTTCTTGGCGCGCGCGGCGGCCGTAGCGCCGGGCGCGAGCGGTTCGGCTTCCCCCTTGCCCTCGGCGCTCAGGCGCTTCGCGTCGCCGAGCGCCGGCGCCATGAGCAGCGCCACCGATCGTGCGCGCGCCGCCGACAACTCGGCGTTCGAGGCGAAGCGCGCGCTGTGGGTGGGCGATGCGTCGGCATGTCCGGCGACCAGGATCGGGCCCGGCGTGTTTTCCAGGGCCGCGGCGATTTTGCGGATCAGCGGCCGCAGCTCCGCCGCGGGCAGGGTGCTGCCGCTGGCGAATTGGCGCTCGTTGCGCAGGGCGATGGTGACGCGACCGGCGTCTTCCACGATCACCACCGGTTCGCCCTCGAGCGCTTTGGCGAGCAGCGCGCTCGCGCCGGCAGAAGTCGGTGGCGCAACCGGTGGCGGGCCCGGCGTGGCGGCGGCCTGCGCCGCCGTGGCCTTGGTCCCGGCTTTGCCGGCGAGGGCGGTCCTGGTTTCGTCCTCCAGCAGCCGCAACGCAAGCAGGTAGAACACGATTACCGCGCCCACGAATGCGGTGAGCGCGCTCCACACCGCGCGCCGCGGCAGGCGCGAGAGCAAAGAAGGCTCGCGCGCCGGCGCGGTTTCGGCCGCGCTCGCCTGAGCGGCAGCCAGCGCGGAAATCTGCGCCGAGACCTGCGCCGCCATCTGCAGCGCGGGCGCCGCCGCAGCCTCCGCGGTCGCGCTGCGCCAGCGCGCCGAAAGCCCGTCCGCGGGCCGCGGCCGCCGCCCGGATATCACGGTATACAACCCGTCGCGGACCTGCTCGAGCGCCTGCCTGCCGCCCTCGGCGTTGCGGTAGCGGCCTTCGAAGCCGAGCGCGAGGCAGATGTAGAAGAATTCGAGCAGATCCGCGTTGCCCTCGTTCTCCGGGCTCTGCCCGGCGAAGGCCTGGTCGAGCAGCTTGAAGAATCCCTCGCCGCCGCCGGATTCGCCCCGCATTTCTTTCAGCAATCCGTTCTCGGCCCACGCGACGCCCCAGGGCGTCGCCGCGGCCGATTCGTCCAGCAGCGCGCACAGCGCGTAGACCGCGACCTCGACCGTCGCGTCGGGGATTTCCGCGGACATCGCGCTCGCCTGCAGCGATTCGATCTGGTCGCGCAGGTTCGCGCGCAGCATCGCCGGGTCCGGATGCTTCAGGGTGCGGCGGATCTGCGGCACCGCGCCGAGGATCGGGTTGGCCATCGCGACCAGCGGATTGAGGCCGCCCAAGGTCGAAAGGTTGGCCTGGAGGATCTCGGGCGCGGATTTCGGCGCAAACGGGTTGCCGCGCACTTTCCCCGGGCTGGGAATCCGGACTGTCGCTTCCGGGTCGACGCCCAAGCGTTCCGCCGGGTTCACCGTGGCGTCCGGATCGAATGCCGGATTCTTGCCCGTCGCCTCCGGGTCCAGCGCGGCCAATGGCTGGGAGACGGTCGCGTCCGGGTCGAGCGCGGCCAGTGGCTGCGTGACGGTCGCTTCCGGATCGAGTCGCTTGGATTCCTCAGCCATCTCTTGTGGTGCTTCCCCCGAGACCGTCATTTTATGGGCGGAACAGCCCGGCGGCGAACTCGATTTTCTTCTGCGCCGCCTTCATCCGGGGGCTGGGGGGCGGGCTCGCGCCCCAGAGGTCGCTGTGGCCGGGCGGGTAGGCCCACTCCCCGCGTTCGCGCATGGGCGGCAACATCGGGCACCCCGAGGTCAACGCCCCGAAGACCTGTGACCATCCCGGCTGGCATGGGGCGAATTCTATTCCCGAACCTACACGCTCGGCATCCGGGCGCCGCAAATGCATCAATTTGTAAATCCTGTACACGCCTCTCGGCGCCTGCGGTACAAAGAGTCGTTCGCGTCATCGGGGCGGATGAGTGACATGCAGTTTCTGATTTTTCTCGTTCTTTTCACCGCCGCCGTTCCGGCTTCGGCCCAGATCTACCGCTGGGTCGACGCAAACGGCCAGGTCCATTTCTCGAATACCGCCCCGCCGCAGGGCGTGAACGCCACGGTGGTCGATCCGAACGCGAAGGAAGTACCTCCGGCGCCCGAGAGCTCCGAGTGCTACACGGTCCGCTGCCAGGGCGAGCGCATGGAAGAGCGCCAGCGCAAACGCGAAGCAGAGATCGAGCGGGCCGCGGTGGAGCGCGCCGTCGCCGCGCCCAAGCCGTACCGCGGGCTCGAATTCCGCAAGTACATCAGCATCCAGCGCGGCATGGGCGAAGGCGAACTGCTCGGCATCGCCGGCGAGCCCGACCTCAAGGCCGACCAGGGGATCGCGATTGCCGCGCCGGCCACCGTGCAGCTCGATCGGAACCTGAGCACCGCGGCGCGCACCGGGCTGAGGCTGGTCACCTATACCTACATGCCCACGCCCGCCGACCCGTTCACCACCACCATCACGCTGGTCGGCGGGCGAGTGGGCGAGATCGAAAGAGTGCGCAAGTTCTGAGCTACTTCCTCAGCTTGCCCCAGAGCTCGTCGAGGCGCGTGTAGCGGCCGCAGCCGGTCGAATAGAACTTGTAGCGCACCGGATTTTTCTTGTAGTAGTCCTGGTGGTATTCCTCGGCGGGCCAGAACTGCGTCGCCTTGACGATCGGCGTCACGATCGGCTGCTTGAAAGTCCTGAGCTTGTCGTACTTTTCCTTTGATGCCTCCGCGAGGCGCTTCTGCTCCTCGTCGTGCCAGAAGATGCCGGGCCGGTACTGCGAGCCGTGGTCGCAGAATTGCCGGTCGGTGTAGGTCGGGTCGTGGTTGACCCAGAACACGTCGAGCAGCTTCTCGTAGCTCAGCTTCGACGGATCGAACGTCACCTGCACCGCCTCGGTATGGCCGGTGGTGCCGGAGGAAACCATTTCGTAGCTCGGGTTCTTCGTTCGCCCGTCGGTATAGCCCGAAACGACCGAAAGCACCCCGGGCGCCTTCTCGAGGGCTTCCTCGCCGCACCAGAAGCAGCCCATGGCAAAGGTCGCCGTGGCGGGGTTCCGCTGGGCCTGCGCCTGAACCGCCACGCAAAGAAGAACAAGAATGAAAAAAGCCCTTTTCATCTGGAAACCTCCTCTAATACCGCGTCGATGACCGCTTGGTCGCGCAGGCACAGCCGGACCTTACTCAGCGCCGCGCCCCGGACGGCTGCAAGGTAGGCGCGCGCGCAGATGTGCGGCGGCACGGCAAAGATGCCGGCTGAGACCGCCGGAAAGGAAACCGAGTTCCAGCCGCGCT
>MEQQ01000098.1:19600-27295 GCA_001770285.1 Betaproteobacteria bacterium RBG_16_66_20
CAGCGCGGGCCGATGGTATGGATCACGGCCTTGAAGGGCAGCCGGCCGGCCGTGGTCACTACCGCCGACCCGGTGGGAAAGGGGCCATGCTCGCGCACGATTCGGTCGGATTCCTGCTGCAGCGCGGGGCCGGCGGCGCGCGAGATGACCGCAGCGACGCCGCCCGCGTGCGCGAGATGGCCGTTGGCCGCGTTCACGATCGCGTCGACCGGTTCTTCGAGCAGGTTGCCCTGGACCACTTCGAAGGCGGTCGAGGCGGAGACCTGTGCCTGGTAAAGGACTTTCAAGCGCGCAGGTCCAGCTTGGTGAGCTGGTTGCCGGCGGCATCGAAATTCGCCGCATCGAGCCAGCGGTCGTATTCGCGCCTGAATCCCGGCCACTCCGAATCGAGCATCGAGAACCAGGCGGTATCGCGGTTCGCGCCCTTGGCCCACATGTGCTGCCGGAAGACGCCCTCGCAGCTGAAGCCGAAACGCCGCGCCGCGGCCTTCGAGGGTTCGTTCAGGTTGTTGCATTTCCACTCGAAGCGCCGGTAGCCGAGGTCCTCGAACACGTGGCGCGCGGCGAGGTAGAGCGCCTCGGTGGCGGCGCGCCGGCGCGAGATCGCCGGGCCCCACAGGATGTGGCCGATTTCGATCACGCCGTGCTCCGGGACGATGCGCATCAGCGCCTGGCGGCCGGCGGCGCGCCCGGTGGCCTTGTCGATGACGGCCCAGAAAAGCGGATCGTCGCCGGCAGTCATCTTCGCGATCCAGGTCTCCATGGCGGCGAGCGTGGCCGGCGGCAGGTCGAACAGGTAGGCGAAGCGGCGCTCGGCACCCGGCGCCGCCGAGGCTTGGTACAGGGCGGGCGCGTGGACCGCGACTAGCGGCTCGAGGCGCGCATAGCGCCCCTCGAGGACGACCCGCGCGGGCCGCGGGCAGGGCAGCGCCGGTCGCATCGCCGGAAAGCGGGCGGCTACTCGATCTTCGCTTTGGCGCGCAGTTCGCGGATCAGAACGTCGACCCGTTGCCCGACGAGGCGCTGCTGGATCTGGGGCTTGACCTGCGTCAGCGGCGGGAAATTGACCGCGCGCACGTCGTCGAGCTGGATGACGTGAAAGCCGAAGCGGCTGCGTACCGGCGCCTCGGTCATCTTGCCCTTCTCCAGCTTCATCATCGCGTCGGCGAAGGCCTTGTCGAAATTGCTCGGCACGTTCCAGTCGAGGTCGCCGCCGCGCGGCCGCGTGCCCTCGTCGAGCGAGCGCTTCTGCGCGAGTTCGTCGAACTTGGCGCCTTTCTTCAGGTCGCCGAGCACGCTTTTCGCGTCGTCCTCGGACGACAGCAGGATGTGCCGCGCCTTGTACTCCCTGTCGCCGGTCTGCGCCCTGGCGCGGTCGTATTCCTTCTGGATGTCGGCGTCGCTCACCGGGTGCAATCGCAGGTAGTCGCTCACCATCGCGTTGGCGATCACTTCCTGCCGCGTGAGATCGATTTGCTGCTGCACTTCGGCTTTCTTGGCGATGCCGCTGCGGCTGGCCTCCTGCAGCAGCAGTTCGTTGTTGATCAGCGCTTCGCGGATCTGCGCGCGCAACTGCTCGTTGTCCGGTGCGCCGCGCGCGGTCTGCTGGCGCACGACCAGTTCGAGGCGCTGCCTCGGGATCGGGGTGCCGTTCACGGTGGCGAGCGGGCCTTCCTTCGCCGCCGCCGCGGCGCGTGCCCTCGTCGAGCGAGCGCTTCTGCGCGAGTTCGTCGAACTTGGCGCCTTTCTTCAGGTCGCCGAGCACGCTTTTCGCGTCGTCCTCGGACGACAGCAGGATGTGCCGCGCCTTGTACTCCCTGTCGCCGGTCTGCGCCCTGGCGCGGTCGTATTCCTTCTGGATGTCGGCGTCGCTCACCGGGTGCAATCGCAGGTAGTCGCTCACCATCGCGTTGGCGATCACTTCCTGCCGCGTGAGATCGATTTGCTGCTGCACTTCGGCTTTCTTGGCGATGCCGCTGCGGCTGGCCTCCTGCAGCAGCAGTTCGTTGTTGATCAGCGCTTCGCGGATCTGCGCGCGCAACTGCTCGTTGTCCGGTGCGCCGCGCGCGGTCTGCTGGCGCACGACCAGTTCGAGGCGCTGCCTCGGGATCGGGGTGCCGTTCACGGTGGCGAGCGGGCCTTCCTTCGCCGCCGCCGCGGCGGCCGGCTTGGCGGGCTGTTGCGCCAGGGCGAGCCAAGGCAGAAGCAGCGCGAGAGCGAAAATCTGTTTTTTCATGCGTTTCCTTTTCGGGTTCAGGCGCAATTATGCGTCAGATTCGGCGGCGGGCGAAGTCGGCGCGCCCGGCTCGCCGGGTGCTTTGGCGCTGATCGCGAGCGCGTGGATCGGGTGCTGCATCAGTTCGCCCAGCGCCTCGTAGACCATGCGGTGCCGCGCCACTGTGGGCTTGCCCTCGAAGGCGGCCGACACGATCGTCAGTTTCCAGTGCGTGTTGCCGCCGGGCGCGGCGCCGGCATGGCCGATGTGCTTATCGCTTTCGTCGAGCAGTTCCAGGCGCGCGGGTGCGAGCGCAGCGAGGCGCCTGCGGATCTCGCCGGCGACCGTCACCGCCTGCCTGCGATCACGGTTTTTCCTCCTGCGGCTTTGCCTCCTGCACGTGGCGGGCGAGAAACAGCGCCTGGCCGATCACGAACAGCAGCATCAGCCCGGTGGCGCCGAAGAGCTTGAAGTTGACCCACTGGTCGGTGGAAAAAGTGAAGGCGACGAACAGGTTGGCGCCGCCCATGAGGACGAAGAACACGACCCAGCTCCAGTTGAGCCGGGCCCACACCGGGTCGGGCAGCTGGACCTGTTCGCCGAGCATCGCGCGTATCAGGTTGCGGCGCAACAGCAGGTCCGCACCCGCGAGCGCCGCGCCGAACAGCCAGTACAGCACCGTAGGCTTCCACTTGATGAAGGTCTCGTCGCGCAACGCCAGCGTCGCGCCGCCGAACACGACGATGATCCCGAGGCTCACCCACAGCATGGTGTCGATTCTTTTCCGCAGGACGGCCAGCGCCGCAATCTGCAGGAAGGTCGCCCCGATCGCCACCGCGGTGGCGACGTAGATGTCCGCCAGCTTGAAAGCGGCGAAGAACAGGATCACCGGGAACAGGTCGAAGAGAAACTTCATGGGGCGGTATTATTACCCAACGCAGGACTCGAGGAGGAATTGGCATGACGATCGTGAGGCTGATCGAGTACGCCGAAGCCGCGCCCGAGGTCAGGGCGGTCTACGACGAAATCATGCAGGCGCGCGGCACCGACTGGATCAACAACTTCTGGAAGGCGCTGGCCCGGGATCCGGCGCTGCTCCGGCGCACCTGGGACAACGTGCGGCAGGTGATGGCCCCGGGCGCGCTCGATCCGCTGTTCAAGGAAATGGTCTATGTGGCGGTCAGCGCCACCAACGGCTGCGAGTACTGTACCTATTCGCATACCGCGGCGGCGAGGCAGAAGGGCATGACCGAGCCGATGCTGATGGAGCTGATGGCGGTGGTCGGCCTTGCCAACCAGACCAATCGCCTCGCCAACGGACTGCGGATCCCTGTGGATGCGCAGTTCAAGAGTATTATTCCAGGTCCCAAGGGGGCATGAACTTGCGCAGCAGGCAGTGGATGGTTGCGTTGGTGGCGGCATCGATGATCGTGGCGCTGCCGGCGCGCGCCCAGCAGCCGCAGCCGCAGGAGCCGACCCCGGGGCAATCGCTGCCCGAGCGGTTCGTTAACGACCTCGGCAGCGCAATCCGCGGCATTTTCGAGTCCATTTTCGGGGGCAGGGAGGGCGAGCAGCCTGCGCCGCAATCCCCGCCGCAGCCGTCGCAGCCCGAGCCGCCGCCAAAGCCCCAGGTCCAGGATCCGGTAGTGCAGAAGGCGGCCAAGCCGGCCGCGGATTCGGCGCCGCCGGCTGCCGTGAGCCCGAGTGCGCAGGCGGCGCCGCAGAGCTTGCACGCGGTGATCGCGAAGGGGGACTACACCAACGCGCTCAAGATGATCGAGCAGGGCGCCGACATCGAGGCCAAGGATCCCGGCGCGGGCGCTTCGGCGCTGCACTACGCGGTGATGAAGGGCACGCTGCTGATGATCGGCTCACTGGTGCAGCGCGGAGCGGATGTCAACAGCCGCACCCGGAGCGGTACCACGCCCCTGCACACGGCGGTGCTCTACAATCATTACGAGGTCGCCGAATTCCTCATCGAGAAAGGCGCCGACCTGAATGCCAAGAGTGCCAGCGGCGTGACGCCGCTCGAATTGGCGCGCGCGGCGAATTACCGGCACATCGTGAAGCTGTTGCGTGATCGCGGCGCGCGCTAGCGCGCGCTTGGTCCGAGCGAAGCCACGACTCAGACCGGCTCGATCGCTTCCGGGTCTTCGGCGAACGGCGCCGAAGGGCGCGGCGTTCGCTCCAGCCACTGGTCCAGCGCGAGGACGTGCGCCTTCTCCTCGTCGGCGAACTCGTTGGCCAGCCGCCGCAGCTCGGCATCCTGCGCATCCGCAGCGGCCGCGCGGTAGTACTTCATGCCGCGCATTTCATTGCCGCGCGCGTAGCGCAGCGCGTGGTAGGGCTCCATCAGGTAGTCGAAGCCCTCTTCACCGCCCACTTCGGGCGGCGTGCGCCAGCGGTACTCCCAGGAGCGCAGCTTCGGCAGCTCGATCGCGCCGACGCGCTCGCGGATCGAATCGCGGTGCATCTCGGAGTAGCGGCACATGTCGCGGAACACCGTCGACACCGCGTCGTTGTGGTGCGCCTCCATCATATCGGCCAGCTCGAGGTAGCGGTCGGCGGCTTCCTGCTCCATCGCGATGGCGTGGGCAAGGAATTCGGGCAGCGTGTAGCTCATGATCTCCTCTTCAGTCCGGCAGCGTCCGTGCCACTGCGGCGCAGGCTTCGATGCTGCGCGCGTGCGAGTCGCGCATGCCACCGATGGTCGCCCGCATGCCGGCGTTCTCGATCCTGGGCAGGGCCGCGTCGAACTTGCGCACCGCCCAGCGCAGGCCGCGGATCAGGAACTCGATGCGCGCGCGGCGGCCGCTCAGCGCGACGGCCTTGTCGAAGAACTCGCCCGTGGCGTGGCTGTAGGGCTTGCCGCCGTGCTCCAGCAGCTTGCCGATGAGGGCGCAGTTGTGCGCTTCCGCGGCCTGGACCTGGCGCAGGATTTTCCATTCTTCCGAGTTTCTGGAAAAAGAATCGAGAAAAACGACCAGCGCTTTCGCGCCGGCGCGCTCGGCCTCGAGCATCCGGTTGAGGAACTCGCCGAGTTCGTGCTCGGAAAACGCCTCAGTGGAGCTTGACGTACTCATGCTCCACCGGGAGGTTGTTGATGCCGCGCTCGGGCGGCGCGACCCAGCCGGCGATCTTGCCCGGTTCCGCGACCCGTTTCATCAGCGACAGGACGAAGGCCCTGTCGGCCGCGGACGGAATCCAGTTCGCCAGGTTTTTTTCATATAACTCTTTTGCAACGACATTTCCTTGCGGATCCACAGGCTGGCCCGCCCAGATGCCGATCGAGCGGCGGAAACGGGTCGAAGGCAGCTTGAGCGCGAGCTCGCCGTGGCCGGCGCGTTCGATGACGCGGTTCCAGCGCTTCAGGCCGATCTCGCAGTCCTTGAGATAGGACTCGCGCATGATCTCGTTGACCGCATTGAGCATCGGGACGGTTTCGTCGCCCTGGGGGGTCTTCAGCTGGAACGTCTTTTCCCGGAGCACGTGATCGTCGTAGCTCGATTCGTCCGGCCTGCCCTTCAGTCCGTTGGCGAAATTCGCCGCTGAATTGGACGAGATCTCGTTGCCGAACAGGTCGAGCGAAGACGAGCACCAGAAGTTGAGGTATTTCTGCAGCAGCCCCAGGTCCACGGCGCCGTGCGCGCGGATGCGCGCCGGGTCGTCGCTGCCGAGCTCCTTCATGACTTCCAGCGTGCGCTTCACCACCCGGCCGATGCCGGTCTCGCCCACGAACATGTGGTGCGCCTCCTCGGTCAGCATGAAGCGGCAGGTGCGCGACAGCGGGTCGAAGCCGGACTCGGCCAAGCTCTTCAGCTGGTACTTGCCGTCGCGGTCGGTGAAGTAGGTGAAGCAGTAGAACGACAGCCAGTCCGAGACCGGCTCGTTGAAGGTGGTGAGGATGCGCGGCTTGTCCGAGTCGCCCGAGTGGCGCTCGAGCAGCTCCTCGGCTTCCTCGCGGCCGTCACGGCCGAAATAGGCGTGCAGCAGGTACACCATCGCCCACAGGTGGCGGCCTTCCTCGACGTTGACCTGGAACAGGTTCCTGAGATCGTAGAGGGAAGGGCAGCTATGGCCCAGCAGGCGCTGCTGTTCCACCGAGGCGGGCTCGGTATCGCCCTGGGTGACGATCAGCCGGCGCAGCGTCGAGCGGTATTCCCCCGGTATCTGCTGCCAGGCAGGCTGGCCCATGGCGTCGCCGAATCCGATCTTGCGCTCGGCCACCGCGTCCGCGAGGAATATTCCCCAGCGGTAGTCAGGCATCTGCACCGCGCCGTACTGCGCCCAGCCCTCCGCATCGACCGACACGGCGGTGCGCAGGTAGACGTCGGCGCCCTGGAAGTCGGTCGGGCCCATGCCGCGCCACCAATCGAGGAACCGGGGCTGCCAGTGCTCGAGCGCGCGCTGCAGCGTGCGGTCGGTCGCCAGGTTGACGTTGTTGGGGATCTTCTCGCTGTAATTGATGCCGGACATGGTTACACCCGTTCCCAGTTGAATTTCGCCTTGGCGCCCGTGCCGTACACCTTGAGGGCGCCCTGTTCGCCGACCGCGTTCGGCCGGATGAAAATCCAGTTCTGCCACGCCGACAGCCGCCCGAACACGCGCGTCAGCATGTTCTCGCGGCCGGTAAAGCGCAGCGAGGCCTCCATGCCGGTGAGCGCATCTGGCGACAGGGCGACGCGTTCCTCGATGGCAATGCGCACTTCTTCCTCCCAGTCGATATCGTCGGGGGCGGAAGTGATCAGCCCGAGATCTTTTGCCTTTTTTGTATCAAGAATTTCACCAACCGGAAGTTTTGGCATCTCACCACAGTAGTGCGCCGAAATCCTCGTTTCCCCGTTCACCATCGGGTAAGTCCCGAGGTTGAGCGGCGACAGTGCGATCGACGGACCGTTCTCTTCCGCGTCCCGCATGTAGCTGCGGTCGGCGGCGTAGAGCAGTTCGGCGAGCGTGCCGGCGAAGCAGGAGCCGGGTTCCACCACGGCGAAGATGGAGCGCGAGGAGACATCCAGGCGCGCGAACGTGCGGCGCAGGTAGCCGAGGGTTTCGCGCACCAACCAATCCGTCGAGTTCTTTTCGAGGAGCGCATCCAGTTCGAGCGCTGCCTGAACGCTTCCCTTGGTCTTCAGGATCCACAGGCCCACGTCGAGGTGGTTGTGGCGCAGGTTGAGGATCGCCTCGTCCAGCTCGCGCGCGAGCTGCAGTGGATACCAGGAATCATTTCTTTGAATTTGAATTTGCTCTCTGGTCGGACCTTTAACCGTGATTTCTGCAGTGCGGGATGTCGAATCGATCTTCACTTCGATTAAGGACTGCTTGAGCAAATCCAAGACAATTCCTTCTCCGCCCGGCCGGTCGGATTGCTGCGCCAGCTCCAGCGCCCGGTTCTTCACGAATCCGGCGAACTGCTGCGGCTTGGCGATGTGATCCACAAGGCGCCATTCCCGGGCGCGGTCGGCGCGCACGCCTTCGGCGGT
>MEQQ01000099.1 GCA_001770285.1 Betaproteobacteria bacterium RBG_16_66_20
GGATGCAGCGAAAGCTGCAATTAAAAAGCTTGCTGCCGATATTGGCATCATGGCCTTCGTGCTGCAGTTTGCGCCGCAGGATTTCGTCACCATCCCGCAGCACGGCACCATCCAGTTCCACCCGTCGCTGCTGCCGAAATACCGCGGCCCGAGTTCGATCAACTGGCCGATCTCGCGCGGCGACGCCAAAACCGGCCTCACGATCTTCCGTCCGACCGACGGCCTGGACGAAGGGCCGGTGATCCTGCAGAAGGAAACGCGCATCGGTCCCGACGACACGCTCGGCACGGTGTATTTCGATCGCCTGTTCCCGATGGGGGTACAGGCGATCCTTGAGGCCGCGGACCTGGTGGTTGCCGGAAAGCACCGGCAACTGGCGCAGGACGAGTCGCAGGCGACCTACGAAGGCTGGTTCCGGGAGGCCGAATCGCGCATCAACTGGGCGAATCAAGTCGATGTAGTCCACAACCTGATCCGGGGCAGCAATCCTGCCCCGGGCGCCTGGACCACCCTGAACGGGACGAAATTGCAGATCTTCGACTGCCGCAAGCTGCCGGTCCGGACCTTCGGTGCCGTCAAGGGCAAGATCGGCGAGGTCGTCGAATGCAGCGCGGCAAGCTTCCAGGTGACCGCCCAGGGCGGGCGCATCGAGGTGCTGCGCGCCAAGCTCGGGGACGGCAAGAAGGCCGCCGCCGGCGATCTCCTGGGCGCGGGCAGCATCAAGCCCGGGCAACTGCTCGGGTCCTGAGTCCCTGAAACGGCGCCCGGTCCGGCCGCGCCGCCGGAAACCGGGGCGCAGCCAAATATTTGACGTAGCTGACATTTAACTGCAAAAATGCGGGATAGGAAGCTGTTTTCCTAGGGGGAAGCGTACGTCTTGGAGTCGCGCCGGCCGGGCGCCGGGTGGCGTAGAATTTTTGCGCTGCACGCCAGCCTGAAAAGCAAAAGAACTCGGAGAGCTCGGACCGCTGCATGAATTACAGCCAGATTCTCGAAATCGCGAGTTGCACCGACCCGGGCATGGTGCGCTCGCATAACGAGGACTCGATAGCCTCCGATCCCGCAAACGGGCTGGTTGTGCTTGCCGACGGCATGGGCGGCTACAACGCCGGAGAGGTCGCGAGCGGGATGGCGACCACGGTGATCACCACCGAGATCCAGCAGCTGCTTGGCAAGGTTCAGCCGTACCAGATCGATGAAGAAACGAAGGCGCCGGTCGCGGGGCGGATGATCCGGGAGCAGGTGCTCAAGGCTAATACCTCGATTTACCAGGCGGCGCAGAGCCAACCGCAGTACGCCGGCATGGGAACGACGCTGGTCGTTTGCCTGTTCTACGACGACAAGATGACGGTCGGCCATCTTGGCGACTCGAGGCTGTACATGCTGCGCGACGGCAAGTTCTCGCAGGTGACGCGCGATCATTCGTTGCTGCAGGAGCAGATCGACAGCGGCATCATCACCGCCGACCAGGCGAAGCACGCGCAGCACAAGAACCTCGTGACCAAGGCGCTCGGCATCGACCCGACCGTGGAGCCCGAGGTCCGCGAATACGCTACCCGGCCGGGCGACATTTACCTGCTCTGCTCGGACGGTCTGTGCGACATGGTGGACGACGAAGACATGGGCATGACCTTGCAGGCCTTGGGGGGCAATCTGAAGCTCGCCGCCCAGCAGCTGGTGCAGATGGCGAATGACAACGGGGGCAAGGACAACGTATCGGTTATACTCGTACGCGTCCTGCGGGAATATCCCGCCCCACGCGGCGTGATGGGCAAAGTTTTTGCCTGGTTAAAATAAAGGCAGGGGTCGGCGATGGCGAAACTGATACTCAGCATGGATGGCCTGGTGCTCAAGGAGATCCCGCTCTCCAAGGAGCGCACCACGATCGGCCGCAAGGCGCACAACGACATCCAGATCGACAATCTGGCGGTGAGCGGCGAGCACGCCGTAATCGTCACGATCCTGAATGATTCGTTCATGGAAGACCTCGGCAGCACCAACGGCACCCTGGTCAACGGCAACCCGGTCAAGAAGCATTTCCTGCAGAACAACGACGTCATCGAGCTTGGCAAGTACAAGCTGAAATTCATCCAGGAAGCCGGCGCCCAGCCGGCGGCGGCTGCGGCTGACTTCGAAAAGACGATGGTGCTGCGGCCCTCGGCCATGAAGGCGGCGGCCGAACAGGCGAGGGCCATGGGGGGCGGCGGCGCACAGGCCGCACAGGCGGCACGTCAGGCCGCTTTGCAGGCGGTTGGCACTGCGGCACAGGCGGCCGGCACGTCGGAGAAGCCGGCGGCACCCGCCGCTGCGCCCGCCGCGGCTCCGGTCGCCGCTCCTGCAGTGCCGCCCAAACCAGCTCAACCGCTGGGCGCGATCCAGCTGCTCTCGGGCGGCAACGCGGGCAAGGAACTCGAATTGTCCAAGCCGCTGACCACGCTCGGCAAGCCGGGCGTGCAGGTTGCGGTCCTGACGCGGCGACCCCAGGGCTACTTCATCACCCATGTCGAGGGTACGCATCGTCCGACGGTGAACGGCCAGGCGATCGGTACCTCGCCGCATGCGCTCAAGGACCACGACCTGGTCGAGATCGCGGGCATCAAGATGGAGTTTTTCTTCAAGAGCTGATGGCGTTGGCTCGTCCCCCGGCCCGGCCCCGACCGCCGGAGGATGAGTGAAACAGCATATCGTCCGGATCCTCCTCGGTCTGGCGATCACCCTCTTGTTTATCGGGCATGCGGCCAGGGTCTATCGCGTTGGGCTCATCGACCAGCTCGACAGCATCATCTATGACACGCGCCTGAAGCTGACGATGCCGCGCGAGGGAGACCCGCGCATCGTCATCCTCGACATCGACGAGAAGAGCCTGGGCGAGATCGGGCGCTGGCCCTGGAGCCGCAATGTGATGGCGCGGCTGATGGACAAGCTGTTCGACCAGTACCGCGTTGCGCTGGTCGGTTTCGACGTCGTCTGGGCCGAGCGCGACACGAGTTCGGGAATGGACGTGCTGGACGCGCTTGCTCAGAAGGAGCTGAAGGACGCGGCAGGGTTCCAGACGACCTACCAGAAATTGCGCCAGCGGCTCGATTTCGACGGCATATTCGCGGCCAGCATCAAGGGGCGCCCTGTCGTGCTTGGTTATTACTTCAATGGCGACGAAAAAGCGGTCAAGGTCAATGCCATTCCAGAAGCGGTGCTCCCCAAGGGAACTTTTACGGGGCGCAACATCGCATTTGCGCGCTGGCACGGCTATACGGGCAACCTCCCGATTTACCTCAAGAACGCCGCGGCTGCGGGCCACTTCAATCCTCTCGTCGACGACGATGGCGTGTCGCGCCGCGTACCCATGCTGCTGGAGTACGACGGTGCCTATTACGAACCGCTGTCGCTTGCCATGGTGCGCACGCTGATCGCGCGCGAGAAGGGCGCGTTTCCCACGGTCGAGCCGATCTATCCGCCCGATCAGCCGCTCTCCGGCAAGTACGGTGGCATGGAGTGGATCAAGGTCGGCCCGTTCGATATTCCGGTGGACGAAGAGGCGGCCGCGTTGGTCCCTTATGCCGGCCCGAAGGCCACCTTCGCGTATGTATCGCTGGTCGATGTGCTCAATGACCGGGTCAAGCCCGAGCAACTGACGGGCAAGATCGCGATCGTCGGTACCACCGCACCCGGCCTGCTCGACTTGCGCTCGGCACCCGTGGACGCCGTCTTCCCCGGGGTCGAAATTCACGCCAACATGATTGCCGGCATCCTTGCGCACAACCTGAAGCAAAGGCCTGCATACGTAATCGGTGCGGAGGTCTTCCTGCTTCTGATCGGCGGCGTGACGCTCTCGCTGCTGATACCGATGCTCTCCGCGCTCTGGGCGACGGCAGCCGCCGCGATAGGGCTCGTTCTGATCATCGCCTTCAACTTGGCGGTCTGGACGGGGGCGGACATGGTCCTGCCGCTGGCGGCCTCGATCCTGATGATCGCATTCGTCTACACCATGAACATGGCTTACGGGTACTTCGTGGAGTCGCGCTCGAAACGCCAGTTCACGGAACTGTTCGGCCAATACGTGCCGCCGGAACTGGTGGACCGGATGGCCGCGAATCCCGAGAAATACACCATGGAGCCGAAGGCAGTCGAGCTGACGATACTGTTTTCCGACGTCCGGGGATTCACCACCATCTCCGAGGCGCTCAAACCCGAGGAATTGCGCGAATACATCAACGAATACCTGACCGACATGAGCGGCATCATCCGGTCCAAGTACAACGGGACCCTTGACAAGTACATCGGCGACGCGATCATGGCGTTCTGGGGTGCGCCGGTCGAGGATCCGCAGCACGCGCGCAACGGCGTTCTCGCCGGCCTGGCAATGCAGAAGGAGTGCGAAGTGCTGAATGCCAAGTTTGCCGCGAAGGGCTGGCCGACGCTCAAGATCGGGGTCGGGCTCAACTCGGGCAATGTCCGGGTCGGCGACATGGGCTCGCAGGTGCGGCGCGCTTACACCGCCATGGGCGACGCCGTGAACGTGGCTTCCCGGCTGGAAGGGCGCACCAAGCACTATGGCGTCGGCATCCTGGTCGGCGAATCGACGCGCAAAGCGATCAAGGACGTGGTCTTCCGGGAGGTCGACCGCATCAAGGTGAAAGGCAAGCACGAAGCGGTCGCAATCTACGAGCCGATCGGGCTGGAGTCGGACGTGGACGCGCAGGCGCACGAGGAACTCAGGCTCTGGAGCAAGACGTTGCGCGCCTATCGTGCGCAGCAGTGGGACCAAGTCGACGTCAATCTCGTCAACCTGCAGAGAATGTTTCCGGGTCGCGCGCTGTACGCGCTTTACGCGGACCGGGTCGCCGGTTTTTGCCGCACACCGCCGCCCGAAGGCTGGGACGGCATTACCGCTTTCGACGAGAAGTAGGACGGGTCGCGTGCGCCTGCGCGTACTGGGTTGCTCCGGGGGCATCGGCGGGCGCCATCTGCGCACCACCTCGTTTCTGGTCGACCACGATGTGCTGATCGACGCCGGCTCCGGCGTCGGCGACCTTTCGCTCGCCGAGCTCACCCAGATCGACCACATCTTCGTCACCCATTCGCACCTCGATCACGTCACTTCGATTCCCTTCCTGGTGGACACCGTGGGGGGCATGCGGTCCCGCCCGGTCACCGTGTACACCACCGGGCCCACGATCGAAATCCTCAGGAACCATCTGTTCAACTGGGCGATCTGGCCGGATTTCACGGAGATCCCGTCTGCGGAAGCCCCGTTCATGCGCTATCAGGAGATAGAGCTCGGGCGCACAATCGCCGTCGGAGAAAGGAAGTTCACGCCTCTGCCGGCGGTGCATACCGTGCCCGCGATCGGATATCACCTCGACAGCGGATCCGGCAGCCTGGTGTTTTCCGGCGATACCGGGCCTAACGACGAACTGTGGAGCATCGTCAACCGCATTCCGGCCCTGAAAGTGCTGATCGTGGAGACCGCGTTCTCGAACAAGGAGCGCCAGCTGGCCGAGGTCTCGAAGCATCTTTGCCCGTCAATGCTCGCGGACGAACTCGCGAAGCTCGACCTCGAGCCCGAGGTCTGGATCACGCACCTCAAGCCCGGCGAGATCGAGCTGACGATGCAGGAAATCGAGGAATGCGCCGGCAGACACCGGCCGCGCATGCTGCAGAACGGGCAGGTATTCGAGTTCTGATCGCGTGAATACGCAGGCACGCCCGCCGGCGCAGCGCGCCACCCCGGAGCAGCTTTCGATGTTCGCGCCGCTGGGGGCGCTTTCCGCGGAGCGCCTGCGCGAGCTGGCCGAGGTCGCGGTCGTCGAGCGCGCCGCGCGCGGCAGCGACCCGCTCGCGGCGCACAAGGATGCGGCGCACTCGGTATTCCTGCTGCACGGCGAGATTCTGCTCATGTACGCCGGCGGCGGCACGCTGGTGGTGGTCGGGGGAATGGGGGACGGCCGCCATCCGCTGAACCGGCGCAAGGCGAAAATCGAGCGCTCGCGGGCCATCAGCGACCTCGAGCTGCTGACGGTGAACGACGAGGTGCTCGATATCCTGGTGACCTTCGACCAGGTCGCCAGCGGCGATGCCACCGCCGCGAGCGCGATGGGGCAGGCGGTGCGCACCGACGCGCGCCTTGCGTCCGGGATCTTTTCGCTGTCCAACCTGCACCACGGCGTGTTCGCGCAGCTTCCCGCAGCGCGCATCGAGCAGCTTCTCGAGCGCTTCGAGCAGATCGCCGTGAAGCGCGGCGAGGTCGTGATCCGGGAGGGCGAGGAGGGCGACTACTACTACGTGATCGAGGCGGGCCGCTGCCAGGTGGAACGCATGGTCGGCGGCGTCAAGGTCGCGCTGGCCGAGCTGAGAAGCGGCGACGCGTTCGGCGAGGAGGCCCTCGCCTCGAAGGCGCGGCGCAACGCGACCGTGACCATGACGACCGACGGCAAGCTGCTGCGCCTGGGCAAGAAGGACTTCCATGAGCTTCTGGGCGAACCGCTGCTGCAGCGCGTCGGTTACGCCGAGGCTCTCGAGCGCGTCGCGCGCGGCGCGGTCTGGCTCGACGTGCGCTACCCATCCGAGTACCGGTACGATCGGCTGCCCGGCGCGGTCAATGTGCCGCTCAACGAGGTGCGCAACAGCTTCCCGGTGCTGGAGCCGTCGCGCGAATACATCGTCTATTGCCAGAGCGGCCGGCGCAGCTCCGCGGCGGCGTTCCTGTTCGCGCAGCGCGGTTTCAAGGCCTCGCTGCTCGCGGGCGGTCTGTGGGCTGCAGGGCAGGGCCGTTAAGTGCCGCAGTTCCTGAAAAGCTGGTTAAAAATCATGGGGGTGGGTGTAGAATGGTTTTCGGTTCGGGGCTAAGATTAGCCTAGCCATGCACGGGGGATTCCAATGAGCGCGGTACTCAGCCATCCAGCGGCAGCACAGGCGGACGTCAACGTCCGGCTTGCGTTCCAGAAGCAGTTGCAGCTGGTCACCAACAAGATCCACGCCACCAGCAACATCGACGAGATCATGCTGGAGGTCAGCTCGGACATCTGCCAGCTGTTCAACGCCGACCGCCTGACGATTTATTCCGTGGGCGAAGACAAGCAGTCCATCGTCTCCAAGGTCAAGACCGGCCTCAATTCGTTCAAGGACCTGAAGCTGCCGATCGCGGAGCAATCGATCGCGGGCTACGTGGCGCTGTCGCGCAAGCTGACCAACCTGAAAGACTGCTACGACGACGCGGAACTCAAAGCGCTCAACCCGAACCTGCGGTTCCTGCAGGAGGTCGACAAGCGCACCGGCTACCGGACCAAGCAGCAGCTGCTTGCGCCGATCGTGGAGCAGGGCAGCGGCGAGCTGATCGGCGTCATCCAGATCATCAACAACAAGGCGGGCGTGCCCTTCGGGCCGCTCCCCGAGGAAGGCGTGAGCGAGCTCGCGCAGACTCTGGCGATCGCGTTCAAGCAGCGGCAGAAACCCCAGCTCGTCAAGACCAAGTACGACTATCTGATCTCCGACGCGGTGCTGTCGTCGGGCGAATTCGAGCTTGCTTCACGCCAGGCGCGGAAAAAGGCGATCGACATCGAGACCGTGCTCGCGGACGAATTCCAGGTGAAGATTGCCGCGATCGGGGCAGCGCTGGCGAAATTCTTCGGCGTGCCCTACGAGCCGTTCAAGGCCGACCGCGTCAAGCCGATGGACCTGCTCAAGAACCTCAAGCGCGAATACGTCGAGTCGAACCAGTGGCTGCCGATCGACGAATCGAAAGAGGGGCTGACGGTGCTTTGCCTCGACCCGGAGCGCATTCGCAGTTCGCGCATCGCGTCGAACGTGTTCCCGAAGTCCAAGCTCATCTACAAAGTCGCGACGCAGAAGGACTTCAAGGAAACGATCAACCACTTCTACGGCGCAGAGGCGGTCGATACCGGCGATGTCGGCGACATGCTGGCCAGCCTCGGCGACGACGAAATGGAAGGGGCGCTCGAAGGATCGGCAGCGGACGATGTCTCGGCGGCCGCGGACAACGAACTGGTGAAGCTCGTCAACAAGGTCATCATCGACGCCTACAACCAGGGCGTGTCGGATATTCATATCGAGCCATATCCCGGCAAGGCGAAGACCGAAATCCGCTTCCGCAAGGACGGCGATCTGCAGCCCTACATCGAGGTGCCGGCAAGTTATCGGGCAGCACTCGCGGCGCGTCTCAAGATCATGTGCGACCTGGACATATCCGAGAAGCGCAAGCCCCAGGACGGCAAGATCAAGTTCAAGAAATTCGGCCCGCTCGACATCGAACTGCGGGTTGCCACGATCCCGACCGCGGGCGGCGTGGAAGACGTGGTGATGCGGATCCTCGCTGCCGGCGAGCCGATCCCGCTCGAAAAAATGGGGTTCACGGCGCACAACCTCGCAGAACTGCAGAAGGCGGTCGGCAAACCCTACGGCCTGTTCTTCGTCTGCGGTCCGACCGGCTCGGGCAAGACCACCACGCTGCACTCGGTGCTCAAGTACCTGAACACGCCGGACACCAAGATCTGGACCGCCGAGGACCCGGTCGAGATCACGCAGAAGGGCCTGCGCCAGGTGCAGGTGAACAAGAAAGCGGGCCTCGACTTCGCGGTGGTGATGAAGGCATTTCTGCGCGCGGATCCGGACATCATCATGGTCGGCGAGATGCGCGACAAGGAGACGACGAGCACCGGCATTGAAGCCTCGCTCACCGGCCACCTGGTATTCGCCACGCTGCACACCAACTCGGCGCCGGAATCGATCATCCGCCTGCTCGACATGGGCATGGACCCGTTCAACTTCTCCGATGCGCTGCTCGGCATCCTGGCGCAGCGCCTTGCAAAGCGCATGTGCAGCTGCAAGCAGCCGTACAACCCGGAAGGCGCCGAGATCAAGTCGTTCCTGCAGGAGTACTGCGACGAGTTGCAGAATACCTCCACCTTCAAGAAGGACCCCAAGGCGGCAATGGAAAACGTCTATCGCGATTGGGTGAAGACCTACGGCAACGACAAGGGCCAGTTGACGTTCTACAAGCCTGTCGGCTGCGACAAATGCGGCGGCGGCGGCTACAAGGGACGCTGCGGCCTGCATGAGCTGCTGATCGCCACCGATCCGCTCAAGAAGCTGATCGCCGAGAAGGCGCGCGTGTCGGAGTTGATTGCGGTGGCGCTGGAGGAGGGCATGCGCACGCTGAAGCAGGACGGAATGGAAAAGTGCCTGTTGGGCATGACCAGCCTCAAGGAAGTCCGCTCGGTCTGCATCAAGTGAGCGCGGCGCCCGGGCGCCCATGAGCGGCTCGTCGGTCGAGAATACCCAGGGGTTGAAGCTGCTCGCTGCGGCCGAGGCGGGCGAAGACCTCGGCCAGCGCCTCGAGCACCTGAACGCGATCGGCGCCTCGCTCTCGGCCGAGCGCGACATCAACCGCCTGCTCGAGAGCATCCTGACGGCGGCCAAATCGATCACGCGCGCCGACGGCGGCACGCTGTACCGCGTTGCCGATGACGGCACGCTGCGCTTCGAAATCGTGCGCACGACTTCGCTCCATTACTACCTGGGCGGCACCACCGGGACCCCGGTGCCGTTCTATCCGATCCACCTGATGGGCAAGGACGGCAAGCCGAACCACAGCATGGTGGCGGCCTACGCTGCGCTGACCGGCAAGACGGTGAATATCCCCGATGCCTACACCGCCGAAGGCTTCGATTTCTCGGGCACGCGCAACTTCGACAAGAAGACCGGTTACCGTTCGAAATCCTTCCTGACGGTGCCGATGAAGAACCACGAGAACGAGATCATCGGCGTATTGCAATTGATCAACGCATCCGACCCGCGCAGCGGGGAGATCGTCCCGTTCTCGCCGTCCGATCAGCGGTTGGCGGAATCGCTCGCCTCGCAGGCGGCCATCGCGCTCACCAACCGGATGCTCATCATCCAGCTCGAGGAGCTGTTCGAATCGTTCATCAACCTGATGAATACCGCGATCGACGAGAAATCGCCGTACACGGGAGGGCATTGCCAGCGCGTGCCGCAGCTGACGATGATGCTGGCCGAGGCCGTGAACGACATGCGCGAGGGGCCCCTTGCGACCTTCCACATGAGCGACAAGGATCGCTATGAGCTCAAGATCGCCGGCCTGCTGCACGATTGCGGCAAGGTGACGACGCCGGTGCACGTGGTCGACAAGGCGACCAAGCTGGAGACCATCTACGATCGCGTGCAGCTGCTCGATACGCGGTTCGAGGTCCTCAAGCGCGACGCCGAGATCGAACTGATGAAGGAAAAGGCGCTGCTGGTCGCGCACGGCGCGCTGCGCTCCGAGCACGATGCGGCCGACGCGCGCCATCGCGAGCGCCTGCGGCGCCTGGACGACGACCGGGCGTTCCTGCGCACCTGCAACATCGGCGGCGAGGCAATGCGCGAGGGCGACCTCGAGCGGGTCAAGGCGATCGCGCGCTACCGCTGGATCGATACCTCCGGCCACGAGGCGAACTTCCTCAGCGAGGACGAACTGAAGAACCTGACCATCCGCGCCGGAACCCTGACGGCGGACGAGCGGCAGATCATCAACCACCACATCGTCGCTACCATCAAGATGCTCGAGGCCCTGCCGTGGCCCAAGCACCTCAAGAACGTGCCGGAGTACGCCGGCGGGCACCATGAGCGCATGGACGGCAAGGGCTACCCGAAAGGCCTGGTGCGCGAGCAGATGTCGGTCCAGGCGCGCGTCATGGGCATCGCCGACATTTTCGAGGCGCTCACCGCCAAGGACCGGCCCTACAAGAAGGGCAAGACGCTGTCCGAATCGCTCGAGATTCTCGGTCGGTTCAGCCTCAACGGGCACATCGACCCCGACCTGTTCGATGTTTTCGTGCGCAACAAGGTCTACCGGCGTTACGCCGAGCTGTTTCTCGACAAGGAGCAGATCGACGAGGTGGACGAATCGAAGATTCCCGGCTACTCGCGGTGACGCGCGATGGACATCAATTTCGCCGCGCCAGTGAACAGCCTGGGTTACGGAGTCGTCGGACTCAACATCCTCGCCAGCCTGGACCGGGCCGGCCATGGCGTGGCGCTCTGGCCGATCGGCGACGTCGAGGCGCCTGAAGAGCGGCATCGGCTTCTGGAGCGCGCACTCGGCCGCCGGGAGTATTACAACCCGCGCGCTCCTTCGGTGCGGATCTCCCATCAGAAGGACCTCGCCCATCACATCGGCAAGGGACTGCACTGCGGTTTGCCGATATTCGAACTCAACCGGCTGGACCCTGTCGAGCGGCACCACCTGGCTGCGCAGGACCTGGTATTCGTGCCCTCGCAGTGGGCCAAGACGGTGCTCGCGGACAACGCCATTCCGGAGGAACGCATCCGCGTCGCGCCGCTGGGCGTGGACCACGGCATCTTCCGCTTCATCGACCGGATCGCGCCGGGACCGACTGTTTTTCTCAATGTCGGCAAGTTCGAGGTGCGCAAGGGGCATGACGTCCTTGCGGAGGCATTCAACAAGGCGTTCACCAGGGACGACGAGGTGCGGCTGGTCCTGCTCGGCCACAATCCGTTCTATTCCGAGGAGGAGTCGCGCCAGTGGGCCGACGTGTTCCGCAATTCCCCGCTGGGCGGGAAGATCGAGGTCATCGAAGGACGCCTGCCGGCGCATCGCGATGTCGCCGACCTGATGGCGCGGGCCGACTGCGGGGTGTTTCCGTTTCGCGCCGAAGGCTGGAATCTCGATCTGGCGGAAATGATGGCGATGGGCAAGCACGTCATTGCCACCAACTACTCCGCGCCTACCGAGTACCTCACGCCCCAGAACGCCCGGCTCATCGAGATCGAGCGCCTCGAAGACGCGCATGACGGGAAATGGAATTTCGGCCAGGGGCAATGGGCCGAATTCGGCGATGCCCAGGTGGCGCAGCTGGTGGAGCAGCTGCGCGCCGTTCACCGCCTCAAGCAATCCGGGCAATTGCAGCCCAATACGGCGGCCCGCGACACCATGGCCCGATTCACCTGGGACCGCACGGTCGGCTGCATCATCGCCGCGCTGGCGGCATAGGCCCGCCTGCAATGACCGTCGGCAACTGGTTTGCAAAGCTGGCATCGGCAAATTCCGGGATTCAGGGGGAAAATCAGCGGGCCGGGGAACTGCTGCGCCGCGGAGCCGAGCACCAGAACGCCGGGAATAGCGGCGCGGCGGAGGAATGCTACCGCCAGCTGCTGTCCCTGCAGCCGGAAAATGCGGAAGCGCGCCATCGCCTCGCGCGGATACTGGCCGCGACCGGCAGTGCGAGCCAGGAACGCGGCGAATTAGGGGCTGCTATCGAGGGCTACGAAGAGGCGCTGGCGCTCGAGCAGGGACAGGCGGATGTGCTCAACAACCTTGGCAACGTTTACCGGGACCTTGGGAGGCTCGCGGACGCGATCGCAGCGTTCCGCAATGCGATCGACGTGGATGGCGGTCGGGCCGAGGCGCATTTCAATCTGGGAACCGCGCTTTTTCAGTCGGGAGAAAACGCGCAGGCGATCGCTCAATGCCGCACCGCGCTCGCACTCAGGGCGTCGTTTCCCGAAGCCAGCATGAGCCTCGGGTATCTGCTCGAGCGGGAGGGCGACGCGCCGGGCGCCGCGGCGTGCTATCGCGATGCAATTGCGGCCAGGCCGGACTTCGCGGAGGCGCATTTCAACCATGCCCTTCAGCTGCTGCTGGCCGGGGATTTCGAAAAAGGGTGGGAAGAATACGAATGGCGATTGCGCATGCCCGATCTGGCGCCGTTATGGCCGCATGCCGGACGGCCGCGCTGGGACGGATCCCCGCTCGAGGGCAAGGCCATTCTGCTTTACGCCGAGCAGGGATTCGGCGACGCGATCCAGTTCGTGCGTTTCGCGCCCCTGGTTGCAGAGCGCGGCGGAAAGGTGATTCTGAGCTGCGCGGCAAGCCTGATGCCGCTGTTCGAGAACATCCCCGGAATCGCCGCGTTGGCCGATTGGTCGAAACCGGCGCCGGCGTTCGATCTGTGTTGCTCGCTGCTGAGTCTGCCGAGAATATTCCGCACCACTATTGCCACGCTCCCGGCGAAGACACCGTACCTGCACGCGAATCCCGAAAAGCTGCGCCGCTGGAACGCGCGGCTTGCGCCGGATGCCGCCGCCCTGAAGGTCGGACTTGTCTGGGCGACGCAATCCAGCAACAAGAGCGCGCAGTCGCGCTCGCTCAAGCTCGACATGTTTGCGCCGTTGGCGGCGGTCGGCGAGATCCTGTTCTGCAGTCTGCAAAAAGGTCCCGGAGCGGAGCATGTCGCGCACGCTCCGGCCGGCATGCGCATCATCGATTTCGGCCGCGAGATCGGGGATTTTTCCGATACCGCGGCGCTGATCGCGAATCTCGATCTGGTCATATCGATCGACACCGCGGTTGCCCATCTTGCGGGTGCCTTGGCCAGGCCGGTGTGGACGCTGACCGATTGGCCGCCGGAATGGCGCTGGCTGCTTGGACGCGACGACACTCCCTGGTATTCCACGATGCGGCTCTACCGGCGGGGCCGCGCGGAGCCCTGGGAGGACGTGATTGCGCGCGTCGCTGAGGCGTTGCGCCCACTCGCCGGCCGCCGGGCGCAGCGATGATTCGGAGCCCATTGCTCTCCAAAATCGCCACTAACTGACAATTTTCGGCAGTCCAGGTCCATGCTTGCACAGGAAGTAAGTCACATCGGCAGAATATATAATATATAACCAATTGAAAAGTAAACAGAAACTTTGATTCTCGCAGACTGGCGCGAGACTTGCGTATAGTTGCCCAGGCCAAGTCCGAAGTACCGCTTGAGCCGCCTTTTTAACAAGCCTTAAAGGAGTCAACTGGATGAAACAGCTACAGAAGGGCTTTACGCTGATCGAACTGATGATCGTCGTCGCGATCATCGGCATTCTGGCCGCAGTGGCGATTCCGGCCTATCAGGACTACATCGCGCGTTCGCAAGTGTCGGAAGCGGTGAGCCTGCTTGGCGCGGCCAAGACCCCGATCGCGGAGTACATCTCCGACAAGGGTTCGATGCCGGCAATCACCGACGCGGTCAGCACCACGGCGGGCAAGTACACCAACGCGATTGCGCTGACCGGCGACGGCACTGCCATCACGCTGACGGCGACCATGAAGTCGAGCGGGGTCAACTCCGGCGTTACCAGCGGCACGGTCGAGATGCGTTCGACCGACGGCACCAAGACCTGGAACTGCACCTCCGGAACCACGAACGGCTTGTCTGGCAAGTATCTGCCGGGCGCCTGCCGCTAAGCTTTCGGTTCGAGTTCGACGAGAAAGCCCCTGCATGCAGGGGCTTTTTTTATGTCTGCGGCCCGCCGCAAGCGGCGCCGTCTCCCGGGCTATTTCCCGGACATGCCGATCAGAATCCGGGTGGTGAGTTCGTCGACGAAATCCGGCGTGTAGCCGTATTCCTTGAGCTTGACCTTGAATTCGGTCCCGAATTTCGCCCTGCCATAGACGCCTAGGCGCTTGCTGCGCTGAAAATCCGCGGCACGGTTGCAGACGTCGTCGATCGCCCGGGCAAGGCCGATCGTCGGGCGGTCGGCCGTACTCGGCGGACAGCGCTTGAGGAAAGCATCCGCCAGTTCAATGGCAAAATCCTCTGCGACCTGCGAACCCAACAGTTTGAACATGTCCAGCCTCTCCTCGATCCAGTCAATGTTACCAGCCGCGGTGCCGGCCGGATGAACTGGTTGAAGCGCATGTTGCGCCTCGACGGGCGGCCCGAACGTCCGGCCGGGATTGCGGGTCCGGCGGAGTGGCTGCGCGCCGGATATGAATGCGAAAGCCAGGGTGATCTCGAGGGGGCCGACGCTTTCTACCGCCGCGTCCCGGAGAGTGATCCCGCATGCGCCGATGCGCTCTATTTTCTCGGCCGCATTGCGGCGCGCGACCGGCGCGATGAAGAGGCGATCGCGCTGTTCCAGAAGGCGGTCGAAATGCGTCCGGCGGAGGCACTCTATCTGTTCGCGCTTGCCGAGGCGCTGAACTCGGCGAGACGGATGGCCGAGGCGGTGGACGTCTATCGCGCCTGCCTCGCGTTGCTGCCCGAGTGCACGGCGGTGCGCAACAATTATGCGGTGACGCTGATCGAGCTTGACCGCAGGGAGGAGGCGCGCGTCGAGCTGGAGCGGCTGCAGGCCCTGCTGCCCGACCGGGCGGAGGTGCATTTCAACCTGGCCGGCATTTATCGCGAATACGGCAGGGCCGACGAGGCCATAGCGACCTACCGCAGGGCGCTGGCTCTGACGCCCGGCCACGCCCCGACGTTCAGCAATCTGCTGCTCGAACTGAATTACAGCGCGAACCAGGATGCGGCTTCGATATTCCGCGAACATCGGCGCTTCGGCGAAATATTCGCGCGGCGCTACGAGGCTCCGGTGCCGGATCCGGCGTGGCCGCGCAAGCTTCGCATCGGTTACGTGTCGCCCGATTTCCGCGACCACGTCGTGATTCGGTTCCTGGAGCCGATCCTGGAACGCCACGATCGCGCGCGATTCGACCTCTACTGCTACTACAACCATCGCCAGAAGGACGCGGTCACCGAACGGCTGCGCAAGCTGGCCGCCCAATGGGTCGATTGCGAAGACCTTTCGGACGCCGAACTTGCCGACCGCATTCGCGCCGACCGGATCGATATTCTGGTGGACCTTGCCGGGCACACCGCGGGCAACAGCCTGCTCGCCATGGCCATGAAACCGGCGCCGATACAGGCCACCTACCTTGGCTACCCCAATACGACGGGGCTGGGTGCGGTGGATCTGCGCATCACCGACGCCTACGCCGACCCGCCCGGGGAGTCCGACCGGCTCTCGGTCGAACCGCTGGTACGCATTCCGGGGACCTACTTCTGCTACCGGCCCAACAGGACGAGCCCCGACGTGGGTCCGCTGCCCGCGCTCGCATCCCCCGGGGTGACCTTCGGCTGCTTCAATAATTTTGCGAAATTATCCGTGCAGTTCCAGGACGCCGCGGCCACGGTGCTCGCCGCGGTTCCGGGCTCGCGCCTGCTGCTGAAGGCCCGGCCACTTTCTTTCCCGCACCTCGCGCAGACGGTTCGCGACCGGTTCCAGCGCGCCGGAATCGATCCGGCACGGCTCGAACTGCGCGGCTGGGAGCCGGGCGTGAAGGACCACCTGGCGATCTACGGCGCGGTGGACATCGCGCTCGACAGTTTCCCGTACAACGGCGCCACCACGACCTGCGAAGCAATGTGGATGGGCGTGCCGGTGGTTACTCTGGCCGGCGATCGTCACGCAGGCCGCATGGGCTCGAGTCTGCTCAACGCGATGGAGATGGGAGAATACGTCGCGCACGACGTGGGCCAATATGTCGCGATCTGCGCCCGCGTGGCCGGCGACCTTGCGCGCCTGGCGGAATTGCGCCGCGATCTGCGCGACCGCATGCGGCGCTCTGCGCTCATGGACGAGGCGAGAATCACGCGGGCCCTGGAACAAGTCTACGTGCAAGCCTGGGAAAGCAGGCTCCGCTCAATCCCGGGCTCCCGCACAATGCGGGGGAATTCGGCTGCCGAGCTGCTGGCGGACGCGCGCCGGCTGCGCGAGGCCGCGCGGCTGACCGAAGCGCGGGCCGCATGCGAAAAAATCCTGCAGGAAAAGCCGGATCAGCTGGAGGCGGCCACGCTGCTCTGGGATCTTGCTTTCGACGCCGGTTCACCCGGCGCCGCGACCGACTGGCTGAACCGGGCGATCGCGGCCGACAACGGCGTCGCCGGATTCCACTACATGCTCGGCTGCGTGCTGCAGGCACAGCAAAAAACCGACGACGCGATTGCGTCCTTCCGCCGCGCGCTGGCGCTCGACCCTTCGGACGCGAAGGCGCACAACAATCTTGGCTGCACGCTCGAAGCGGCCGGCAACCTGGCCGCCGCGGCGCAGTGCTATCGCGAGGCAATCGGGCTGGATCCGAGCATGGCGCACGCGCATTACAACCTCGGCAATGCCTGCCGGCAACTGGGGGATGCGAAGCAGGCGATCCAGCATATCGAGCGCGCGCTTGCCGGCGAGCCCGCGCACGCGGACTGGCGCTCCAACCTCGGCAGCCTTCAGTACGAGCAGCTGCAATTGGACGAGGCAATTTCGAACCTGCAGAAAGCGATCGCGTTGGACCCGGGATTCGACCGCGCCTACTCGGCCCTCGGCGGCGCGCTCGTGTTCGCCGGCCGGGTCGAGGAAGCCGGCGCGGCATTCGGGAAGGCGTTGGAACTGAAGCCCAGCCGGGCGGACGTCGAGTCCTGGGCGCTGTTGTCGCTGCATTACGGGATGGGCGAGAATGCGCCGATGCTGTTCGACAGGCACCTTGCCTGGGCGAAGCGGCATGCGCGAGGGCTGCCGCGCGCGACCACCCATCGCGGCGTGGGTCAGGACGCGGGCCGGCGGCTGAACATCGGCTATGTCTCGCCGGATCTCATGCGGCATCCGGTCGCCAGCTTCATCGAGCCCGTGCTGGCGGCCCACGATCGCGGCGAGTTCAGCGTGTTCTGCTACTCGAGCGGCGGGCGCGAAGACGACACCACGCGGCGCCTGCGAGGCGATTGCGACTACTGGCGCGATATCTCAGGAGTCTCCGATATGGACGCGGCCGACCGGATTCGCGCCGACGGGATCGACATCCTGGTGGATCTGGCGGGACATACCGGCGGCGGCAGGCTGTTGCTGTTCGCCTGGAAGCCGGCGCCGGTGCAGATCGCCTGGCTGGGCTATCCGAACACGACCGGCGTCCCGGAGATGGACTATCGCCTGACGGACGCGGTCGCGGACCCGGAGGGTGAAACCGAGCGTTTCCATACCGAGAAGCTGATTCGGCTGCCAAATGGCTTCCTTTGCTACGGGCCTCCCCGCGAAGCCCCGGAGCCCGGAGATGTGCCTCAGGTGGCCGCGGGCCACGTTACCTTCGGTTGCTTCAACAATCTGGCAAAAATAACCCCCGCCATGGTCGCCTTGTGGGCCGGGATCCTCGAGGCGCAGCCGGGCGCGAGGCTGGTCCTCAAGGCCTACGGACTGGCGTCGGAAACCGCGCGCCATGCACTGCGCGCACAGTTTGCAAGGCATCAGATTGCGGCCGGGCGGGTCGATCTTCTGCCGCCCGAGGCCAGCATTGCCGGGCATCTCGCGAAATACCGGGGAATCGATATCGGGCTGGACGTTTTTCCGTACAACGGGACCACCACGACCTGCGAAGCGCTCTGGATGGGCGTGCCCGTCGTCACTCTTGCCGGGAAGACGCATGTGTCGCGAACCGGCGCGAGCATTCTGGGCAGCGCCGGTCTTTCCGCCTACGTCGCAGGAACGCCGGAGCAATATGTACGGATTGCGCTCCAGCTCGCGGGGGATGCCGACGGACGGCGCGCGTTGCGCGCCGGCATGCGCGAGCGGTTGCGGGCATCGCCGCTCCTCGATGCGGCGCAGTTCACGCGCGGGCTGGAAACGGCCTATCGCGCCGCTTGGGAGGAAAGGCTGCGCGCACCCCCATGACATCCGCCGCCCTGGAGGCCGCCGAGCGCGCCGTGGCATTGCAGCCGGATGACGTCGCTCTGTGGTACCGGCTCGGCATCGCGCGCCTGGATTCGGGCCTGTTGGCGCAATCGGAGGTTTGCTGGCGCAGGATCCTCGCGCTAGACCCGCATCACGCGAAGGCGAGCGTCAATCTCGGCCTCGTCCTGCAGCATGGCGGCAGAGGCGACGAGGCGCTGCAGTGCTACCGCGATGCCGTGGCGTCGGATGCCGCTCTGGCGCAGGCCTGGTTCAATCTTGGCGCGCTGCTGCTGGAACGAAGGCACTCGGTCGATGCCTTGGAACCCCTGCGCACGGCGCTGCAGCTTGGCCCCGGCCAGCCCGGTTGGCATGCAGCGCTCGGTTCGGCGTACAGCGACACGGGGTCCCCGCGCGAGGCCGTGAAAAGTCTGCGGAGGGCGCTGCAGCTTGATCCATCCATGCACCGCGCGCACAGCGAGATGCTGCAGGCGCTCAATATGATTCCGGATCTGGCCCCGCAGCGCATCCATGAGGAACACCTGGAGTGGGCGCGATGCCATGCCGGCGGACCGCGCTTTCGGCAGCATGAAAACGGCCGCGAACCCGAACGCCGGCTCAGGGTGGGCTATGTTTCGGCGGACTTCAGGGATCCATCGGTCAGTTTCTGCCTGCAGCCGGTCCTGGCCTGGCATGACCGGTCGGGGTTCGACATCTTCTGCTACTCGGATGCGGTGGCGGAGGATCCCGTCAGCTGGCGGCTGCGCGCGCGGCACGTCACCTGGCGCGCGACCGCGGGATTGAGCGACGAGCAACTCGCCGAAGGGATCCGCGAAGACCGCATCGATCTGCTGGTGGATCTTGCCGGCCACGCGGCGGGCGGGCGGCGCGTGCCGGTATTTGCGCGCAAGCCTGCGCCGGTCCAGGCGAGTTGGCTCGGTTACCCGTGCACCACCGGGCTCGATGCGATGGACTACCGCATCACGGACCGGCACGTCTGCCCCGATGGCATGGAGCGCTTTTTCACCGAGCGCTTGGTCCGCCTGCCTGGCAGCCAATGGTGTTTCAAGCCCGAATTCGATGCGCCGGACGTCGGGCCGCTTCCCTCGGGCCTGCAACAAGCGGTCACGTTCGGCTCGCTGCACGACCTGGCGGCGCTCACGCCGGAGGTCATCGCGCTCTGGGCGCGGCTCCTCAACAGCGTGCCGGGATCGAAACTCATCGTTGCGGCACGGGGCGCCGACCTGCCGGCGGCACGCATCCTTGAAAAATTCAGTGCCGCAGGGGTGGAACCCGGGCGCATCGAGCTGCTGGGAGACCTTGCCGCGGCATCGCGGCTGCAGTTGCACCGCCGGATCGATATCAACCTCGACGTTTTTCCCTGTTCCGGGGCCGCGGCGGCGCTTCATTCTCTGTGGATGGGGGTGCCGGTCGTGACCAAGCAGGGGCCTGCCGCCGCATCGAGGCACGCAGCGGGCATTTTGAACACGGTCGGCCTGCGCGAACTCGTCGCCGAAACCGAGGATGGATACGTCGAGAATGCCGCCGCGCTGGCGGGCGATCGCGAGCGGCTGATCCGGCTGCGCGGGGAACTGCGCGGACGCCTCGAGCGCTCGGATCTGATGGAAGCGGAGCGCTTCAGCCGCAGCCTGGAAACGGCGTACCGGCGGATGTGGCGGTCATGGTGCGCGGGAGAGCCCGTCAGGCAGATGCAGATCGAGACGCCTGCCTGCGCTTCACGCAACATCGCCCTGCGTCCGGACGCAAAAGCCGGCGGCGGCGCGCGGCCGCCGCGCGTCATCCTGGACGGCGTTTTCTTCCAGGACTTCGGTACCGGCATCTCGCGCGTCTGGCAGTCGCTGCTGCACGAGTGGGTGGCAAACGGTTTCGCGGAACGCATCCTGCTGC
>MEQQ01000100.1:0-12422 GCA_001770285.1 Betaproteobacteria bacterium RBG_16_66_20
ATGCGCTTCATGTCCTCGCGCTCCCTGGCGCCGGCGCGCACCTTGATCAGCATCAGTTCGCGTTCGAGGTGCTCGGCCTCCGACAGGTCGACGACCTTCACCACGTCGACCAGCTTGTTCAACTGCTTGGTGATCTTCTCGATCACCTCGTCCGAACCCTTGGTCACCACGGTCATGCGCGACATCGAGGCGTCCTCGGTCGGCGCCACCGTCAGCGATTCGATGTTGTAGCCGCGCGCCGAGAACATGTTCGAGATGCGCGACAGCGCCCCGGCCTCGTTTTCGACCAAAATCGAGATGATGTGCCGCATCAGCGCTCTTTCGTTACAGATCCTCGGAGAGGATCATCTCCGTGATCCCCTTGCCGCCGGGAATCATCGGATAGACGTTTTCCGTCTGGTCGGTGAGGAAGTCGAGGAACACCAGGTCCTTCTTGCGCTTGAAGGCCTCGCGCAGCGCCGGTTCCACATCGGCCGGCTTGTCGATCAGCACGCCTGAATGGCCGTAGCCCTCGGCGAGCTTGACGAAGTCGGGCAGCGCGTCCATGTAGGATTCCGAATACCGGTTGCCGTGGAAGAACTGCTGCCACTGGCGCACCATGCCCATGTACTTGTTGTTCAGGTTGATGATCTTGATCGGCAGCCGGTACTGCTTGCAGGTCGAGAGCTCCTGCAGGCACATCTGGATCGAAGACTCGCCGGTGACGCACGCCACCGTGGCGCCGGGGTTGGCCAGCGTCGCGCCCATCGCCGCCGGCAGGCCGAAGCCCATGGTGCCCAGGCCCCCGGAGTTGATCCAGCGGCGCGGCTTGTCGAACTTGTAGAACTGCGCCGCCCACATCTGGTGCTGGCCGACATCCGATGTGATGATGGCCTCGCCGCCGGTCACTTCGTAGAGCTTCTCGAGCACGTACTGCGGCTTGATGACCTTCGCGGCGTGGTCGTACCTGAGACAATCGTTGCCGCGCCACTCGTCGATCTGCTTCCACCAGGCCTTGATGTCCTGGGGTTTGCGGTCCTGCAGCAGCTTGAGGAAATCGTCCAGCACATCGGGAATGTTCCCCACGATCGGCAGGTCCACCCTGACGCGCTTGGAGATCGAGGACGGATCGATGTCGATATGGATGATCTTGCGCGGGTTCAGCGCGAAGTGCTCCGGGTTGCCGATGACGCGGTCGTCGAATCGGGCGCCGATCGCGATCAGCACGTCGCAGTGCTGCATCGCCATGTTCGCCTGGTAGGTGCCGTGCATGCCGAGCATGCCGAGGAACTTCGGATCGGTGCCCGGATAGCCGCCCAGGCCCATCAGGGTATTGGTGACAGGAAAGCCGGTGAGCTTCACCAGTTCCCTGAGCTGTGGCGCGGCATTCGAGAGCACCACGCCGCCGCCGGTGTAGATCATCGGACGCCTGGCCTCGAGCAGCAGTTGCGCCGCTTTCTTGATCTGCCCGGCGTGCCCCTTCTTCACCGGGTTGTAGGAACGCATCGACACCGTTTCCGGGTAGTGAAACTCGCACTTGTGCGTGGTGACGTCCTTCGGGATGTCCACCAGCACGGGCCCGGGGCGGCCGGTGGTAGCGATGTGGAACGCCTTCTTGATCGTGACCGCGAGGTCCTTGACGTCCCGCACCAGGAAGTTGTGCTTCACGCAGGGCCGCGTGATGCCGACCGTATCGCACTCCTGGAATGCGTCTTCGCCGATGGCGTGCGTCGGCACCTGACCGCTGATGATCACCATCGGGATCGAATCCATGTACGCGGTCGCGATCCCGGTCACCGCGTTGGTGAGGCCGGGCCCGGAGGTGACGAGGCACACGCCGATCTTGTTCGAGGACCGCGAATAGCCGTCGGCGGCGTGCGCCGCGCCCTGCTCATGGCGCACCAGCACATGGCGCACCTTGTCCTGCTTGAACAGCTCGTCGTAGATCCAGAGCACCGCGCCGCCGGGGTAGCCGAACACGTACTCGACGCCCTCGGCCTGCAGACAGCGGATGACAATCTCGGCGCCGGTGAGTTCTTCGGTCTTGACGCGGTCCATGACGTAGTGGCCCTGTGAACGCAGATGCAGTGCGGAAAAGCTTTGAAGATTAACGGCTTGCCGCGATGCGGTCAAGCCGGAAGGCTGCAGTTTTGCGGCGTGGTTTGATAACATGTTTCGAAGGAGCCGGACCACCGGCCGGGAGGAGAGAAACTGGCGTCACGCAGTGAGCTGTCGGCGTTCCTCGCGGGCGTCGAACGCCGCGCCTTCAAGCAGGCCGTGTTCGCCGTCCGGGACGAGGAGGCGGCGCTCGACATCGTGCAGGACGCGATGATGCGGCTCTCCGAACGCTACGGCGATCGCGCGCCCGAGGAGATGCCGCCGCTTTTCCAGCGCATCCTGCAAAACGCGATCCGGGACTGGTTCCGGCGGCAGAAGGTGCGCTCGACCTGGGTAACGCTACTTTCCTCGCTTGCCCCCGGACGCGGCGACGAGGACGAGCAGGATCCGCTGGAAACTTTGCAGGCGGCCGGCGACTCAAACCGTGAGGAATCGCCGCCGCATCGCCTGGAGAGATCGCAAGTTATTGAAATAATTGAGCAAGAGATATCCCGGCTGCCGGCGCGTCAACGCGAGGCTTTCATCATGCGTTACTGGGAGGAGCTGGACGTCGCGGAGACCGCAAAGGCCATGGGTTGCTCGGAGGGCAGCGTGAAGACCCACTGCTCCCGGGCGGCGCACGCTTTGGCGGCTGCGCTGCGTGCCCGGGGCGTAACGCCCTGAACACCGTCCGGAAAAAATGACGACCATGAACGAGATCAAATTCGCCAACAAAATCCGCCAGGCCCTGAACGAGGGGGCACGGGTTGATACGCGCATCGCGGAACGGCTCCGCGCAGCGCGCGAGCGCGCGATCGCGCATCGCAAGCCGGAGCGCGAGCCGGCGCTCGCCTGGGCCCGCAGCACGGCCGCCGGCGTGATCGGCGGCTTCGGCGGCTTCGGCGGCTTTTCGGTCCGGCTGCTGCTGCCGGCGGCGCTGCTGGTCGCCGGCCTGGTCGCGATCTACAGCTGGCAACGCGAGCAGAGCGCCGTCGATATCGAAGAACTCGACGCGCAGCTGCTGACCGACGACCTGCCGATCGACGCTTACCTCGATCGGGGCTTCGAAGCCTGGCTCAAGAAGACCTCGTCCAAGTGATGCACGGCCTCGCGCCCATGATCGCCCTGGTGCTGCTGACGGCGCTCGCGGCCGCACCGCTCGACGCTGCGCCCAAGGACAAGGGTCCGCAATGGGCCTCCCTTACCGCCGACCAGCAGCAGGTGCTCGCGCCCCTCGCCGGCGAATGGGGCAAGCTCAGCCGCGAGCAGCGGGTCAAGTGGCTCGGCATCGCCAAGCGCTATCCGGCGATGAAACCCGAGTCGCAGAAGCGCGTTCAGACCCGCATGCAGAATTGGGCCAAGCTCACCCCGCAGCAGCGTGGACAGGCGCGCGAGCAGTATCGCAACATCGGCAAAATTGCGCCCGACCGCAGGGAACAATTGCGCCGTCAATGGGCCGAATACCAGTCGCTGCCGCCGCACGAAAAGCGCATGTTCGATGTCCCGCCGAGCTACCTGCCCCCGGCCGAGCGCAGGCAGCGCGCCGCCACGCCGAAGAAAAAGCCGCGCCCCGCGTACGTCCTCCCCGCGCCGCTGTGAGCGGCCGCAGGCCCGCCGCGGCGCCGGCCGCCGGGGTTCGCTCCGACACTGCGCCGGGCATCTTCCGGCGCCTCGCCAGCATGCTGTATGAGGCGATCCTGCTGTTCGCGGTCGCGTTCCTCGCCACCTGGCTGTTCCAGTTCGCCGCGGGGACGATCCGGATCGAAGGCTGGCGCATGCACCTGCTGCAGCTGTTCATGCTCACCGTGTTCGCCGCGTATTTCCTCTGGTGCTGGCTGCGCGGCGGCCAGACGCTCGCGATGAAGACCTGGCGCATCCGGCTGGTCGCGCGCAAGGATCACGGGCGGCTCAGCCCGCAGGCCGCCCTGCTGCGCTTCATGTACGCACTGGTGCTGGTGCCGTCCCTGATCGGCATCGCCTGGGCTTATGTCGACCGTGACCGCCAGTTCCTGCACGACCGGCTCGCCGGAAGCCTGCTGATCCACGTACCCGCAGCCTGGCAGGACTAGCCCCTGATACGCACCCAGTACGGGCGCAGGCGCTCGATCCACAGCATCATCAGTATCGCGGTGGCGAAAAACAGCAGGCTCGGCACCGCCGCCGCCGCCACCGGCGGCCATTCCTTGAGCAGTCCGACGTGCGAAAAGAGGCTGTTCAGCATGTGGAAGAAAATTCCCAGCATGATGCCGAGGAATACCTTGATGCCGACCATGCCCGAGCGTGCGTCTATGTACGCGAACGGCAGCGCGAGCGCCATCATCACCAGGGTCGCGAGCGGATAGAAAAGCTTTTTCCACAGCGCGATCTCATAGCGCTCGGTCTTCTGGCGGTTGCCGGCGAGGTGCTGCAGGTATTTGTAGAGCTTCCATGCCGACATGCGTTCGGGTGCGACGATCAGCACGTTGAGCAGGTCCGGGCTTACCGCCGAGCGCCACTCCGCCTCGGGAGAACGCGCAACCGTCGGCCCGCCGGGCCCGAACAGGGTCTGCGACACCTCGACCAGCCGCCATTTGCCCTCGCCGGCATACTCGCCGCGCTCGGCCGCGGTCACCTGGCGCAGCCGGTAGGCGGCGTCGAATTCGTAGATCCGCACGCCGCCGAGAGAGTGCGCCTCGCGCGCTTCGCGCACGTTGATGAACGAGCGCTCGTCCTTGAACCACAGGCCGGAGGAAAGGTCGCCGCCGATCAGCGACTGCATCGCCTGCATCCGCACCTTTTGCGCCAGCTCCTCGGTGAAGGGCGCGATCCATTCGCCGATGGCAAAGGTGGCGACCACGAAGGCGAGCCCGACCTTCGCCAGCACCCCGCCGGCGCGCAGCGGCGAGAGGCCGGCCGCGCGCATCACGGTGTACTCCGAGTTGCTCGACAGGTGCGCGAGCACGTAGAGCGTGCCGATCAGCACCGCGACCGGAAACAGCTCGTAGGCATGGCCGGGAACCCAGAGCGCGACCACCGAGAAGATCTGGCGCAACTGGTAATTGCCGTTGCCGAGGTCGCGCAACTCGGCGATCAGGTCGAAAAAGGCGAACAGCGCGAGAAAGCCGAGCAGCACGAAACCGACCGCGCCGTAGATCTGGCGCGCGAGGTAGCGCTCGAGGGTCGGTATCCCGCTCAACGGCGCCTCATTTGCGCCAACTTGAACGGCGGCTCATTTGCGCCACGGCAGCCGCAGCAGCGACATGCGCTGCGCGAACAGCACCAGCAGCACGACCAGCATGACCGCGTGCACCAGCCACCAGCCGGTCGAGAACGCGAACCTGCCCTGTGCCACCCGGGCCTGGCTCACCGAGAGCAGGTTCGAGTACACCATGTAGGTCAGCAACGCGAACAGCAGGTTCACCGAGCGGCCGGCGCGCGGATTGACGAAGCTCATCGGAATCGCGAGCAGCGCCAGGATCAGGGCCGAGAGCGGCATGCCGATGCGCCACAACAGCTCGCCGAGGTTGCTGCGGGTCGGGCTCTCGACCAGCCCGAGCGTGGAGGTGCTCTTCTGCGTCGCCGCCGGCTCGTCGCCCTCCTTGGACTGGATGCGCGTTGCGTAGCGCTCGAATTCCATCAGCCGGAAATCCGCCGCGCCAGGGGTCCCCTCGTAGCGGTACCCGGAGCGCAGCACGAGGAAGCGGTCGCCATTGGGCGCGATCTCGCTGAAACCGCGCTCGCTCATCATGACCCCGGTGCGCCGGTGCTGGGTCGAATTCACGAACACGTTCTGCACCAAGCTCTTGTCGCCGGAGATGGATTCGACGAAGAACACGCGCTCGCGGCTGCGCGACTCGCCGAAGGCGCCCGGCTCTACGCGCGAGATGTCGTCGCGCGCATCGACGCGGCTGCGGTACTGCTCGCTCTTTTGCGCCGCCCAGGGCGAAATGAAGAACGACAGCGCCGCGATGACCAGCACCAGCGGCGCCGCGAAAATCAGCACCGGCCGGATCCACGCCGCGAGCGACAGGCCGGAGTTGAACCAGATCACCATCTCGGAATCCCGCCAGCTGCGGTTGAGCGCGAGCAGTACCGTAATGAACAAGGTGAGCGACAGCAGCACTGGCAGCAGGTTGAGCGCCGAGAAACCGAGGAAAGCGACCACCGCGTCCGATGGAATCTTGCCGCCCGCGGCCTGCCCGAGAAGCCGGATCAGGCGCGTCGTCAGCGCGATCAGGAACAGCGAAAGGAACACGGCGACGGCCAGGTTGGCGAATTCCCGCAGCAGCGTGCGGAGGAAGATCATGCGATACTTGCAGTGAAATTCATGGGAGAAATCCGGTGCAATTTAGCATAAGGACGCAATCGCCAGAGAAGTGCAAGACCGGTTGCCTGGTGCTCGCGGTGCAGGGCGGAGAAAACCTCACGCGCGCAGCGCTGGCCGCTGACAAGGCGGCCAGGGGCGCGTTGCGCCAGGCACTCGCCGGCGGCGATCTGCCGGAGAAAGCCGGTTCGACGCTGCTGCTGCGGGGAGTTCCAGGCCTCGCCGCGGAGCGCGTGCTGCTGCTCAGGCTGGGTGAGCGTGACAAGTACGACGCCGCCGCGTTCCGCGAGGCGGCGCGCGGCGCGGCCACGGCGCTCAAGGCTCTCGGCGCCAAGGACGCGGTGCTTTTCGTCACCGATCTCGCGGTCGGCGGCCGCGGCCTGCCCTGGGCGGTGCGGCAGGCGATTCTCTGCATCCGCGAAGTGTTTTACCGCTTTGACCAGCTCAAGACGCAGAAAAAACCCGCCGCAGCTGCGCTCGCCGCGGTAACCCTGGCCATCACCGGCGCACCCGTAACGCTCCAGGCGCAGGCCGCGCTCAGGGAAGCGGTCGCCACCGCCGACGGCACCGACCTCGCGCGCACGCTCGGCAACCTGCCGCCGAACCTGTGCACGCCCTCCCATCTCGCCGACGAGGCGAAGAAGCTCGCGCAGCAGTACAAGCTCGGCATCGAAGTGCTCGAGCGCCGCGACATGGAGAAGCTCGGCATGGGCGCGCTGCTGGCGGTGACGCGCGGTTCGCACCAGCCGCCCAAGCTGATCGTGCTGCGTTATGCGGGCGCCGCGAAGAGCAGGAAGCCGCTGGTGCTGGTCGGCAAGGGCATCACCTTCGACACCGGCGGCATCTCGCTCAAGCCCGGCGCCGAGATGGACGAGATGAAGTTCGACATGTCCGGCGCCGGCAGCGTCCTCGGCGCAATCCGCGCGCTCGCCGGCATGCGCGCGCCGGTGAACGTGATCGGCGTGGTCCCCGCCTGCGAGAACATGCCCGGCGGCGCAGCCACGCGGCCCGGCGACGTGGTGACGACGCTTTCCGGACAGACGGTCGAGATCCTGAACACCGACGCCGAAGGCCGGCTGATCCTCTGCGACGCCCTCAGCTACGCCGAGCGTCTGGAACCCGAGGCGGTAGTGGACATCGCCACGCTCACGGGCGCCTGCGTGATCGCCCTCGGCCACGTGGCGACCGGCCTCTTCGCCAATGACCAGAGACTCGCGGACCAGATCCGCGCGGCAGGCGAAGATGCCTGGGACCGCGTCTGGCAGATGCCGTTGTGGGAGGACTACCAGGAGCAGCTGCGCTCGAACTTCGCCGACATGGCGAATATCGGCGGGCGCCCGGCGGGCAGCGTCACCGCGGCCTGCTATCTCGCGCGCTTCACGCGCAAGCTCAAATGGGCACATCTCGACATTGCAGGCACCGCCTGGCGCAGCGGCCGCGAGAAGGGTTCGACCGGCCGGCCGGTGCCGCTGCTGGTCCGGCTCGCGCTGCGCAGGGCGGGCCGCAGGGCTTGATCCCGGGGCCGGCCTTGACATGACCGCGATCGACTTTTACTTCAACGCCGGCGACCGCCTCGGCGTCGCCTGCCGGCTGGCGGGCAAGGCGCTGCAGCAGAATATGCGCGTCCTGATCTACGCGCCGCAGCCGGAGCTGGCGCAGAGAATCGACCGCATGCTCTGGACCGCGCAGGCGGTCTCCTTCATTCCGCACTGCGCGGTGCACGATCCGCTGGCGGCGAGTACCCCGGTGCTGATCGCCGGCGGCGACGGGCTGCCGCCCGGCCCGGCCTGCGAAGTGCTGCTCAATCTAGCCGCCGATTGCCCGCCTTTCTTCGAGCGCCACGAGCGCCTGCTCGAAGTGGTGGCGCGGGACGACGAAGACAAGCGCGCGGGCCGCGCGCGCTACGCGTTCTACCGCGATCGCGGCTACGCGATCCGCAATCACGACCTGCTCGCTGCCGAGGCCCGGGAATGAGCGAGAGCCGCGATCCCAACCCCCTGGTCAAGCGCGTCGATGCGCTGATGAAGCGACAGCAGGAAGAATCACAGCGCGCGGTCGAAGAAGTGCCGCTGCTGACCGAGATCGTCGCGCACGAAAGCGACGCGCAAGTGCCGGCAGCGGCGCGGGGCGAGGAGACGCTCGCTGCGGACATCGAGCGCGTGCTGGTGGTGCGCCTGGTGCCCGAGCTGAACAAGCAGATCGCCGGACTGCGCGCCGAGCTTGAAAAGGAGCTGCGCCGCTCGGTGCGGGAAGCCGTCGAGCACGCGCTTGCCGCGCGTAAGGCAAAGCCGGATAAGTCCTGAAATGGCGTTGGACAAGAGCTTCGATCCGCACGCGGTCGAAAGCCGCTGGTATGCGCGCTGGGAGTCGGCGGGCTGGTTCGCCGCGCGCACGCGCAGCGATGCGCCTGCATACTGCATCCAGCTGCCGCCGCCCAACGTCACCGGCACGCTGCACATGGGGCACGCGTTCCAGCAGACGCTCATGGACGCGCTCATCCGCTACCACCGGATGCGCGGCGACAACACCAACTGGGTCGCGGGCACCGATCACGCCGGCATCGCCACCCAGATCGTGGTCGAGCGCCGGCTGCAGGAAGAAGGCAGGTCGCGCCACGACCTCGGGCGCGACAAATTCATCGAACGCGTCTGGGCATGGAAGAAGGAATCCGGCGCCACCATCACGCGCCAGATGCGCCGCCTGGGGGCCTCGGCCAACTGGAGCTTCGCGGACACCGAGGGCCAGAAGGCCGGCTACTTCACGATGGACGCGCAGATGTCGCGCGCCGTGGTCGAAGTGTTCGTCCGGCTGCACGAGGAAGGCCTCATCTACCGCGGCAAACGGCTCGTCAACTGGGACCCGGAACTCGGCACCGCGGTGTCCGACCTCGAGGTGGACAGCGAGGAGGAGGACGGCAAGATCTGGGAAATCCGCTATCCGCTCGAAGACGGCAGCGCATCGGTGGTCGTTGCGACCACACGCCCGGAAACGATGCTGGGCGACGTCGCCGTCGCAGTGAATCCGAAAGACGAGCGCTATGCAGCTCTTGTCGGAAAACGCGCTCGGCTTCCGTTGACCGGCCGATCAATCCCGATCATCGCCGACGACTATGTCGATCGCGAATTCGGCACCGGCTGCGTCAAGATCACTCCGGCGCACGACTTCAACGACTACGCGGTCGCGCAGCGGCACAAGCTGCCGATGATCCAGATCCTCACGCTGGAAGCAAAGATCAAGGGCACGGCCTATGACGGCCTCGAGCGCTTCGATGCCCGCAAGAAGGTCCTCAGCGACCTCAAAGCGCAGGGATTTCTGGTCTCGGAAAAGCCTTACAAACTGCGCGTGCCGCGCTCGGGCCGCACCGGGGTGATCGTAGAGCCGATGCTCACGGATCAATGGTTCGTGAAGATGGACGGCATGGCAAAGCGTGGCCTGGAAGTGGTCGCAAATGGCGACGTGAAGTTCTTCCCGGAGCACTGGACCTCGACCTACAACCACTGGCTGGAGAATATCCAGGACTGGTGCATCTCCCGGCAGCTGTGGTGGGGCCACCAGATTCCCGCCTGGTACGACGAACAGGGAAATGTCTTTGTAGGCAGGTCTGAGGAAGAGGTTCGACAGAAAAACAAAATAAACTCCGGCCTGAAAAGAGATCCTGACGTACTGGATACCTGGTTCTCGTCGCAACTGGTGCCGTTTTCCTCGCTCGGCTGGCCGGCGAAGACGCAGGACCTTGAGACCTTCCTGCCTTCCTCGGTGCTGGTCACCGGCTTCGACATCATTTTCTTCTGGGTCGCGCGGATGATCATGGCGAGCCTGCACTTCACGGGCAAGGTGCCGTTCCGCCACGTCTACATCAACGCCATCGTGCGCGACGCCGAGGGCCAGAAGATGTCGAAATCCAAAGGCAACACGCTCGACCCGCTCGACTTGATCGACGGCATCACGCTCGAGGAGCTCATCGCCAAGTCGACGGTCGGCCTGCTGCGCGCCGACCACAAGGCGAAGATCGAGAGGTACGTCCGCTCGCATTACCCGAACGGCATCCCGTCCTTCGGCGCCGACGCGCTGCGCTTCACCTTCGCCTCGCTCGCCAATTTCTCGCGCACGCTCAATTTCGACCTCGGCCGCTGCGAGGGCTACCGCAATTTCTGCAACAAGCTCTGGAACGCCACGCGCTTCGTCCTCATGAACACCGAGGGCCGGGACTGCGGGCAGGATGAAAACGCGGCGGTCGAACTGTCAAGCTGGGACCGCTGGATCGTGAGCACGCTGCAGCGCACCGAGAAGGAAGTCGAGGAGGGATTTGCCGAATACCGGTTTGACAATGTCGCCGCTGCAATCTATCGCTTCGTTTGGGATGAATACTGCGATTGGTACCTGGAACTTGCGAAGGAACAACTCAAGTCGCCCAGGGCGGGGGTACAACGAGGAACTCGCCGGACACTGGTTAGAGTGCTCGAAACCGTGCTTCGCCTGGCACATCCCATAATTCCTTTCATTACCGAGGAACTGTGGCAGGACGTTGCGCCGCTCGCCGGCAAGAAAGGCGAGACGGTCATGCTCGCGCCCTACCCCAAGTGCCAGCCCGAGAAAATCGACGCGGCGGCGGAACGCGAAGTCGGATTGGCAAAGGATCTAGTAAACGCCGGCCGGAACCTTCGGAGCGAGATGAAGATCCCGCCGCAATACCGCGTGCCGGCCTACATGACTGCCAATCCGTCCATGACGACAACGCATGCATTTTCGGCCCTGGTAAGAACGTCTGAACTTCATATCGTCGACGATCTTCCCAAGCTGGATTCCCCGGTAGCCGTAATAGGCCCACATCATGTGATGCTGGAAGTCAAGGTCGATGCCGCGGCCGAGAGCGAGCGCATCAAGAAGGAGATCGCAAGGCTCGAAGGCGAGATCGCCAAGGCGCAGGCGAAGCTCGGCAACGCGTCGTTCGTCGACCGCGCGCCGGCGAAGGTGGTCGAACAGGAGCGCGCGCGGCTCGCCGGCTTCGAGGCGACGCTCGCCAAGCTGCGGCCGCAGCTCGACAAGCTCGCCGCCCGCGGCTAGCGGCGACTCAGTAGCGGCCCGGCTGGTAGCCGGGTTCCGAAACAAAGGGCGGCCTGCGGCCGACCAAGGCTTCGAGGAACGTCAACTCCGCGTCGGTATGGTTCTCCACCGGCGCGCTCATGATCATCTGCGGCGCGCCCATGCCCATCACGTAGCGCGGCTGCTCGTGGTGCTGCGTGCGGACCGTCTCGCGCGCCGACGGATCCATCGCCGAGGCGATCTCCGCCTCCCCGTAGCAGGTGCAGACGTAGGTGCGCGCTTCCTCGGCTTCCAGGTACACCGCCGTGCCACGAATGCCGATAGTGGCGGTGGAGGTGCGCAGCGTCTTGGGTTCTCCCGGGGAAAACACCGAGAGCACCGCGCCCGTGACGATGCGCAGGCCCGAGAGCACCAGAGCGCCGGCCGTTCCCTGCGCCTCGATGCGCGAGTTCGAGCGCACCAGGAATGCGTCCTTTCCGGTCACGAATACCACCTCGCTTGCGGCGCCGGTGGTCACGACGTCGCCCGCCTTGACGTCCATGCCTTCCTTCGCCGGCGCGCCGTTGACGCGTACATCGCCGCGCACGCGGTGCACGCCCTTCTCCACCGAGCCGGCGGCGAGCGCCTGTCGAAGTACCGCAAACTGCGCGGCCATCTGCGCCGCGAGCGCCGCCGCGCCGACCCGGCTCAGCCACCGCCTTCTATCTCGCCGCATCCGCTTCCTCCGCTGCCAGCGCATCCGCGATAGACGCATGTTCGGTCGCGGACGGCCAGGAGTTCTCGAACTCCCAGCCGTGCTGCGCCTCGATGCGCTCGCGGAATGCCGCCTCGAGGTCGCGTTCCACCCACTTGTCGAGCGCCTCGGGCAGCCGCGGCAGGAAACTGCAGGCCACGACCGCGCAGCCGCCGATCGCTTGCGCGCCGCTCTCGCCGATCCTGCGGCCGTTCAGGCAGAGGGCGTCTTCATCGAAGTAGGCGCGAACGCCAAACTGGCGGTAGG
>MEQQ01000100.1:12484-26497 GCA_001770285.1 Betaproteobacteria bacterium RBG_16_66_20
AGCGGCGCAATCAGCGCGAAAGTGAAGTGGTCTTGCGCCACGCTGAACAAGTTGCCGATCATCGATGCGCTCGCCCGCGCCCAGAGAACGATCGGCGCCGCGCGTCCGGACTGCGAGGTCGAGAGCCCGATGCAGGCCGCATGCAGATCGTACGGCCCGGTCGGGCCCAGCCGGATCCAGCGCGCCGCGGTTGCCATGCCGAAAGCCTAGCAGAACCGCCGCGGCGCGATCCCTATTTCTTCTTCCCGCCCTTTTTGCGGTTCTTCTTGGCGCCCTTCCTGGCGCCCGCCTTGCCGACGCGCTCGAGCGCATTCTCGACCGCGCGGCACAGAGTCTTGATCACCTTGATGCGGGAGTGGTACTTGTTGTTCGCCTCGACCAGGGTCCACGGCGCGAGGGTGGTCGAGGTACGGTCGACCATGTCGCAGACCGCGGTCTCGTACTGCTCCCACTTCTTGCGGTTGCGCCAGTCTTCGTCGGTGATCTTGAAGCGCTTGAATGCGACTTTCTCGCGCAGCTTGAAGCGCCGGAACTGCTCCTCCTTGCTGATCGTCAGCCAGAACTTGACCACCACCGTGCCGTGGCCCAGCATCGCCCCTTCGAAATCGTTGATTTCGGTGTACGCCCGCATCCAGTCGCTCTCGGAGCAGAAGCCTTCCACCCGCTCCACCAGCACGCGCCCGTACCACGAGCGGTCGAAGAAGGTGAAGCGGCCGTTCCTCGGCAGGTGGCGCCAGAACCGCCACAGGTAGGGCTGCGCGCGCTCTTCCTCGGTCGGCGCCGCCACCGACACGTTGGTATAGCAGCGCGAATCCAGCGCGCTGGTGACGCGGCGGATTGCGCCGCCCTTGCCCGCGGCGTCGTTGCCCTCGAAAACCGTGACCACCGAGAGCTGCTTGAAGCGCGGATCGCGCGAAGCGACGTTCAGGCGGCCCTGCCACTTCTCGAGTTCCTTGTCGAACTCGGCCTTGGTCATCGGCTGGTCGAGCTCGAGCGCGCGCAGCACGTTTAGGCTGTCCGCGGGCGCCGGCAGCGGCGGCGTCTTGTCCGGAAGTTGCTTGAGCGGTTTTTCATTGAGCCGCTCGCGCATCGCCGCGAGCAGGTGCCTGCCCACGGTGAGCGAGCGATAGCGCGTGTCGGCGCCGGGAACCACGATCCAGGGCGCCTCGCCGGTCGTGGTCTTGCGCAGGAACGGATCGCACACCTTGATGAACCGCTTGTAGATCTTGAAGTATTGCCAGTCGCGGTCGGTGACGCGCCAGCGTGTTTTCGGATCGCTCGCCAGTTCCTTCAGGCGCTTTCTCTGCTGGCCCTTCGACAGGTGGAACCAGTACTTGAGCAGCAGCACGCCCTCGTCGCAGAGCATTTTCTCCAAGCGCTGGATCTCGCTGATTTCGCGCGCGAACTCGCCCTCGTCGATCTCCCCGAACACCCGCCGGATGATCGGCATGGTGTGCCAGGCGCCGAAGAAGATCCCGATCTTGCCCTTGGGCGGCAGTGCCCGCCAGAAACGCCACAACGCCGGCCGTTCGCGCTCTTCGTCCGACGGGTCGAAGAAGGCGCTGGTGAGGATGTGCCGCGGATCCATCCACTCGTTCAGCAGATTCACGGTCTCGCTCTTGCCTGCGCCCTCGACGCCGGCGATCAGGATGAGCACCGGAAAGCGCCCGTTCTGCTTCAGGTCGTACTGCGCATCGAGCAGCGCCTGGCGCAGTTTCGCGGCCTCGCGCTTGTAGACCGCCTTGTCGAGGTGGTGCTTGAGATTCGCCGATTCGAACATGGTCTGTGGATCCTCCGGCCGCATGGTCGCACCCGGACCGATCTGAATCAAATCCCGGCGTTCGACCCCAGGCGCCCATGATGCGCACAATGAGACAAATTCTCAAGCGGCCCGCCGGACCGCCCGTTATTCAGGAGGTTGACTGGTAGTAGAGGTTCTGCGGGTGCTGCGCCTCGGCGAAGAAATACCAGCGCTCGGCGAGGAGGCCCGCCAGCTGCACCGGGAATGCCGCGGCGGCGAACGCGGGAAGCGCGCTGCCGAGCGCCGCCGCGAGGAGCATCGCCGGCAGCAGGAACCCCGCCGCGACGAACCCCCACTTCATCGTCTCGAGCCGCGCGCGGCTGGCGCCGTGGAAGAACTCGTGCGTGTTGAAGGAGCCGCCCATGGCGCCTTGCGCCTTCTGCTCGATGCGCGGGTGCTTGATGCCGATGGCGGTCTGCGGCGTGGAGCGCGGCCGCAAGCGCGCGTTGCGCACGAGCGCAGTGCCGCGCGTCGCCGCCGCGGCAAGCGTGGCGGCGAGCGCCGCAATAGCGTAGGCACGTGCGAATTCCGGATCGAGCCAGGCCGAGAGCGCCGCCGCCGCACTCAGGCCCGAGGCGCAGCCGAGCAGCAGAAAATTCACCACCGTGAGCGGGCTCGCCCACTCTTGCAGGAACTTGATGCAGGCGTAGATCATTCCGGTGCACACGTAGAGCGCGAGCGCGGCGAGCGCCGCAGCCGCGCCGACGACGAGCGCGCCCTGCAGCATCCCGAGCCAGTGCGCAAGGCCGTAGCCGGCGGCAAGCGCCATGAAAAGCGGCAGCGCGATCACCTCGCGCGACAGCCACGAAGTGCGCCACATCGCGGCGCTGCGCCAGGCGCGCTCCGGGCGGCCGAGATGGAAGAACGAAGCGGCGAGCCCCGCGCCGGCGAGCGCGAGCGACCCCAGAACCGCCGCAGCGACGAATAGCGGAGCCAGCGAGGCCCGGCCGCGCGCCGCGTCGTACAGGTCCGCGCCGTAGAGCGCGAGGAACAGCCCCTGTCCCGCGCCGAGCAGCGTGGTGAGAAGGACGACGGACCAGGCCGGATGCATCGCGCGCCTACCAGCTCGTCACGTCGTCCAGCGCCGGCTCGCCCGTCGCCGGCTTGGGCAGCAGCCCGTCCACCTTGAGCGGGTTGTCGTAGCGCTGCAGGTCTTCCTCCCGAACCTTGAACTCGGTCTTGCGGCGCGGCAGGTAATGGTTCGCAGGGTGCGTACCCCACTCGGGCATGAGCGCATAGCCGCCGTGCTCGCGGATCGCGGTCGCGACCTCCGACGCGGGGTCGTGGATATCACCGAACAGGCGCGCGCTCGTCGGACAGGCGAGCACGCAGGCGGGCTTCCGGTCGCGCTCGGGCAGCGACGCATCGTGGATGCGATCCACGCACAGCGTGCACTTCTTCATCACCTTCTGCTTCTCGTCCAGCTCGCGCGCGCCGTAGGGACAGGCCCAGGCGCAGTACTTGCAGCCGATGCACTTGTCGTAGTCCACCAGCACGATGCCGTCCCCGGCGCGCTTGTAGGAGGCGCCGGTCGGGCACACGGGAACGCACGGCGGGTCCTCGCAATGCAGGCAGGACTTGGGGAAATGCACCGTCTGCGTGTTCGGGAACTCGCCTACCTCGAAGGTCTGCACGCGATTGAAGAACGTGCCGCTCGGGTCGGCGCCGTAGGGGTTGAGGTCGGAGAGCGGTCCGGCGGCGCCCTGCGTGTTCCATTCCTTGCAGCTGGTCACGCAGGCGTGGCAGCCGACGCACACGTTGAGGTCTATGACGAGGGCAAGCTGGGTCATGCGGCCGTCCTCGTGCCGGGCGCCGCAGCGACCCCTTCGAACTCGGGCCAGCTGCGCTTCGGCTCGCTCTCGGCGGCGCGCGAGATGCGCACGCGCACGTCGTACCAGCCGGCCTGGCCGGTGACCGGATCGGAGTTGGACGACCCCAGTACGGGAAGCGCGTCGCTGATCACGTGGTTCAGCAGGAAACCCAGGCGCGACTCGTTCGCGTCGGGCGCGAGGCTCCACGCGCCCGGCGCCTTGCCGATCGCGTTCCAGGTCCAGACGGTGCCCGGCTCGACCGCTTCGCTGAAGCGGCACAGGCAGCGCACCTTGCCCCATTGCGACTCCACCCAGATCCAGTCGCCGTCGGCGATGCCCTGCGCGCGCGCCGCCACGGGGTTCACGAACAGGCAGTTGTGCGCGTGGATCTGGCGCAGCCACGCGTTCTGCGAGTCCCAGGAGTGGTACATCGCCATCGGCCGTTGCGTGATCGCCGCGAGCGGATACTTGCCGAGCTCGGTCTCCTGCACTTCCAGCGGCACGAAGTAGAACGGCAGCGGGTCGAAGTAGGTCTGCACGCGGCGGCGCAGCTGCGCCGGGGGCTGGCGGCCGGGGCGCTTGCCCTGCGCGGCGAGCCGGAAGCGCTGCAGCACTTCCGAATAAAGATGGATGATCACCGGATCGCCGTAGCGCCGGATGCGCACGCGCTGCGCCCACTCCATGTAGCCGCGGTTCCAGTTGCGCATGTACTGGTACGAGGGCGGCAGCCGGTAGTGGAAGTGGCAATTGTTCGCGGCATACATTTCCCATTGCCGCGGGTTGGGCTCGCCGCGCATCTGCTTCTCGCCGCCGCGGCCGCGCCAGCCCGCGAGAAAACCGATGCCCGACCCCGGCTCGGTCTCGTAGTTGACGATGAAATCGGGGTAGTCGCGGTACTTGCGCGAACCGTCGGCATTGGTGAAGGCGGGAAACCCGAGCCTGCTGCCCAGTTCGATCAGCACCTCCTGGAAGGGCTTGCACTCGCCCGTGGGCGGCACCACCGGAACGCGCACCGCGTCCACCGGTCCGTCGAACTCGGAGATCGGCCGGTCGAGCAGCGACATGACGTCGTGCCGCTCCAGGTAGGTCGTGTCCGGAAGGACCAGATCTGCGAACGCCGTCATCTCGGACTGGAACGCGTCGCAGACGACGATGAAAGGGATCTTGTATTCGCCCCGCATTTCACCTTCGGTGTCCCGGTCGTTCAGCATCCTGCGCACCTCGACCGTGTTCATGGTCGAATTCCACGCCATGTTCGCCATGAATATCATCAGCGTGTCGAGCCGATACGGGTCGCCGCGCCAGGCATTGGTGATCACGTTGTGCATCAGACCGTGCACCGACAGGGGGTATTCCCACGAGAAGCCCTTGTCGATGCGCACCGGCTTGCCCTCGCCATCCACGAACAGGTGCTCGGGCGCAGCCGGCCAGCCGAGCGCAAGCCCGGGCAGCGGCGTGCCCGGCTTGACCGCTGCGGGGGAATTCGGGGTTTTCGCCGCCGGCGGAATCGCGCGCGGGAACGGCGCGCGGTGGCGGAACCCGCCCGGACGGTCGATGGTGCCGAGCAGGCTCATGAGGATGGCGAGCGAGCGCACCGTGTGAAAACCGTTCGAATGCGCCGCCAGGCCGCGCATGGCATGGAACGCCACGGGATTGCCGGTCACGGTCTGGTGCTCGACCCCCCAGCAATCGGTCCACGCGATGGGCAGCTCTATTTTCTGGTCGCGCGCGACCACGCCCATTTCGTGCGCGAGGCGCCGGATGGTGGCCGCGGCAATCCCGGTAACCTCCTGCGCCCACTCGGGCGTGTACTGCTTGACGCGCTCGGCGAGCAGCTGGAATGCGGGCCGCACCGGCGTGCCGTCCTCGAGCTTGAAATCGCCGAACAGAAACGGATCGGCGCCCTCGCTGTGGGTCGGCACCGCACGCCCCGAATGCCGGTCCCACCAGAGCTGCGCCGGCGGCCAGTCGGTGTCGGTCTCGGGGGCGCCGGCAGTGCGCGCGAACATGCCGTCGCGCGGCGAGGCCGCGTCGCACACCACGAGGTGCCCGCCGTTGCTGTAGCGCGCGAGGAATTCGCGGTCGTAGAGGCCCTGCGCGATGATCTCGTGCATCACCGCGAGCAGGAACGCGCCGTCGGTGCCGGGACGGATCGGCACCCACTCGTCGGCGATCGCCGAGTAGCCGGTGCGCACCGGATTCACCGAAACGAAGCGGCCGCCGTTGCGCTTGAATTTCGAGATCGCGATCTTGAGCGGATTGGAGTGATGGTCCTCGGCGGTGCCGAGCATCACGAACAGCTTGGCGCGCTCGAGATCCGGGCCGCCGAATTCCCAGAACGAGCCGCCGATCGTATAGATCATCCCGGCGGCCATGTTCACCGAGCAGAAGCCGCCGTGCGCGGCGTAGTTCGGCGTGCCGAACTGGCGCGCGAACAGGCCCGTGAGCGCCTGCATCTGGTCGCGTCCGGTGAACAGCGCAAATTTCTTGGGATCACTCGCCCGTATTTTTTTCAATCTTTCTTCAAGGAGGGAATAGGCGTCCTCCCATGAAATCGGCTCGAAATCGCCCGCGCCGCGCTCGGCGCCCGCGCGGCGCTTCAGCGGCCGCGTGAGGCGCGCGGGAGAATACTGCTTCATGATGCCGCTCGCGCCCTTGGCGCAAATCACGCCCTGGTTGAGCGGGTGATCGGGGTTGCCATCGATATAGCGCACCTCGCCATCGCGCAGGTGCACGCGGATGCCGCAGCGGCACGCGCACATGTAGCAGGTGGTGGTCTTGACCTCGGTGCTCAACTCGGCGCTCCGCTTTGCGAAGCACGCCATTTTGCATCCGCGCCCGCGACAGCGCCAGCGAGTTAATCTGATCCTGCTATAAGAGGGATGGCCCTGCGCTGCTTGCGGGCAAAGGCGGGCGCGTAAAAATCTGCAATTGGAATCTGGTTTGCTGCGGGCACTCGCACCGTGCCTCGGTCGAACGGGTGGCAAACGTGAGAGGCGGCGAAACCTGGCTCGTGAACCCGGGGACGGTCGCGGGAATCTCCGCTCCCGCAACATGGCTATTTGCCGACCTTGCGGCCATGCGATTCGAGTTGCGTGCGACCGCGGCGCAGTAGTCTTGCCGAAGTATTTGCCGCATCTATGCGGGCATAGTGAAATTTCCGGGGCACGCGATGCGTGACCCTATAAAATGGCAGGCGTTCACCCAGCTCTGCTCGAGGAACCATGACGCACGCGGTCGCCACCAATCAGACCATTCTCGTCGTCGGCGGCGGCGTGAGCGGCATGACCGCGGCACTTGAGGCGGCTGAATGCGGCCGGCAGGTTCTACTGGTCGAGAAAACACCGACGCTCGGCGGACGCACCGCACTGCTGTATCGCTACTTCCCCAAGCTGTGCCACCCGACCTGCGGGTTGGAGATCAACTTGCGCCGCGTCAAGGCAAGCCGCAACCTGCGCGTGCTGACGCAGGCCGAGGTGACGAGAATCACGGGCGCGCGCGGCGACTATTCGGTGGCGCTGAAGCTCGCGCCGCGCTATGTGAACGAGAACTGCACCGCCTGCGGCGCCTGCGGCGCAGCGGTTGAGGCCACGATCGACGACCCGTACAACTACAACCTCTCGAAAATGAAGGCCGCCTACCTGCCGCACGCCATGGCTTTTCCGCAGCGCTACGTTCTCGACCCCTCGATTATCGGCACGCCCGACGGCGAAAAGGCGAAAGCGGCTTGCAGGTACGGCGCCATCGACCTTGGCATGAAGGTGGAATCGCTCGAGATCAGGGTCGGCGCGGTGATCTGGGCCACTGGCTGGCGGCCCTACGACGCAGCGAAGATCCAGCCCTACGGTTACGACCGCTACCCGAACGTGATCACGAGTCTCGAGTTCGAGCGACTCGCCGACCCGCATGGCCCGACCGGCGGCAGGATCCTGCGGCCCTCCGACGGCAGGGAGGCGAAAGACATCGCCTTCATCCAGTGCGCCGGGTCGCGCGACGAAAACCACCTGCGCCATTGCTCGAGGATCTGCTGCATGGCCTCGCTCAAGCAGACGCAATACGTGCGCGAGGCGTACGGCGAAGCGGGCAAGAGCACGGTGTACTACATCGACATTCGCGCCATCGACCGTTTCGAGGACTTCTACAGCAAGGTACTCGCAGACCAGACCGTGCGCTTCGTCAAGTCCAAGCCCGCGCGCATTGCCGAGGACGCAGGCACGCGCGACCCGGTCATCCATGGCGTGGATACGGAGGGCTACCACCGCTACGCCACCCGCCACGACCTGGTGGTGCTCGCGGTCGGCATGGAGCCCTCGGTCAACGGCGCCGACGTCCCGCACGAGATCGTCGCCGATTCGAGCGGCTTCATCGAGTCGGCCGCGTCGGGCGGCTTTTTCGCGGCGGGCTGCGCCTCCAATGCGCTCGACGTGAACCGCTCGGTGCAATCAGCCACCGCCAGCGCGCTGCGCGCGATCCAGATCGTGCGCAAAGCAGACCGCGTGGAGGCCTGAGCCATGGCCGACCCGAAGTACGCCGCCTACGTCTGCAAGGGCTGCGGCATCGGCGAGCGCATCGACGCCGACCAGAGCGCGAAAATCGCCGAGAAGGAAGGCAAGATCGCGCTGGTGCGCCAGCACGAGTTCCTGTGCAACGCCGAGGGCGTAGCGCTGATCCGCTCCGACATCGAGAAGGAGGGCGTCACGCACGTCGCGATCGCGGCCTGCTCGCGCCGCGCGAAGACCGAGGCGTTCGAATTCCCCGGCGTGGCGCTGGCGCGCGCCAATCTGCGCGAAGGCGTGATCTGGGTACGGCCGGACACCGCGGAGGCGCGCGAGACCACGCAAGAAATGGCTGACGACTACGTGCGCATGGCCTGCGCCGAACTCAAGAAGATGAAGGTTCCGGCAGGCAATCCCGAGACCGGGCGCTCGAAGCGCATCCTGGTGGTCGGCGGCGGCGTTTCGGGGCTGACTGCGGCGGTGGAGGCGCGCAACACGGGCTACGAAGTCGTGCTGGTCGAAAAGCAGGCGCAACTGGGCGGCTGGGCCGCGAAACTGTGGAAGCGCATCCCCGAGCGCGAGCCGCATGCCGCGCCGGTGGATACCGGCGTGCAGGCGCTGATCGACGCGGTGACGCAGGACGCCGGCATCAGGGTGTATACCAACGCGACCCTCGCGCAGACCAGCGGCGCGCCGGGTCGTTTCAAGGCGAGCATTGCGGTCGAATCCGGTTCTACGGCGACCGAGGAAGTCGGCGCGATCGTTCAGGCCACGGGTTTTTCGCTCTACGACATGAACCGCCTGCCCGAACTGGGCGCGGGCAAGTCGCCCAACGTAATGGACCAGGCCGGGCTGGAGAGTCTCGCGCGCAAGGCGGCCCCCAAAGGCCTGCCGATCCGCCGCCCGTCGGACGGCGGCGAAGTGAAGAGAGTGGTGTTCGTGCAGTGCGCGGGCCAGCGCGATGATACCGGCAAGCACCTGCCCTACTGCTCGGGCTACTGCTGCAACACCTCCATCAAGCAGGCGATGTATTTCAAGGACGCGAACCCCGCGGTGGATACGGTCGTGATCTACACCGATCTCCGGGTTCCGGGCAACGGCGAGGACTTCTACCGCAGCGCGCAGAAAAAGGGCGTGACCTTCACCAAGGGCAGCGTTACCGGCGTCGAAGCGTCCGGCGATACCTGCAGGGTAAGCTTCCGCGACCTGATCCTCGATGAGGACGCGTCCATCGAAGCCGCGGACCTGGTGGTGCTCGCCACCGGCCAGGTGGCAAACGCCGGCGTGGACATCGACAATCCGCAGGCGACCGATGCGAACGGCACCAAACCGATCTCGATCCTCAATCTGGATTACCGCCAGGGCAAGGACCTGCCGAAGTTGAGCCACGGCTTTGCCGACTCGCATTTCATCTGTTTTCCTTACGAGACGCGCCGTACCGGCATCTATGCCGCGGGACCGGTGCGCCGCCCGATGGACATCGCGCAGGCCAAGGAAGACGCTACCGGCGCCGTGCTGAAGGCGATCCAGGCCGCGGAAAACGCCGAACTGGGGCGTGCCGCACATCCGCGCTCGGGCGACCTGTCGTTTCCGATCGTGCAGCTGGAGGGCTGCACGCAATGCAAGCGCTGCACGGTGGAATGCCCGTTCGGCGCGATCGACGAGGACGAGAAGACCTATCCGGTGTTCAACGAGTCGCGCTGCCGGCGCTGCGGCACCTGCATGGGCGCCTGCCCGGTGCGCGTGATTTCGTTCGAGAACTACTCGGTGGACAGCGTCGGAGCACAGATCAAGGCGGTCGACATTCCGGACGAGTTCTCGGAAAAGCCGCGCATTCTCGTGCTCGCCTGCGAAAACGACGCCTATCCCGCGCTCGACATGGCCGGCATGCAGCGCAACCACTATTCTGCGTTCGTGCGGGTCATTCCGGTACGGTGCCTGGGCTCGGTCAATACCAGCTGGATCATCGACGCGCTGAACGGCGGCTACGACGGCGTGATGATGATGGGCTGCAAGCACGGCGACGACTACCAGTGCCATTTCGTGAAGGGTTCGGAACTGGCGAATTCCCGCATGAGCAAGATCTCCGAAACGCTGAAGACGATGGCGCTGGAGACCGAGCGCGTGGCCACCTACGAGGTCGCGATCACCGACATCAAGCGGCTGCCCGTGCTGATCGGGGATTACGCGAAGGTGATCGAGAAGATAGGCCTGTCGCCGATGAAAGGATTCGCCTGATGGGCGCGCCGGGCGAATTCAACCTCGCGGCGCTCGCGCGCTACGGCAACGATTTCCTCGCGGAGGTCGAGGAGCGCGTCGAGGAAGGCGAGTGGGTCAAGATGTGCATGCAGTGCGGCGTGTGCGCAGGGTCGTGTCCGTTCGGGCCGGATTGGGAGCACTCGCCGCAGAAGATCTTCATGATGATCCGCGCCGGCAAGCGCGACGAGGTGCTCGCGTCCGACTCCATGTGGATGTGCACCTCCTGCTACAACTGCGTGGTGCGCTGCCCGAGGAAGCTCCCGATCACGCAGATCATGCACGGCCTTGCCGCCTACGCGCATCGGCTGGGCCTGGCGCCGAAAATGCAGCCGACCCGGCGATGGTCGCTGCTGTTCTGGGACAACTGCACCAAGACCGGCCGCGTCAACGAGCTGAAACTTACGCTCGGCCTTTACTTCATGGACGGCATTGTCGCCGGCTTCAAGCAGGCTTGGACCCTGAGGAACATCGGGCTCGGGATGCTGCTCGCGAAGCGGCTCAACCCGTTCGAGCTGATCCGCGGCCACGAGTGCAAGGACAAGGCCGGCATCCATCGCATGCTCAAGAAGGCGGCCGAGATCGAAGCCCGCAAGCGCGGCTTCGCGAAACCGTAAAGGAGGCCCGATGGCGAAGAAGGAATACGCGTTCTACCCGGGTTGCTCGTCGCAGTTGCGCGGCTCGGCTTCCAATTACCTCACCAGCGTCAACACGATGTGCGAGACCCTCGACGTGAAGATGACGCCGATCCCGGACTGGAACTGTTGCGGCGCATCGATCAGCTACGCGGGCGCGGGCGAGCTGTCGCGCCACGTGATGAATGCGCGCAACTTCGCGCTCTCTGAAACACACCTGCCCGGGCAGGACGTGGTCGCTACCTGCGCCGCCTGCTGGCTGGGGGCGAAGGAAACCAAGCAAAAACTCGACGCCTCGAGCCAGTTGATGGCGGAGACCAACGAGGCGCTCAAGGAGGCCGGCCTCCAGTACCAGGGCAGGACCGAGGTGCGCCACATGGTCGAGGTCCTGATCGAGGACATCGGCTACGAGGGCATGGCGCAGCCGGTCGTCAAGCCGCTCGAGGGCGTCAAGATCGCGGGCTACGTCGGCTGCCAGACCAACCGCCCGTTCGGCATCGCCGGCGAGTCGTTCGAGAACCCGCTGTACCTCGACAAGCTGGTCGAGACGCTCGGCGCCGAGCCGCTCACGAAATACGAGCAGAAGGTCACCTGCTGCGGCGGCGCGCTCGCCTTCTCCGAGCCGGAGAAGAGCCAGAAGCAGATCAAGGACATCGTCGAGTCGGCCTACGACCACGGCGCCGACGTCATCGTCACGCCCTGCCCGCTGTGCCAGGCAAACGTCGAGATCTACCAGTCCGAGATCAACCGCAGGCACGGCACCAAGCTCGACATGCCGGTGGTCTACTACTCGCAGCTGATGGCGGTGGCCTACGGCGCGACGCCCAAGGCCGCGGGCCTTGACGGTCACATCATCAAGCCGAAGAAGCTGCAGGAGATCGCGGTAAAGGTGGTGCCGGTTGATTTGGATCAACGCACAAGGCGACCGCGCGGCGAGAATCACTGACGGTCGCAGGGTAGTACCGGTAGGGGGAGATTGATGCGCGTACTGACGGATCTGCTTTTCCAGTGGGTCGACGGCGCCTTCGCGGTGGATGCGCATAGGCGCGTGACTTTCTGGAACCCTGCCTGCGAGGAATTGCTCGGAATCCCGGCGCACGAGGCGATCGGACGCCCCTGCATGGACGTATTGCGGGCCTGCGATGGTTCGGGAAAGCGCTATTGCGGGACGGACTGCAGCGTGGCACGACTCGTGCGCGGTGGTGCCGCACCCATGGCAGAGCCCCTCTGGCTCGGGCAGAAGGATGGCGCGCGGCGCCCGCTCTGGCTCAGCGTGATCTTGGTGCCATCGCAATGGAGGGACGTTTGGACCGTGGTGCACCTGCTGCAATCCAGGGCGCCCGGAGCCACGGCACGCGCACCGGAACGGACCGCCGTCGGGAAGGACCCTGGCGGCGCACGCAGTGCGCAGCAGCGGAACGGTCCAGGACTTCCGCCGTCGGCATTGCTTACGGCGCGGGAACGCGAGATCTTGTGCCGGATCGCACGCGGCCAACCCGCCCAGGCAATCTCTCGGGCACTGTGCATAAGCGCCGTGACGGTCCGCAACCACATCCAGCACCTGATTGCGAAGCTCGGGTTGCACAGCCAGATCGAGGCGGTGGCATACGCTTACCGCAATAATTTGGTCGCTGCGATACCGCAGCGTGAGACCGCCTCCGACGTCGCGGACGGGAATCCCGGGTGAAGAAGAAAATCGCGGTGCTGGTGCGGGATCGCCAAGACGAGGCGTTGCGCATGGCGCTCGGCCTGGTGCTGGCGGACGACGAGGTGGACGTGTACGTGCTCGACCGCAAGCTCGCGGATACGGAGGCGGTTCGTCTGTATTTGACGACGCTGAAGGAGTTCGAGTTCCGGGTCTTCACCAATCAGGCGGACAACGAAGGCCTCGAATATCTGTCCGTGGAGCAGATCGCGCAGCGGCTGCCGCAGTACGACCACACGCTGCCGTACTGACACCGCCGCCGGTGCGTGCGCGCCGGGCAAGCGCCAAAATGATGCATGTGCATCATTTCCTTCCTTGGTCCCCAACGTAATACTTTTCCACCATTAGGCACGTACGGCGCACGACCGGGCCGCCGCGCCAAGGAGGAGTGCGACCGTGACGCTCGGCATTCTGGTCAATACCGCCAAGCACCTGGACGACGTTGTCGGCCTCACCGAGGCAGCGATCGCCACGGGGCGTCAGGTCATCATTTTCACCATGGACGAGGGAACGCGGCTGCTGGCGGACGGCCGGTTCACGTCATTGGCCTGCGTTGCGGGCGTGAGCATGAGCGTGTGCGACCACAGCGCAGCGTCCCTGGGCGTGAGCATCGAGCGCCTCGCGCCGCAGATCCGCTGCGGCAGCCAGCTGAACAACGCCGCAATGGTGCACGCGGCGGACCGCATCGTCATCCTGTGAAGCGATGCCCGGACATCCATGAGCGAAGCGGCCCACGCAGGTAGCGCGAGGTAGCGCGCGCATGCGAATCCTGTGCCTCCTGAACGAGGGAGCGGACACCGGCGCGCGTCGCTGGATCGACGCGCTGCCCGGGGATCACGCCATCGAGATCATCGAGCTCGCGAAAAAGGAGTTTTCGTACGCCGAGCTGGTAGAGCGGATTTTCGCCGCAGACCGGGTGATCTCGTGGTGACCCGCAGTCCGCCGGGCAACGCGCTTTCGCTGCATGCGCTGTCCCTCCTGACCGTGGCGACCCTGTTCACGCTTTTTTTTCTGCGCTCGCTTGACGACAATCGCCTCGTGAGCTGGCGGTGGGCGTTTGCCGCGGAGGATGCGCTCGCCTGGGTGCTCGCTCTCGGGATTGCAGTCCTGATCGCGCACGCCGCGGGCCTGGTCGGCGCGCGCGTCCTGCGCCCGCAGCTCGTTCTCTTCGGCAGCGGCTTTGCCGCCGCCGCCCTGCTCTGGTCCGAGCCCGAGGTCATCGTGGACGCCGCACGCTATTTCACGCAGGCCAAGCAGGCGCAGGTCTACGGCATCGCCTATTTTCTCCAGGCCTGGGGCGGCGAAATAC
>MEQQ01000100.1:26512-28384 GCA_001770285.1 Betaproteobacteria bacterium RBG_16_66_20
TGCCGCTGGTCCCGCTTCTCTACGGCGCGGTCTTCAGCCTGTTCGGCGAGGAGCGGGTCTACATCCAGCTCTGCACGAGCTTGCTGTTTGCCGGCACCATCGTGCTCACCTACCGGCTCCGCCGTACCCTGTGGGGGGATGCGGGCGGCCTCACCGCGGGGGCGCTGCTGCTCGGCATGCCGTACCTGCTCGTCCAGGTGCCGCTGATGCTGGTGGATGTGCCGACGATGTTCTTCGTCACGCTCGCGATCTGGGCCACGCTTGCGGCAGTGCGGCACGGCGGGCCGGCCAGCCTGGTACTGGCGGCGGCTGCGGTTGCACTCGCGATGTGCACGAAATACTCGGCTTGGCTGATGCTCAGCGTACTTCCGATCGTCGCGCTGGCGGAGTGGCGCGCCGGGGCCGAGGCGGCGCTCCGCCGCGCTGGCGTGATTGCGGCGGTGGCCGCGCTGCTGGCCGGCATCGCCCTGCTCCCGATGGCCGGGGTGATCGGGGCGCAGCTAGCGCTGCTGCGCGACTTCCAGCTTCCCGGACTCGGGCGCTGGGAAGAGAGCTTCGTCTCGACCTTCGTGTTCCAGACTCACCCCTTCATCGCGCTCGCCGCGGCAGCGTCGCTGGTCCTCGCCTGGCGCGCCCGCGACGCACGCTATGCGATCGTGGCCTGGTTGCCGCTGCTGGTTTTGGCGCTCGGCATCCGGCGCGCCCGCTATCTGGTTCCGATGCTTCCGATGTTCGCCCTCATGGCGGCATACGGGTTGCAGGCGATCCGCGGCATCGAACTGCGCCGGCACACCGTGCTTTGCGTGGTCGCCACGTCGCTCGCGATCGCGCTGTTCGGTTTCCTGCCGTTTCTGCAGAGCGCGAGTGCCGCGAACCTGATGCGCGCGGGAGCTTACCTGGACTCCCTTGGCAGCGAATCGGTCGAGGTAATCACGCTGCCGCAGGTCAATTCGTCCGTCAACCCGGCGATCTCTGTGCCGCTGCTCGATCTGCACACGGGGAAGCGCCTGGTCTCCCGCGCTCCGTCAGGCGCGCCGCCGCCGGAGCACGCGCTCTCGCCGCTGCGATTCACGTGGGAGTACCGCAGCCCCTCCTACTACCGGGCGCACGCCCAAGACCCCCGCACCGTGCCCGTAGCCGTCATCGCGAGCGACCAAGCGGCGAGCCTGCCGCCCGCTCTGGCGCAGCGCCTGGCGGACCATCGCGCGGCGCGCGAATTCGTCGAATCGGAGAACGTGTTCGGCTACCGGACGCTGGTGCGCGTGTACCTGCCGACGACCTCCAGCGCATTGCTTTCATTGGAACATTCCCATGGAAAACGTTGACGGCCGCAATCACATCTGGGCGTTCGTGATCATCGGCTTCCTGAGCCTGTTGACGATCGCGACCTACTCGGTGAGCGAGTATTACATCTACCTCGCGGCCTATCTCTGGTTCGGTTTCGTCTACGGCATGTGCCTGCAGTACGGCCGGTTCTGCTTCTCCTCGGCGTTTCGCGATTTGTTCGCGGTCGGTGTGCCGCGCATGGCGGTGGGCATCATGATCGCGATGGTGCTGTTCGGAGCGGTGTCGGCCCTGGTCACGGCGACCGGCAACAGCACCTTTCATCCCGCGCCCTACGGGATTCATTCAGTGATCGCGGGTTTCATTTTCGGCGTCGGCATGGTACTCACCGGCGGTTGCGCCTCGGGTTCGCTGTACAAGGCGGGCGAGGGCAACGCCACGGCGATGCTGGTAATCCTTTCGATCAGCGTCTCGCAGGCAATCTTCGCCGACATCGGCGGCTGGGCCAACCAGCTGGTGCCATACTCCTGGCATCAGTCCGCGGTGGCGAAAGGACTGCCCGCGTCGATCAACGCCGGGGCCGGCTGG
>MEQQ01000100.1:28409-32533 GCA_001770285.1 Betaproteobacteria bacterium RBG_16_66_20
TATGGGACCAGCCGGTGACCCGGTTCAGCAAGCTGCTGGGATTGAGCAATCCGTTTGCTGCGTCCTTCGCGGGCGACGTGCTGGTGGGGATCGTACTGCCGGCGGCGGCGCTGCTGATCGTGGTCTACCTGATCTGGTACCGCAAGGGGTATCTGCGCAAGCGCACGGAGGCGCGCCTGCCCGCTGCGGGACTGGGGGTGAATCTCACGGGCTACTGGAGCATGATCGTGGCATCGAAGCGCACGGCGATCGCGGGCTTGGCTCTGGGCATCGCCGCCGGGCTCCACATGTATGTGATGAAGGGCCTGATGCTCAAATTCGGTGTGTCCAATTTCGGCCAGTTGATGAAGGAAATGGACATCACCTTCGGCCTCTCCGCCAAGGGCACGGTATTCGACCCCGGTTACTGGTATGTCACGACGCAGGAAGCCCAGTGGGTCGGATGGGTTTTCAACAAGCTGGGTGCGGACAACATGGACAACATTTATTTCGGCCTCGAGAACGGCATTCCCAACCCGCTGATCAACCCGGCGGACTGGATGTCGCTCGCCTTGATCGGCGGCGCGGCCGTGATGGCGCTGCTGAGCAACGAATTCAAGTGGAAGGGGACGACGCGCGAACTCGCCATGTGGGCGATCATCGGCGGCACCCTGATGGGCATCGGCTCCCGCCTCGGCCTGGGATGCAATGTCGGCGCATTCTTCGTCCGGGTCTCCCAGGGGGACGTGTCGGGATGGATGTTCGGCGGCGGCATGATCGGCGGCGCCTACCTGGGCGTAAAATTTTTCAACTGGTGGACCGAGAGGAAAATGGCCAGGGAGATGGCCGCTTTCGAACTGTAGTGCCGGCATGACAGGAGAGAATGAGCGATGAAATTCGAAAAGAAGAACGAAGGCTTGTATGCGCTGGACGTGTGCGGATATGTTTGCCCGCATCCCCAGCTCTATACCAAGAAAGCGCTGGAAAAAATGAAAACGGGAGAACTGCTGGAGCTGGTGTTCGACAACGCTTCTTCGGGAGAATCCATCGCCGCCATGTGCGATTCGAAGGGGGACGAAGTGGTCGAGAAAAACACGCAAAGCGGCAAGTACACCTGGAAAATCCGCAAGGCAGCGGGCTGAAGGACCGCAGCATGAACCGGACCAGCCTTTGGATCGTGGTAGTCGTCGCAGCGACCTGGATCGGGTTCCTGATGGGTTACGCCGTGTCGGCGCATACCGGCGGCGCCAAGACCGTGGCCGCGGGGGAGCCTGCGCCCGTAAGCGCCGGGGCTGGCGGCTACGGACGCTGAGGAGTATCAAAATATGAACCGCGTGCTTGTTGCCGTGGATGGCGCCAAAGGCAGCCGGGCCTGCGTCGAAGCTTGCGTGCGCCTGTTCGCCGGGCGGCAGCCGCCGACCTTGATTCTGCTGCACGTGCTGCGCTACGGCGGGCCGAGTGCCGCGGATGGACTCAGCATCGACGCGGAGCTTGCCGAGCTGCGCCAGGCGCTCGAAGGAACGCCGCAGATGGAGGCGCTAAACGCGAAGGCCGAAGCGGCGCTCGCCACCCAGCGTGCGCTTTTCGAGCAGCACGGCTTTCACGACTTGCATTCGGTGATCAAGAGCGGACGCGCCGCCGAGGGGATTCTCAATGGCGCAGTGGAACACAAGGCGGAACTCATCGTCATCGGCAACACGCGCAGCCTGATCGACAAACTCATGCTCGGCGACGTGGCGCAGCAGGTTGCGAATGGGGCCGCCGTTCCGGTGCTGCTCGCGCGCTAGCACGTCATGAGGTGCGCGCTGATCTTCCCGGCCTGGCTGCCGCATGAGGTGTTTGCGCACGAGACGGCCGGCTCACAGATCAATTACTGGCAGCCGCTCGGAATACTCTACGTCGGGGCGGCGATGCTCAGGGCCGGGCACGAGGTGCGCTTCTTCAACGGCGCCTTCCTCACGCAGGAGGAAATTCTGCGGCGCGTCGGCGAGTTCGATCCGCATTTCGCCGGCATTTACTCGGTGACCTTCGGCTGGCACAAGGCGATGCAGACCGCCGAGGCCTTGAAGCGGCTGAACCAGGAGATCTTCACCTGTGCCGCCGGCCCGTATCCGATTGCGATGCAGGCGCAGTGTCTGCACGACTGCGCCCACTTCGACGCGGCGTGCACCGGCGAGGGGGAACTCACCGCCCCCGAGATGCTCGAGCGGCTGGAGTCGGGCCGGAGCCTCGAGGGCGTGCTCGGGGTGGCGTTCCGCCGCGGCGCCGAGATCGTCAGGAACCCGCCGCGCCCGCTCGTCGAGAACCTGGACTCGCTGCCGTTCCCCGCGCGCGAGCTGCTGGGGGAGACCGATAAATACCTGCCGCCGCCGGCGACCTACAAGCGCACGCCGGTCACGGTCATGATCACCTCGCGCGGCTGCCGCCGGCGCTGCATCTTCTGTTTCCAGATCGACAAGGAACGCAAGAGCGGTCTGCGCGGCGAGCGCTTCCGCTCGATCGAGAACGTGCTGGCCGAGATCGAGCTCTGTCTCCAGCAGGGCTACCGCGAGATCAAGTTCCTGGACGAATCGTTTTCCGCGGATTACGACCGCGCCATGCAGCTCTGCCAGGCCATCCGCGCGCGGCGGCTCGACTTCACCTGGTTCGCCTCGGCCTGCGTCAACATGGTGGACCGGCCGCTGCTCCAGGCCATGAAGGACGCCGGCTGCTGGGCCATCCTGATGGGAGGCGAGAGCGGTGTGCAGGACAACCTCAACACCCTGCGCAAGGCGGAGACCCTGGGGCAGATGCGTGCGGCGGTGCGCGCGGCCAAGGAGGTGGGCCTGACGGTCAGCATGCCGTTCGTCTTCGGCCTCCCCGGCGAGACCTTCGCGGACGGATTGAAGACCATTGAGTTCGCGCTCGAGCTCGATCCCGATCTCGCGAACTTCCATTGCCTGACGCCGTTTCCGGGCACCTACCTCCACGAGAACTACGCGAAGTACGGCACCATCTCCCGCGACCTCAGGGACTACACCTACCAGGGCGCGGCGTTCGTGCCCCATACGATGACGCGCGAGCAGATTCACGCGCTGCGCCAGCTCGCCTTCCGGCGCTTCTACTCGCGGCCGGCATTCCTGCTGCGCCAACTCTTGCGGCTGCGCAATTTCAACGACCTGCGCGCCGCGGTTTCCGGCGTCAGGAGCCTGTTCTGGCTATGGGCAAGGCAGGGACTGTTCCGCCGGCGCCGCGGTCCGGCCGCACCCGATCCGGCCGCAGCCGCAGCCACTCCTTGGCGAGCGCCGGGTAGCAGCGCGGGTTGAACAGGATGTTGGTCATGAGGTGGCACTCGTGCGTGCAGTGGCACTCCCGGCGGGCGATGGCCCCCAGTTGCGCGCGCGCCGCGGCAGTACGCACGACGCGGCGCAGGTCGTAGCCGTGCGCACGCACGTTGCCGAAGGTTTCGGCACGCATCTCGCAGGGGTACACCTCGCCCGTCTCGCTCAGTACCAGATTCAGCCGCCCCGCGTAGCACGGCGTCTGACGCGCGCCCGCGGCGTGAATGCGGCTGATGAGCCCGCGCTGCAGGATGTCCTGGGCGGCCTTGAGACGCGCCCCGCGGAAGCGGTATATCGGCGCGGCGCCGGCGCGCAGGCGCGCGGCAAGCCGGGCGGCGGTGCGCTCGTACTTTCCGATGTCAACCCGCGCGTATCCCGGGTCGCGCAGCCGTCCGCGCACCAGCGAGACGGTGTGTGCCGGTGCCTGCGGCAGCCCGGCGACGAAATCGATGATCTCGTCCATCCGGTCCTGGTTGCTCGCGCAGAAAACCGTGTTGATGCCGAGCTCGAAGTTCGGGTACCGGGCGAGCAAAGGCGCGAGCAGGCGGTAGCTTTGCATGACCCGTTCGAAGCCGCCGGGGGTGGCGCGCAGCGCGTCATGCTCGGCGCCCACGCCATCGACGGAAAGCTTGAGCGCGATCACGCTGCGCGGGCATTCGGCGAGGATCCGCTCGGTGCGCTCGCGGATCAGTTCGGGCAGCAGCCCGTTGGTGGGCAGCAGCATGATCGCCGGCCGGTTGTGGGCGTAGAACAGGCGGCAGATCTCGACCAGGTCCTGGCGCAGAAACACCTCGCCACCCGAGAACGCGAGCCACAGCAGGGGGC
>MEQQ01000100.1:32577-33365 GCA_001770285.1 Betaproteobacteria bacterium RBG_16_66_20
CCGGGCGCCGGCGCGGGATCCGCGCTCCGGAGATAGAAGCAGAACGGGCAGCGCGCGTTGCAGCGCCGGGTGAGGAAGAACGTGAGCTGGACCGGCCGGCGCTTCCAGGCGACGGCGCCGAGGTGGCGCAGCGGCGAGTACCTCGGGCCGTTTCCCAAGGCGCGGCGCTCGCGCGCGAGGTACATCCACAGGCCGGCCAGAGCGCCCGCGCCTGCTGCGAGCGGGTAGACAAGAAGGTAATAGAGCGTGGCGGCGCCGGCGAATGCCATTCCGCGGGCGCGGTAAAACGCCCGCAGCAGGCCGCGGCTGGCGTATGCGTTCGCGCACTGGATCGCGAAGAGTGCCGCCGCCCAGCCGGGGGCGCCGGTGGCGAGCGCAGCAGCGATCAGCGCGGCACTCAGGCACCAGAGCGCGGCATCGAGCTTGAGTTCATGCGAGGCGGCGCCGGAATCAGCCAGCAAATCCCGGTTGCCGAGCGAATAACAGGTCCAGTAGCGCGCCTTCCGGAACCCGTTGCGCAGCGAGCGGCCGAGCGTATAGCCGAACACGTGGCGCGCCCGGATTGCGGGGTCCATGACCAGGCGGCAGCCGGCGCGCCGCAGACGGTGGCTGAACTCGACATCCTCGAGGATCGGAAGGCCGTACTCGGCGAAGCCGCCGTGGCGGCGGAAGGTCGAGGCGCCGAGGGCGAGCGCATGCGTCGCCAGGTAGTCGGCCTGCGGCGCGCGCTTGGTTTCGAAATGGTGGACGAAAACCGACTGAAAACGGTCGAAGAAGCGCGGCTCGCA
>MEQQ01000100.1:33379-33512 GCA_001770285.1 Betaproteobacteria bacterium RBG_16_66_20
TGTAAGTGCCGCCGACGAGGAGTTCCGCGCCGCCGCGCAGGCGCTCCACCGCGCGCGCTACGGCATCGGGCTCGAGGAGGCAGTCGGCGTCGGTGAAGAAGAGCACCTCGCCGCGGCTCGCGCGCACGCCCGC
>MEQQ01000100.1:33554-44102 GCA_001770285.1 Betaproteobacteria bacterium RBG_16_66_20
GACCCGGCAGGGGAAGCCGCGGATGCGCTCGAGCGAGTCGTCTTCGGACGCATCGTCCACGACAATCAGCTCGAAGTTCGGGTAGCGCGAAGCCAGTGCGGCCTGCAGGCACCGGCCGATCGTGGCTGCGCCATTGCGGTTGGGGACGATGATCGAAACCAGCGCGCTCACGCTCCCATGGTAGCGGCGACATCGGCCCGCCAAAAATGGTGCATTTGCATCATTTCCATCGATAGATGCCTATAGTTAACTATATGGAACAGAAGGGGCGGACCGTCCAGTGCAATCGCCGTACAAGCGCAAGTACAAGAGCTACTTCACGCGCTCGGAGATCGCGCAGATGTTCGAGGTGGCGCCGAACACCGTGAACCGCTGGGTGCGCGGCGGCAAGTTGCCGAGCGTGGTTTCGCCGGGCGGGCGGCGGCGCTATCCGGTGGACGCGATTCTGCAGTTGATTCCGGTGCCGGCGCAAGCGAATTGGACTGTCCCGACCGAGGGCGGCACGGCTGGCGTCCGAAGGACTCGGCACGTGCGGCGGCGCGGTGCATGATCACTACTGACAACGGAGGCGGGCGATGAGAAAACTCAATGAAGGCCGGATACCTAAGGTGCGAATCGTGTTGGGACTGTTGCTGAGCGCGTGGAGCGGCGCGGCTCTGGCCCACCACGTCATCGTCGAAACCGACTATGTGCTCAAGAACAAAGACCGGGCCGGCGTCGTGCTGCTGGATGCGCGCGGCGCGGGTGACACCAAGAAGGGCGTCATTCCCGGCGCCACAGTGCTCGGCGACAAGCCGGCGGCGGTCGCGCTGCGGGACGTGGATGCGCGCATCCTGCCAGTGGCCACGCTGGAAAAGCTGTTCGGCGAAGTCGGCATCACGCGAGAGCAGGAGATCATCGTCTATGCCGCCAAGGGCGACACCGCGTCGAGCGTGCCTTTCTGGATCCTGGAGTACCTGGGCGGCGACAAGATCAAGCTCTACAACGGCGGCATCGACGACTGGGTGGCGGGAAAGCATCCCCTGACCAACGAGATCAAGAAGCTTCCCGCGGCGAAGTTCATCGCCAAAGTACGCGCCGACCGGCTTGCGACCACCGACTACGTGAAGCAGAATCTCAACAAGAAAGAAATCCAGTTCCTGGATTCGCGCACGGTGAAGGAAAACGCGGGCGAAGACATCCGGTCCGTGCGGGGCGGGTACATCGCGGCAGCAAATCACGTCAATATCCCCTATGAGCGCAGCTGGATGGACCCGGACGCGGCGATCAAGCTGGCGGATAAAAAGGTCAACGACCGCAACGGGATGGCGCTCAAGGATGGCTCCGGCCTCAAGGACCTCTTCAAGGGCCTCGACCCGAAGAAGGAAGTGGTGGCCTACTGCCAGACCGGCACGCGCTCGACGCAGAGCTACGCGGTGTTGCGCGAGCTCGGTTACGAGAAGGTCCGCAATTACGACGATTCCTGGATCGTCTACGGGGCGAATCCGGACCTGCCGGCGAAGAACGTGAGCTACTTCGACTTCGTAAAGGTCAACGCGGCGCTGCGCCGGCTCGATGCCCTCGAGAAAAGGCTCGACGAGATCGCGCCGAAAAAGTGAGCCGGATCATGCGAGCCGGCCGTCGAAGACGGTTCCCGGCTTGAAGCCGAAGATGCGCTCCAGCCCGAGCTCGCTGATGAGCGCGTCTACCGCCTCTTGGCCGTGCTCGCGCTGCACCTCGGCCAGAATGAGCTTGGCGCCGTTCTTGTTGTAGAAGCCGCCGAAGTCGGCCTGGACCTTCAGCAGCTGGCGCGCCTTGTCGAGCGTCAAGGCGCGTCCGTCAGGTCCTGCGCGGTGCGGCCCGAGTGCGCGCCCTTGCGTTCCTTCTCGTGGTCGGCCTGCACCCGCAGCACCGCGGTAACGCACTCGAAAAGGTCTTCGTACACCGGCTTGCCGGCGCCGAACTGCTCCTCCAGGGGGTCGTCCGCGTAGAAGAACATCGAGCGGTAGCGCCCTTCGCCGACCTTGGCGACGACGAACCCGGCGCCGCGCTCCTCCCAGTACAGCGTGGGGCAGGCGGTGAGCTGCGCGTCCTCCGCGGCAAGCTTGAGCTCGACATCGGCGAGCTGCACGGACACGATCTTCCCGTAGCGTTCCTTGAGCGTGGATTCCACCACCCAGCGCTCGCCGTCGTCGAATTCCGGGATCGGGCTCACGTGCTCACTCTGCGCGCCCGCCGGACTTGTCCTCGTCGAGCAGCGCCTCGTACATCTCGTCCCGGACCCTGGCGCGCTCCTCGTCCGAAAGCTGCGCCCGCGCAGCGAGGCGCTCGGCGTTGCGCTTGCGCCTCGCCTCGGCCACGCCGGAGCGCAGCGGGATGCTCTGCTCGCCGTACAGCGCCTGCTTGAGATAGCGCAGCGCAAACTGCAGGAGCAGTTCCTCATCGGTGAGGAGCTTGCGGTACTCCTCGTCCGGAACGTCGAACATGCCGTGGAAACCCTCGCTCGCGACGAACGCCCGGAAGCCGTCCAGATCGTAGCTGGCGAGGAAGAAGAGCTCGAAGCTTCTCTGCGACGGACGGCCGACGGTGGGCCCGCTGGAACGTTTCTTCAGCACGATCTGGCGCCACTCGCGGTTGATGCCGTCGTACTTGTGGACGCCCTGCTCGGCGCGGTACTCGCGGATCGTCTGTTCCTGCGGCTCCCCGTGCCCGAGGCAGTGCGGCTCCTTGACGACGAAGTACGAATCCTCGTCGGTCGGCGAGCCTTTCTTGCGGATCGACATCAGACCAAGCGCGTAATAGCGGCAGGCCGCCGGCCGGTCGGTGTACACGCCGCAGCCTTGTGGCGTCAGAAACACGCAGGCGGCCGAGCCGGGCCGGTGCCCGAGCTTCAGCCCCGGCATGCCGTGGCCGTCGAGCTCGCAGTCGCGCGTGTACTTGTCGAGAAAATCGCGACTGGTAACGTCGAGCCGGTTCTTCAGCCGCAACAGGTCATACGGCGTCAGCAGGATATCGGTGTTCTCGCAGCACTTGTTGAAGCAGGCGATGCCCTGGTGGCAGCGGAAACGGAAGCGGTCATCCAGCCCGAGCGACACCGGCTGCACCGGCGAGGCGGGCTTGGGTTCCTTGAATTGCTCGCTCATGTCCGGGAAAAGGGAAACGGGGCCGGGTAGTGTACCCCGGCCCCGCCCGAAAAAACCCTGTTGACCGCAGTAGTTACTTGATCAACTGGACGTACGGCACCTTCTTCAGCGACCACTTGTGCGTGCTGCGGTCGTAGGTCGAGTTGGTGAAGCACTTCCAGTTCTCGTCGTCGATGTAGTTGTGGTCCATCCGGTAGTAGAAGCCCGGGTAGCGGGTCTCGGTGCGGAACTGGATGTGCTTCATGTGCGCCTCGGCCGCCATGATGCGGTGGAAGTTCTCCCACGCGCGCAGCAGTTCGTGCAGGTCCTTGGCGCGCATCTTGAGGGAGTCCTCCTTCAGCATCTCGAGCTTGCCTTCCGCGACTTCCAGCATCTTGCCGTTGGTGCGGTAGTAGGTGGACACGCCCGCAACGTACTCGTCCATGATCTTCTGCAGCCGGAATTGCAGCATCTTGGGCGAGATGAAGTGCGGGTTGACGTCGATGTCGGTGGTGTAGTCCTTGTGCTCGAGGAAGTTCTTCACCGGCTTGTAGATCTCGTCGGCGAGCTCCGCCGCGCCGCGCTGCAGCTCGGGCTTCAGGCCCTTGTTGTCGATGCAGTACTTGACCATCGACTTCGCGCAGATGCGGCCTTCGGTGAACGAGCCCGAGGAGAACTTGTGACCCGAGGCGCCGACGCCGTCGCCCGCGGTGAACAGGCCCTTCACCGTCGTCATGCTGCGGTAACCCCAGCTCCATTCCTTCGGCGCGCCCGGAATGTCCGTCGGGCCCGAGACCCAGATCCCGGCGCAGCCCGAGTGCGAACCGAGCAGGTAAGGCTCGGTCGGCATGATCTCCGACGGGGTCTTCTCGGGCTCGATGTTCTCGCCCGCCCACATGCCGCACTGGGCGATGGTCATGTCGAGGAAGTCTTCCCAGGCCTCGGCCTCGAGATGCTTGATCTCCTTGGGGGTCATCTTCTCGGCGAGCTTCTTCAGCGCCGTCGGCGTGTCCATGAAGATCGGGCCGCGGCCGGCGATCATCTCCTCGAGCATGATGTGGTTGCGCAGGCAGGTGCCCGGAACGCCCATGCCGTACTTCCCGAAGCGCTTCTCGTCCTTGATGATGTCGGCGCGCAGCGTGCTGTAGTCCTCGCCGGCGCCGTTCATCACCTTGGCCTTGAACAGCAGGAACCACGCGCCCACCGGCCCGTAGCCGTCCTTGAAGCGCGCCGGCACGAAGCGGTTCTCCATCATCGTCATCTCGGCGCCGGCCTCGGCCGCCATCGAGTAGGTCGAGCCCGCGTTCCACACCGGGTACCAGGCGCGGCCCGTGCCCTCGCCCACCGAGCGCGGGCGGAACACGTTCACTGCGCCGCCGCACACCAGCAGGCAGGCCTTGAACTTGTAGATGTAGAGCTTGTGATCGCGCACCGAGAAGCCGGCGGCGCCCGCGATCCGGGTCGGGTCGTTCTTGTCGTTGATCAGCCGCACGATGAAAACGCGCTCCTCGATGCGGTCCATGCCGAGCGCCTTCTTCGCGGCTTCGGCGACGATCCACTTGTAGGACTCGCCGTTGATCATGATCTGCCAGCGGCCCGAGCGCACCGGCTTGCCGCCCTGGCGGAGCGACTTTTCTTCGTCGCCCTTGGCTTTCCAGATCGGCAGGCCCCAGTCCTCGAAGTTGTGCACCGAGTCGTCGACGTGCCGGCCGATGTCGTAGATCAGGTCTTCGCGCACGATGCCCATCAGGTCGTTCCTGACGTAGCGCACGTAGTCCGCAGGATCGTTTTCGCCGATGTAGGTGTTGATCGCAGACAGCCCCTGCGCCACCGCGCCGGAGCGCGACAGCGCGGCCTTGTCCACGAGCTTGATCTTGAGGTCGGCGCCCGCGGCCTTGGCCCACTTGCCGATCTCGAACGCCGCGCCGCAGGCGGCCATGCCGCCGCCGATGATAAGGACGTCGAGCTCCTCCTCGACGACCTCGGGATTGCCGAATCCGTACTCAGCCATGATCGTGCCTCATCCGTTGATGAATTGACTGCGATCGCCCTTGTGCGTGTCCTTGGTGAACAGCACGGCGTGGTTTTCGATATCCGCCATGTTCGCCTCGGGCTTGCCGCCATAAGGGTCGGCCGAGCCTTCCGCGGTGGTGCGGATCGGGAACTTGAAGCGCTTGAGCGTGCCGTTGCGGAACTTGATCGTCCACATGATCGAGTCGGTGCCGCGCAGCGGCTGCACCGAGGCGCCCATCGGCACCACGTCGGCGTAGTGGCGCACCTCGATCGCGTTCTGCGGGCAGATCTTGACGCAGGAATAGCACTCCCAGCACTGCTCGGGCTCCTGGTTGAACGCCTTCATCGCGTGACCGGTCTTGGAACCGTCCTTGTCCAAAAGCATCAGGTCGTGCGGACAGATGTACATGCAGGCGGTCTTGTCCTGGCCCTTGCAGCCATCGCATTTGTCGGTGCGTACGAAGGTCGGCATTAGCTTCTCCTTTTTCCTCTTTAGCGCGCGGAACCGGCCGCGTGATTCACTTCGGATTTCCCGCCCGCATCGAGCGAGGCATAGTATTGGCGCAGGATCTCGAGCACTTCCGGACGGCTGAACTCGGGCGGCACCTGGGCGCCCTCCGAGAGCCACTTGCGCAACTGCGTGCCCGAAACCTGCAGGCGGTCCTTGTCTTCGTGCGCGCAGGTGCGCCCCGAGGCCATGCCGCCGCAGCGGTAGCACCAGAACGTCACGTCCATCTTCAGCGGCTGCGTCTCCAGCGCATCGTGCGCGAATTCGTCGAAGATCCGGTGCGCATCGAACGGACCATAGTAGCTGCCCACGCCCGCGTGATCGCGCCCGACGATCTGATGCGAACAGCCGTAGTTCTGCCGGAACAGCGCGTGCAGCAGCGCCTCGCGCGGGCCGGCGTAGCGCATGTCGAGGGGGTACCCGGCCTGCACCACCGTGCCCGGCCGGAAATAACTCTCGATCAGCACCGCGATCGCCCTGGTGCGCACCTCGGCCGGGATGTCGCCCGGCTTCAGGGCGCCGAGCAGCGAGTGCACCAGCACGCCATCGCAGGTTTCGATCGCGACCTTGGCGAGGTATTCGTGCGAGCGGTGCATCGGGTTGCGCGTCTGGAATGCCGCGACGCGCGACCAGCCGAGGCGCTCGAATTGGGCGCGCGTCTCTGCGGGCGTCATGAACAGGGCGCCGTAAGCGCCCTTGAAGCCGCCGTCGCCGAGCACCTTCACCGGTCCGGCGAGGTTCACATCGCCCTGCGCCATCACCATCTTGACGCCCGGGTGCGCGGGGTCCGTGGTGCGGAACACGGTCGCGCATTCGTGCGCCTTGTTGATGGCGTATTTTTCGGTGACCTTCATCGTGGCGAGCAGCTCGCCGGTCTCCGCGTCGATCAGCGCGACATCGTTGCCGGTCTTGAAGGTCGCCGCCGTATCCTTGTCCGTGGACAGCGTGATCGGAATCGGCCAGAACAGGCCCGACGCCGTGCGGTAGCCGTCGCACACGCCCTGCCAATCGGCGTGCGTCATGAAGCCTTCGAGCGGCGTGAAACCGCCGATGCCCAGCATGATGAGGTCGCCCTTTTCCCGCGAACTGACGCGCAGCGCCCGCAGCGCCCGCGCGCGAGCGCGCTCGGCGGCGAGCGACGCGCCTTCGAGGAGCAGCGGTCGCAACGCGCCGCCGCCGTGGGGCCTTACCAGACCTGCCATGAAAAGATCGCGAACTCCGGCCGTCTGCGGACGGCGCCTTGGTTTACGAATAAACCAAACGTATCATGGGGGTATTGCTGCCGATCAAGATATTGCTGATCCGGCGATAAGCGGATGCAATGAAAATCCCTGTATCAGGGCTTGCGGATCTGGAACTGGTACTCGCCCGGCGCGCTTTCGCGGCTATCGGCCAGTTCCAGCCCGGTCGCCTTCACCCAGCTGAGCACGTCCGCCCAGATGCCGGGACAGTCGCTGACGAGCTGCAGCACTTCTCCCTTGCGCATGCCGTTGAGCAGCTTCTTCGCCTCCACGATGGGTCCGGGGCAGGCGGCGCCGCGCATGTCGAGCACGGCGTTGGGCGAGACGCGCCGGGCCTTGCCTTTGCGGATGTAATACCCGGTCCCGCCCTGCGCCAATTCCTCGGTTTTCACGATCTGGACGTCGGCGTACTTGGGCCAGGACAACAGATCGTCCCTGGTCGCAGGGCAATCGGAAACCAGCAACATCACTTCACCCGCGTGCATTTCGTCGAGCACTCTCTTGGCGCCCAGCAACGGCCCGGGGCAGGCGGTTCCCTTCATGTCGAGCGTGACATGCGCTTTGGGGTGAGCTGTATCGGCCATTTCGGCGAGCCAAGCGTGCAATACTATTAAAGTATATACCCGGCACGACGATGCGAAACTTTCCGCAGCTCGCGAGTGTAGTGCAGTACAACTGCGACATCTCCGATGCCCGCCATGCGGGCGACTACGGCCTGTGCAGCTTCCTGCTCAAGATGCGCGAGTTCTACCGCTGGGAGAATGAGGTGCCGCTCACGCGCGCCCTGCCCAAGGACGAATTGGGAGAGTGGCTGACGACGCGCGAGACGCATTGGAACGGCATCGAGGCCGATGATTTCGCGCCGCTCGCGCTGGCGCGCGGCGAACTCGATCCTTTCGACGCCGATGCCGCCAACCGCGAGCTGCTGCCCCAGGGCTACGTGTATGGCGCCGGCTACGGGCGCCTGCAAAAGCCGGTGTTCTTCCTGGGCCGCCTGCTGCGCCTCGAAGCGCGCGCCGGATTCACGATCCTGGTTTCGTCCTGCGAATACGCGCGCGAGCTGGCCGCGCCGCCGGCGATGCTGCAGGGGCACACGATCTTTGTGCGCGAGGAGTCCGCGCGCCGTTATCTGTGGGAGAAAGTCGAGGAGTGGCAGTGGCGCAAACAGGACAACGCCATGGCACGTGCACTCGCGAATTACCCCTTCACGAGCGATGCCGACGCCGCGTTGCAGCGCATGACCGACAACGAAATCGAAACCATGATCCTGCACGAGGTCGGCGAGGCCATGGCCGGCGAGCTGCTCGGCGACCGATGGCCTGAACTGGTGGTGTCGGTCGCGCGCACTCCGAGCGAGCCGATCGCGCGCGCAGTGCGCGACCTCCTTGCCGATTGCCTTTCTACCCTGCCCGCGCTGCTCGAGCGCGCCAATCTGCCGGCGCTGCATTTCTACTTTGCGACGTTTGACGCCCCCCGCCGCCAGCTGTTTCCGCAGGCGCTGCAGGCCTACGAGCATTTTCTGCGCTCCGGCGAACTGGACCGGCTCTGGCAGACCGTGCGCGACGGCAAGGAACGCTGGCTGAAGACCGCGCGGGGGTTGCTGGAGGATGCGTCCGCTATGGAGACGCTGTATTCGCTGCCTGATCAACCAGTTTCCTGATCACGCGCACCATTTCCGGAGCCTCGATGTCCATTATCTGCTCGACCACCCATTTGTTGTCGCTGCTTGCCATGGCATCGGATACTTTGGTGGCGAAAAAGCGAACACAGGGATAGCCCGGCTCTCCCCCGGGGCACTCGAAGCCGGCATACTCCCCGAAGCGGGCGTTGAGCAGGGCGATGAACGGTTTGCGGTACTCTCCCGGACCGAGCAGGTCCAGCTGATTGTTCTCCATGGTCACCGCCAGGTGGCCGGCCACCTCGCCGATAAGGGTGGCGCGGTCAGCCTCGCTCAGCTTGCCGTACACTGCGCGGTCGGCGAGTTGGACGAGGAACGCGATGAATTCGGCGAGTACGTCGGTCACCAGCCGGTCCGAGCCGAAGCGGAAGCCCTCCTTCTCCATGTGCTTGAAGATCTCGAGCGAGATCTTCCAGACGTTCGCGCCGATGACGCCGGCGCGGTCGGCGAGCGTGCGCGCGCCTTTCTTGCGCCAGCGCGTCTTGATGAGCGCCACCGAAGGGCGGCTGCTGATGATGGCCATGGTTTGCGTTCACCGCCCCGGATCTAAGGACAACCTGCGGAGTATAGGAGCATAGATATGTCAGGTCTTGACATGGAATTGGCAAGCGGCATCGCCGCCTACGAGGCCAAGGAATTCGCCAGGGCCAGGCAATTGCTGGAACCGCTGGCCGAGCGGGGCGATCCCCAGGCGCAGTACCGCCTGGCGATCATGGCCCAGGTGGGCCTCGGGATGGTGAAAAACTGCGCCAGCGCGGTCAAATGGATGCAGGCCGCGGCCGCGCAGGGCTTCGCCCTGGCGCAGCACGGCCTGGGCTTCATGTACCTGCAGGGGGAATGCACCAAGACCGATGCGGTCGAGGCCGCCAAGTGGTTCGCGCTGGCCGCCGCGCAGGGCCTGGCGGGATCGCAGGCGACGCTCGCAGAGATGTACGAAAAGGGCGCGGGCGTCGAGCGCAACGCCGCCGAGGCCGCGAAATGGCGTGCCTTGGCCGAGAAGGAGACAGGCGCCTCCCCCCCTACTTCCTGATCCAGGCCTCGCAGCCGCCGGCATTCTTCTCCACGCCGTGCGCGTAGCCGGCCTCGTAGGCTTCGTTGACCCGCTGCTCCTCGCGCTTGGGGTTGTGCAGAAAACCGCAAGCCCAACCGTTGATGTATTCCGGGTCGACGCCCTTCTTCTGCATCCGGTCGATGGTCTCGTAGTAAACGGTGTTCATCGGTCGCGCTCCTGGAAGCCTTGGACGGGCGCATGGTACGGGATGGAGAAAACCATTTCCATCCCCCAAAGTGGTAGCCTGTTCCCAGCGCGTCGCCGCGCCACGCAAAGGTCGAAACCCGCGCGCCGGTGGTTTCCACGTGGTTGGGTACTCGGAGTAGTATTGGACTGAGATTCGAGAGGTGGCGGCATGAACCAGTTGTCCGTTGTTCACTCCGATCCCGATATCCTGGGGGGCACCCCGGTGTTCGTTGGAACGCGGGTCCCTGTTCAAGCGCTGATTGACTACATCGAGGGCGGACACTCTCTGGAAAAGTTCCTTGATGACTTTCCAACTGTGAGCCGGGGACTCGCGGTGGCTGCCCTCGAGCAGGCGAAAGCGCACCTACTCGCCGATGCGCGTGCTGCTTGACGAGTGCGTACCCCGAGCCTTACGCGCGGAGCTTTCTGGCCACGAAGTCAAGACTGTTGCTGAAGCCGGGTGGGCTGGCGTCAAGAACGGCGCGCTTCTGCAACTTGCGGCAACGCGGTTTGACGTTTTGTTGACCGTCGATCGTAATTTGGAGTATCAGCAGAATTTCTCCGGTCTCATTATCGCTGTCATCGTCGTTGACGCCCCAAGCAACGATATCGAGGTACTTCGACCGTTGATGCCCAAGGTCCTCGAAGCGTTGCCCAAGGCCAAAGCAGGCGTCGTGACGCATGTCCATGGCTAACCGCATACCGACGCGTGCGCAAACGGGCGGTGCGGGTGATTGCGGACGTTGATATGGCACGGAAACGGGTCAACT
>MEQQ01000101.1:0-5403 GCA_001770285.1 Betaproteobacteria bacterium RBG_16_66_20
CGCCATATGCCTGAACTTCGCTGCCTTGGCGTCGCCATCGACAATGGTGCCGAGGATGCGGCCGGTGAGTTTGCCGTTGTCGATTTCCAGGACGTTGGAGAGGGTGTCGTCCAGGCCAAGGCGCGCCTTCAGGCGTTCGGTGAATAGCGTGAATCCGCTCGAAACGAGAATCACCTTGATGCCGTGGTTCTTGCATGCCGCGACGAGCGCTTCCGCGCCGGGGGAGAGGCGGAGTTTTTCGTCGTAGACATCCTCCAGCACCTCCTCATCGAGCCCGGCCAGCAGCGCGACGCGGCTGCGAAGGCTCTGCGCATAGTTGATCTCGCCGCGCATCGCCTGTGAGGTTATCGCGGCAATTTCGTCCTTCTTGTTGATGAAACCACCAATTTCGTCGATGCACTCGATGCTGATCAGCGTGGAATCCATGTCCATGGCGAGCAGCCTCAGGTCGGCGAAGCGCCGGCCCTCCGGTATCCAGGCATGGTCGAGCCGGTGCGCGTCGCACCACGCGGCGACGCCCTCACGCCGCGTGGCGCCGCGCAATCGCCAGGCATGGGCGGGAACATGAGGGCCGAGCGCCTCGGCCGCGGGCGCGCCGCACATCTCGGCGAGCGCCGCGGCCTTGAGCTGGGTGGCCTCAGTGCCTTGAACGACGAGGATCGACGCGTTGGGCGCTGCGGGGGTCATCGGGGGTTTTCCTGGCTGCCTCCTCGGCCACCGCCTTGGCCCGTTCGCGCCAGGACCTGGCCGCCGCCGGATCCGCGGCAACGCCCATGCCCATTTCATAGGCAACCGCGAGTTCGAGCATCGCCAGGCGATGGCCTTGATCGGCGGCGCGGCGGAACCACGCCGTGGCGGCCTCGATATCGCGCGGCGCGCCGATGCCTTTCTGCAGCAGCACGGCGAGAAAAAACTGCGCTCCCTCGTGATCCTGCGCCGCCGCGCTGCGGAACCATTTCACCGCCTCGCTCGCGTTCTGCGTCACGCCCTCGCCGTCGAGGTAGAGGCGCGCGAGTTGCGCCTGCGCGCGCGGGTCTCCCGATTCGGCGGCCTTCTGCAGCAGTTGCGCCATCTCCGCAACGTCCTGCGGCACGCCCAGGCCCATGCCGTACATCAGGGCGAGGTTGGTCTGGGCGACCGCATGCCCCTGGTCGGCGGCTAGCCGGTACCAGCGCGCGGCGTCGATGAAATTCCTGAGCGCGCCGCGGCCGTCGAAATACATCGCGCCGATGTTGTTCTGCGCGGCGGCGTGGCCGGACTCCGCCGCGCGCAGGTACCAGCCGTGCGCGGCCTCCAGGTCGCGCCACGGCGGCGGCGCAGTCTCCAGAACGGTTCCGAGCACATATTGCGCCTCCACCGTGCCGTCGGCGGCAAGCGGCCGCAGGGAATCGATTGCCTGCGCGTAGTCGCCGCGGTCGAGCGCGCCCATCGCGGGCATCAGATTGTCGAAGACATCCTTGTCCTTTTCCTGTTGTGCATGGATTGCCGCCGGGGACGCCAGTCCCGACAGGAAAAGGAAAGCAAGCAGAAAAGAAACCCTCACGCCGCCAGGGCGCCCAGAAGATCTTTCGCCGCCTGTACCCGTTGCGGCCACTCCGGCATCTTCGCCTCCATGCGCAGGCGGTCGGCGCCCGCGAGGCGCATGTTCTTCCGTTTCTGCACCAACGCGATCATTTTGCCGCGATCGATCGGCGGGTCCTTCTGGAACTGCAGTTGCAGCGTTTCGTGGGTCGCGTCCATGCGCGCGATGCCGAGCGGCGCCGCGAGCAGGCGCAGCAGATGGGAATCGAGCAGCGCGCGCGCCGGCTCGGGCAGCAGGCCGAAGCGATCGACCAGCTCTTCGCGCATCAGGTCGAGCTCTTCCCGCGTCTTGCAGTTCGCGAGCCGCTTGTACAGCGTCAGGCGTTCGTGCACGTCGCTGCAATAGGTTTCCGGCAGCAGCGCGGGCGTATGCAGCTCGATCTCGGCCGCCGTCTCCAGCGGCTGGTCAAGGTCGATCGCCTTGCCTTCCTTCAGGGCGCGCACCGCGCGCTCGAGCATGCGCGTATAGAGGTCGAAGCCGACTTCCTGGATCTGCCCGGACTGCGACTCGCCGAGCACTTCGCCGGCGCCGCGGATTTCCAGGTCGTGCATCGCAAGGTAGAAGCCCGAGCCGAGCTCCTCCATCATCTGGATCGCCTCCAGCCGCTTCTTGGCCTGCGCGCTCAGGCTTTCCCTGGGCGGGGTGAGCAGGTAGGCGTAGGCCTGGTGATGCGAGCGGCCGACGCGGCCGCGCAGCTGGTGCAGCTGCGCCAGGCCGAAGCGGTCGGCGCGATGGATCACCATGGTGTTGGCGTTCGGGTTGTCGATCCCGGTTTCGATGATGGTGGAGCACAGCAGGACGTTGTGCCGTTGCTGCGTGAATTCGCGCATCACGCGCTCGAGTTCGCGCTCGCGCATCTGTCCGTGCGCTACCGCGATCCGCGCCTCGGGCAGCAGGCGCGCCAGCCTGTCGTGGGCGTGTTCGATCGTGTCCACCTCGTTGTGCAGGTAGTAGATCTGACCGCCGCGGCGCAGTTCGCGCAGCACCGCCTCGCGGATCAGGCCTTCCGAGTGGGCGGCGACGAAGGTCTTGATCGCAAGGCGCCGCTCCGGCGCGGTCGCGATCACCGAGAAATCGCGCAGGCCTTCGAGCGACAGCGCGAGCGTCCGCGGGATCGGGGTCGCGGTGAGCGTCAGCACGTCCACTTCGGCGCGCAGGCGCTTGAGCGCTTCTTTCTGGTGCACCCCGAAACGGTGTTCCTCGTCGATGATCACCAGCCCGAGGCGATCGAATTTCACGTCGCGGGAGAGGAGCTTGTGGGTGCCGATGGCGATGTCGAGCTCGCCCGAGGTGATCTTCCTCAGGATTTCGCTGCTCTCCTTTCCGGTCCTGAAACGCGACAGTTCCCCGATCCGGACCGGCCAATCGGCGAACCGGTCGGTGAACGTCTGCAGATGCTGTTCGGCGAGCAGCGTCGTCGGGCAGAGCAGGGCGACCTGCTTGCTGTCGGCCACGGCCATGAACGCGGCGCGCAACGCGACCTCGGTCTTGCCGAAGCCGACGTCGCCGCAGATCAGGCGGTCCATCGGCTTGCCGGAGATCATGTCGGCGGCGACAGCAGCGATCGCCGCGGCCTGGTCGGGCGTTTCCTCGAAACCGAAGCCGTCGGCGAACGCCTCCAGGTCGTGCTGCCGGACGCCGAAGGCGTACCCTTGCCGCGCCGCGCGCTTGGCGTAGAGCTCGAGCAGCTCGGCGGCGGTATCGCGGACCTGCTTGGCGGCACGGGTTCTTGCCTTGTCCCACTGGCCGCTGCCCAGCTTGTGCAGCGGCGCCTCCTCGGGCTGCGCGCCGGAATAGCGCGAAATCACCTCCAGCTGCGATACCGGGACGTAGAGCTTGTCGCCGCCGTCGTATTCGAGCAGCAGAAATTCCGTCATCCCTTCGCCCAGGTCCAGATTGACGAGGCCGCCGTAGCGCCCGATGCCGTGCTGCGCATGCACCACCGGATCGCCAACCTTGAGCTCGGAGAGATCGCGCAGCATTCCCTCGACCGAGCTCTGGGCCCTGGTGCCGCGGCCCTTGCGCCGCACGGTGCCGGCGTAGAGCTCCGCCTCGGTGACCACGGCCCAGCCTTCGGCCGGAACGATGAAACCACTAGAGAGCGGAGAAACGGTCAGCGACAGCGTTTTTCCATGCGGAATTTCTTTTTTTGATATGAAATTCTCGAAATTTTCACAAGGTTCCGCGGCCAATCCGTATTCTTCAAGATACGACGCCACCGTTGCCCGTCGTCCTGCGGATTCGACGCTCAGCAGGATGCCGAGCGCCGAATCGCCGGCAAACGCCTTGAGCGCGGCGAGCGGATCCTTGGCGCGCCGGTCCACGGCGAGCGGCGGCAGCGGCGCGGCCGTGAACGGCTGCTCAAGTTCTTCCTCCGGGGCCTCGAGAATGTCGATCCTCGGAAAAGCCCTGGCGCGGATGTAGAACTCCTCGGCGGAGACGAACAGCTGGGCCGGCGGCAGCAGCGGCCGGTCCGGATCGCCGCCGAGCATCGTGAAGCGCGACTGCGCGTCGCGCCAGAACGCCTGGATGGCGCCCGAAACGTCGCGGTGCAGGACGATCGTGGATGCCTGCGGCAGATAGTCGAACAGGTTTGACAGCGCGTCGAAGAACAGGGGCAGGTAATACTCCACCCCGGCCGCGGGCACGCCGTTGGAGATGTCCTTGTAGAGGCGCCGCTTGGAAGGGTCGCCCTCGAAGAGCTCGCGCCAGCGGCCGCGGAACTTGGCGCGGCCCGCGTCATCGAGCGGGAACTCGCGCGCCGGCAGCAGGCGGACGTCCTTGACCGCATACAGCGTGCGCTGCGTATCGACATCGAAGGTGCGTATGGTCTCGACCAGGTCGTCGTCCAGGTCGAGCCGGTAGGGCAGCGCGCTGCCCATCGGAAACAGGTCCACGATGCCGCCGCGGAAGCAGAATTCGCCCGGCGTCATCACCTGCGTCACCGCGCTGTAGCCGGCGAGCGCAAGCTGCCGCCGCAGCGCCTCGCCGTCCAGGCGTTCGCCCTGGCGCAGGAAAAAAGTGTACGCGGCGAGATAGGACGGCGGGCACAGGCGCACCAGCGCGGTGGCGGCGGGGACGATGACGACGTCGAAATCGCCGCGATGGATGCGGTAGAGCGTCGCGAGCCGCTCGGAGACCAGGTCGTGGTGCGGCGAGAAACTGTCGTAGGGCAGCGTTTCCCAGTCCGGCAGCAGGCAGCTGCGCAGGCGCGGCGCGAACCAGGCGATTTCCTCCAGCAGGCGCCCGGCATCGAGCGCGGTCGCCGTCAGGACCGCGATGCCGCGGTGCTCGCCAGCGAGGGCGCGCGATTCGGCCGCCAGGCGCGCGAGCGCGAGTGCGTCGGAGGAACCGGTCAAGCCGCAGTAGCGTTTCTTGCCGGGAAGTGGGTCACGATGCATGACAAGAAAGAAGCGCCATGTAATTATACGGCGTTGAAAACACGAAAGTTTTCGAATTGGCTCTCTACGCGCTGATTCCGGCCGCAGGCGCCGGAACTAGGTTTCGGGGCGAAATTCCGAAACAATACGTGCCGCTGGCGGGACGGCCGATGCTGTGGCACGCGGTTGGTTCGGTCTGCATGGCGCCGATCGAGAACGTGTTCGTGGTGCTCGCGCCGGAGGACCGGCGCTACGCGGGCTTCGACTGGAGCGCGTTCGCCGGGCGGCTGGAGCCGCTTTACTGCGGCGGCGAGACGCGGCGCGATTCGGTATACAACGGACTGGTGGCGGCGATGGCGGCAGTGGATGCGGACGACTGGGTGCTGGTGCACGATGCGGCGCGGCCGTGCCTGCCGCAGCGGGACCTCGCCAATCTGATCC
>MEQQ01000101.1:5539-5749 GCA_001770285.1 Betaproteobacteria bacterium RBG_16_66_20
CTCTGGCTGGCGCAGACGCCGCAGATGTTCCGCTGCGGCCTGCTGATCGAGGCGCTGCAAAAGGCGCAACACGCAGTGACGGACGAAGCGAGCGCGATGGAACAGATGGGACTGCGTCCGCGCCTCGTTGCCGGCAGCCGCGAGAACATCAAGGTCACCTTCCCGGAGGACTTCGCCATTGCGGAAGCAATCGTCGCCGCGCGCCAACGA
>MEQQ01000102.1:0-147 GCA_001770285.1 Betaproteobacteria bacterium RBG_16_66_20
GCGTCCGCGGCGGCGCCCTGGACGAAATCGGAGACCAGGTGGCGCGCAACGCCCGGACAGATGTAATGCTCGCCGCGCATCAGTGCGTGCAACGCCACTTCCAGTTCACCCGGCGCGGACTCCTTCATCAGGTAGCCGGTGGCGCCG
>MEQQ01000102.1:174-360 GCA_001770285.1 Betaproteobacteria bacterium RBG_16_66_20
TCGTCCGCGTGCACGGACAACATCAGCACGCGTGTTCCGGGGCAGTCCTGCACGATGCGCCGCGCGCAGTCGATGCCGTTAAGTTCGGGCATGGTGATGTCGATCATCGCGATGTCGGGCCGATGCTCGCGCGCGAGCCGCGCCGCGTCGCGGCCGTTGGCCGCCTCGGCGACGACTTCGACGCCG
>MEQQ01000102.1:388-1249 GCA_001770285.1 Betaproteobacteria bacterium RBG_16_66_20
CCGCGCGCACCAGCGCGTGATCGTCCGCGAGCAGCACGCGGATGCGCTCGCTGGATGGATTCGCACTCGTGCTCATGCGGCGCGGCGCGCCGCGAAACGCGCCCGCACTTCGGTGCCGCCGCCAGGCGCGGTACGCACCTCGAATTCGCCGCCCGCAAGATGGGCGCGTTCCTCCATTCCGGTCAGCCCGGCGCTGCGGCCCTCTGCTCCCGCCGCGCGCGCCGCGGCGAGATCGAAGCCAACGCCGTCGTCCGCAACGATCAACGACACTGCGCCGTCTTCGATGCGGACTGATAGAGAAATGCGCTGCGGCCGCGCATGGCGCAGGCTGTTGGTGATGGCCTCCTGCGCGATGCGGAAACACGCCGTCTCGATCGCCGGATCGAGCCTCGCCGCGGGCAGATCGATCTCGGTCTCCAGGCGCGCGCCGGTGAGCTTCTGCTGTCGCCCGGCCAGCCAGCGCAGCGCCGGCGCGAGGCCCAGATCGTCCAGCACGGTCGGGCGCAGATCGAGCGTCAGGCTGCGCACCTGCTGCAGCGCGTTATCCACCAACTCCTCGGATTCGGCGAACGCGGCGGGATCGATGCCCGCGCCGGAAGCGCGCCGCAGCGCATCCATGCTGAGTTTCACCGCGGTGAGCGCCTGGCCGATCTCGTCGTGCAGCTCGCGCGCGACCTCGCGGCGCTCGGTTTCCTGCACCTCGAGCATGCGGCGCGAAAGGGTTGCGAGCCGTGCTTCCGCCGCAAGGCGATCCGAAATGTCCACCGCGGTAGCGATGCGGCACTCGCGCCCTTCGAACCGGATCGGTCGCGACTCCCCCACGATATCCAACATCTCGCCATTTTTTCTGTGATGGCGCCA
>MEQQ01000102.1:1287-1570 GCA_001770285.1 Betaproteobacteria bacterium RBG_16_66_20
GGCACGCTGCCGCTCGGCGATCACCGCGCGCAGCCGATCCCGGTCCTCCGGCAACCACAAGTCGAATATCGTCATCGCGAGAAACTCTTCGCGCGACCAGCCGTAGTTGCGAACCGCTGCCTCGTTCACTGAAATGAACCGCTGCGTATCCGGCTCGACCACCCAGGTCGGGATCGGACTGCCCTCGAACAGCGTGCGGTAGCGCTCCTCTGCGTCCCCGACCTGCTCGTGCAATTTCGCTGCCGCGAGCGCCGAAGCGCCGATGCCGGCCAGCACTTCGAGC
>MEQQ01000102.1:1602-7874 GCA_001770285.1 Betaproteobacteria bacterium RBG_16_66_20
CTCGGTTTTCCTGAAAAGCAGAACGCCGATCAGTTGCGCCTGCGCGATCATCGGCAGCGCGACGCCGCCGAATTCGGCCGCGAACGGATGTTCCACGGCGAGCGCAAAGGCCGTTCCGGGTGCTGCGTCCGCGAGCGCTTTGCGGTATCCGTCGATCCAGCCGGCGACGCGTGCATCGAGCGGGAAAACGGCGCCGAGCCGCGTGCCCCAGGCCGCCCCGTGCACCCTTGCCAGCCGCAGCTCGCCGGGATTTTCGCTCGCGAGCAGGATGGCACTATTCGCGCGCTCCGACTGGCGCGCCGCGGACAAGGCCAGATTGTCCAGCAGGCGCTCCATGTCGAGGGCAAAGGCAGCGGCGGTGCTGAGTTCGTAAATCGACAGCACCGCGCGCAACTGGATGTTCTCGCTGCGCAGCCGGTGCATCCGCCCCGCCCGGGCGATCACGGGGAGCAGCGCATTGAGCTTGAACGGCTTGAGGATGTAGTCGCTGGCGCCGATCTTCATCGCCTCGACCGCGGTCTGGACCGTTGCCTGTCCGGTCATGATGATCCCGACCAGGTCCGGATCTATTTTTAGCGCAGCCTTGAGCAGGGCGACCCCGTCCATCTCGGGCATCGACAGGTCGGTGAGCAGGACATCGAAGGGCGACTCGCGCAGCGCGGCGAGCGCCTCCAGGGCCGAAGTGAATCCACGCGCCTCGTAGTACTGGTCGTTCAGCGTGTCGCACAAGGCAGTGACGAGCGCCGCCTCGTCGTCGACGACCAGTACTCTCGCAAGCGGTTCAGCGGGTGCCGGCATGACCAGACTCCTCCGGGGCCGTTACCCCGCGCTTCCCTTGCCCCGCGTGACGGCATGCAACGCTTCGCGCAGTTCGCGGATTTTCGGCGGCTTGCCGAGGATGCGATCGACATGCGCGGGCACGTCGCCATTTTCCGACATGCGCATCCCCCAGCCGGTGAGCATGATCACCGGTGTCGCCGGCGAAGCCTGCTTCACCGCGCGCGCCACCGCCCGGCCGTCCACATGGGGCATGCCCAGATCGGTGATGACGGCGTCGTAAGGCGCGCCCCGCTCGCAGGCGTCGCGAAACAGGTTGATCCCCTCCTGACCGGTTTCCGCCGTGGTCACCCGGTGCCCCTCGGAAACCAGCGCGTCGCGCAGCGACCGGGCGAGCATCGGATCGTCATCCACGGCCAGCAGATTGAGCGACGGCATGTCGGTCGCGGAGATCGTCGGCCGCCTGGACTCGCCGATGGTCGTGCGCGGCACCGGGAACACCAGGCGCACCGTCGTGCCACTGCCCGGTTTGCTGTCGATCTCGATATCCGCGCTGTGGCGTTCCATGACCCCGTAAACCATCGCCAGGCCAAGACCGGTGCCGCGCTCGCCCTTGGTGGTGAAAAACGGCTCCAGGCAACGGCGGCGGGTATCTTCATCCATGCCGATGCCGGTGTCGATCACCTCGATCACGCAATGCGTCGGCGTGGCGCCGGCACGCTCGCCCCAGATCATCGTGCGGGTGCACAGGGTCAATGCGCCGCCCCTCGGCATCGCGTCCACCGCGTTGAATATCAGGTTGGTCAGCGCCTCGCGCAATTCGCTTTCGATGCCCATCACCAGCGGCAGCTCGTGCGCCAGATCCGTGCGCAGCTCGATGACGCGGCCCTGCTTCTGCGGCTGGTCGCTCCAGCGCGGCCGGGTCAGTTCCACGACCTGGTGCAGCAGGCGGTTGAACTGCACCGGCAGCAGCACCAGTTGCGGTTCGCGCGGCCGGTAGAATTCGCGCATCCCGGACACCGTTTGGGCGACGTCGTCTATCGCGCGCGCGATGGTCGCCAGGTGCCCCCGGCCCCGCTCGCTCAATCCCTTTTCATGCTCGATCAGCGATTCCAGATAAAGGGAAACCGGAGAAATGGCGTTGTTGATGTCATGCGCGATACCGCTCGCCATCTGGCCCAGCGCGCGCAGGCGCTCCTGCTGCATCACGGCCTGCTGGGTCTGGCGCAGATCGTCGTAGGCGCGCTGCAGCGCGTCGTGCAGGTTCGCATGCTGCGCGGCAAGGGTCACGTGCTCGCTCAGCTGGCGCAGGAATTCGCATTCGACGCTGCTCAGGCTGCCCGCCTCGCGCCGGCACCCGATGAGCACGCCCAAAACCTTGCTCTCCAGCGCGAGCGGCGCGATCGCGAGCGCGCGCAATCCGGCCTGCGCCAGGCGCGTGGAGAACGGCAGTCCCACGGCGGCGGTGTCCGGTTCGTGCACCATTTCGCCGCGTATCGCACGGCTCAAGCCGTTGGAGTCGATTTCGAGCAGCGCGCCTTCGGTCAGGCCAAGCGCCGCGCCGAGCGCCTCACTGCCCGCACCCACCATGTCGACCGTGAGCCGGTAGTCGATCGGGTCGTAGGTACAGATGCAGGAAAATTCGAGCGGCAGGTTTTTCTCGATATCGTTGAGCACAACCATGAAAATGCTCTTCAGGTCCAGCCGCTCGCCGATCGCACGGGTGATCTGGTGCAGCAGCCCGAGCCGGCCGAGCTGCTCGTGCACCCGCTGTTCGGCACGCCGGCGCTCGGTGGCGTCGCGCACCGTCGCAATTGCCTGCATCCCCTCCGGTGTTTCGAGAGGAGCGAGGCTGATGTCGGCGGCAAATTCGCTGCCGTCCTTGCGGCGCGCCATCAGCGCGCGCCCGTTGCCCATCGCCCGGACGCGCGGCGCGGCGAAATAACCGCGCAGATGCCCGCCGTGATCGGGCGCGAGGCGCTGCGGAAGGAGCATTTCGACCGGCTGGCCGACAAGCTCGTCGCGCCCGTAGCCGAACAGTTTCTCGGTCTGCCGGTTGACCTTGACGATGCGGCCATCGCGGTCGGCGACGACAATGCCGTCGGGCGTATTCTCGATGAAAGTTTCAAGCTCCGCCGCGACGATCTCGCTGCGCTTGAGGGCGTCCCGCAACTCGGCTTCCGCTCGCACGCGCGGGCTCGCATCGCGCAGGCTGCAGATGACGAGCGATTTTCCGGAGGCCGTGAACGGGCTCAGGCTGATATCCACCGGGACCTCGCTGCCGTCCTTGCGGCGCGCGAACAGCGTCTGGCCCGACCCCATCGGCCGGTTGCGCGGATTCGCGACGTAGCCCTGCCGGAGTTTGGCGTGCCCACCGGCGAAGCGCCCGGGGACCAGCGTGTCGACGCTGCGCCCGATCAGTTCCGCGCGCGGATATCCGAACAGCGCCTCGGTCTGAGCGTTCGCGAGCACGATCAGGCCCTCGCCGTCGGTCACGACGACCGCATCCGGCGAAGCCTCGAAATAGCCCTGGGTCAGCGCGAATTCAGCCATGTCCACTGATACTCTACTGCATCAGCGTTGCTGTTCCCGGACGCGGCCGGCCGACCGCGCGCGTCATGCCGCTCTATCACGCGCAAGCTGCGCTATTATGTTTGTTCCCATCTAGAGGAGGGCAGAATGAGATTTGACAAATTTTTACTCGCCGCTGCGGTGGCGAGTCTGGCGGTTCCTGCGGCAGCGCAACAAGTGACTTTCATGACCGGCCCGCAGGGCGGTTCCTGGATCCCGCTCGGCGGGGCACTGAAGGGCATGTGGGAAAAAGGCGTTCCCGGACTGCAGATCCAGCAGACGCCCGGCGCCGGCATCTCCAACGTGCGCGGCGTGGACGAGGGCAAGGCACACATCGGGTTCGCCAACTCGAGCACCACCGTGGACGGAATCGAGGGTCGCGCGCCCTACCCGAAGAAGGTCACCAGGGTCTGCCAGCTCGCCAACCTCTACCCGCAGTACTTCCAGGTGGTCGCGCTCGCCAGCGCCAACGTCAATTCGCTCGCCGACCTGAAGGGCAAATCGGTCACGACGCAGGGCAAGGGCAATACCGGGGAGCTGCTCACGGCGCTGGTGCTGAAGATGAACGGCCTGTCCTACGAAACGCTCTCCAAGGTCAGCTTCAACAGCTACACCGATTCGGTGGCGCTGATGAAGGACGGCCACGCCAACGTGTTCACCCTCGGCACCACGGCGCCCGCCTCGGCGGTGATGGATCTCGCCAGCGCGCGCGACATCAGGCTGGTTCCCGTGGACGACAAGGTCATGGGGGAGCTGAAGAAGATGAACCCGGGCTACAACAAGCTCATCATCAAGGCCGGCACCTATCCCAAGCAGGACAAGGACGTGCCCGTGATCGGCTACTCGACGCACGTGGTGGTGGCCTGCGACCTGCCCGAGAACACCGTCTACCAGATGACGAAGACCATGGCGGGCAACGTCGAGAGCATGGCGGCGGTGGTGAAGGCGATCACCGGCGTCACGCCCAAGGACATGGCGCTCGACATCGGGGTGCCGTTCCACAAGGGCGCGGCGAAGTTCTACAAGGAAGCGGGGGCGATGTAGCCTCAGCGATGGACAAAGTGGAACGGGGCGGCGCGGCCGCCCCGTTTTGCGTCCGGGGGACCGATGCAGGAAACCGCGCCCGTCATTTCCGACGAGAAGCAGGCCACCGCGCCCACGAATAGGGCGCTGCGGCGGCTGGTCGCCGCCATCGCCGTGGCGATGTCGCTGTACCACATGTACGTCGCCGGCTTCGGGCCGCCGGAGGCGATGATCTTTCGCGGCACGCACCTGCTGTTCGCGCTCACGCTGGTATTCCTGCTCTATCCGTCGCGCAGCGGCGGCGGCCTCGGCTGGCGCGCGTTGGACGCCGTGCTGCTCGCCGCCGGCTGGGGCTTCGTGCTCCACATCTTCTTGAACTACCAGTACTACACCGACCGGATCATCTACATCGACGAGCTGAGCTCCTGGGACAAGTTCTATGCGGTGGTCGCGGTGCTCGTCGTGCTGGAGGCCACGCGGCGCGTCATCGGCTGGGCGCTGCCGCTCACGGCGGTCGCCTTCCTCGTCTACGCGATCGGCTTCACCAATGTCACCATGCAGGGGCTCATGGAGCAGGTGTACCTCTCGCTCGAGGGAATCTTCGGCTCCACGCTGGGCGTCTCGGCCTCCTACGTGATGCTGTTCGTGCTGTTCGGCGCGTTCATGGAGAGGAGCGGCACCGGGCAGCTGTTCATGGATTTCGCGATGTCGATCACCGGCAGCCAGGCGGGCGGCCCGGGCAAGGTGGCGGTGGTGAGCTCCTCGCTCTTCGGCACGGTCTCGGGAAGCGCGGTGGCCAACGTGATGGTGGACGGGCCGATCACGATCCCGCTCATGAAGCGCACCGGCTTCCGGCCGCCCTTCGCCGCCGCGGTCGAGGCGGTGGCATCGACCGGCGGGCAGCTGATGCCCCCGATCATGGGCGCGGCCGCGTTCGTCATGGCCGAGTTTCTCGTCGTGCCCTACGCGCAGATCACGGTCTGGGCCATCGTGCCCGCGTTTCTCTATTACCTCGCGGTGTTCTCCGCGGTGCACTTCGAGGCCAAGCGCTACAAGCTCGCCGGCGTGCCGAAGTCCGAGCTGCCCGGCTTCGGCTCGGTGATGCTGGCGCGCGGCCACCTGTTCGTCCCGATCCTGATGGTGCTCGCCGGCCTGCTGCTGGGATATTCGGCGCCGCTCTGCGCGCTGGCCGGCGCGCTGTCCTGCCTGCCGCTCGCGCTGTTGCGCAGGTCCACGCGCGCCGGCATCACCTGGCGCACGGTCATCGAGGCGCTGGAGGACGGCGCGAGGAACACCCTTGCGGTGGCGATGGCCTGCGCCTGCGCGGGAATCGTCATCGGCGCGGTCACGATCACGGGCCTGGGAATCGTCTTCACGCAGATGGTGGTGGCGCTGTCGCAGGAGTCGCTGCTGCTCGCGCTCATCCTCACCGCGATGGCGGGGATCATCCTCGGCATGGGCATGCCGACCACGCCCGCCTACATCATGATGGTGGCGCTGCTCGTGCCGGCAGTGATGAAGCTCGGCGCGGTGACGCCGGCGGCGCACATGTTCGCGTTCTACTTCGCGATCCTCTCGGCGATCACGCCGCCGGTCGCGCTCGCGGTGTTCGCAGCCGCCGGCCTCGCCAAGGCCGACATGTGGGCCACCGGCTTCGCCGCCATGCGCGCCGCTGCGCCGGCCTACATCGTGCCGTTCATGTTCGTCTACGAGCCGAGGCTGCTGCTGATCGTGAAGGACTGGAGCACCGACTGGCTGTACGTGGCCTGGGCGGTGGTCTCCGCTTCGATCGGGGTGATCGCGCTTTCCGCCGGCCTGTTCGGCTGGCTGATCGCCCTCGCCACGCTTTGGCAACGCGCCGTGCTGGTGATCGCCGCCCTGTGCCTGATCAATCCGGGACT
>MEQQ01000102.1:8221-8615 GCA_001770285.1 Betaproteobacteria bacterium RBG_16_66_20
CGCTGAAGGACGAGCATTTCCCGGGGGCGCTAGGCGGCGGGCGCCGGTTCCGCGGGATCGAAGTCGATCTCGACCTTGGCCCCGTTCGGATCGGCGAAGAACAGCTGCCAGGTGCCGTAACCCGGCAGCCGGCGCAGTTCATATGGAATGCCGCGCGCCTTGAGCTTGCCGACCGCGGCATCCAGGCCCTTGCCGCTGAAGGCCATGTGGTCGATCACGCCCTTCACCAGCCGCTCCTTGCCGATACCCGCGACGATGTGCAGGATCGGATCCTTGCCGCGGCCGCCGTCGGCATAGAGCCAGGCGCCGGGAAAGGTGAACGGCGGCCGCGCCCCCGCTTTCAGGTTCAGGTGCTCCTCGTAGAACGCCAGCGTCGCCGGCAGGTCGTCGGTGA
>MEQQ01000102.1:8687-20727 GCA_001770285.1 Betaproteobacteria bacterium RBG_16_66_20
CGGGTCCTGTCCAGCACCGTCATGGCGGTGGCGACCATGCTGCCGACGTCACCCGCGCTCGCCGGGAGGATCAGGGTGTTCGAGGTCTTGGCAAGATTGGAGAAAGCAGCCACGTACTCCTGCGCCACCTTGAGGTTGGCCGCATCCATGCCGCCCTTGTCGCTGATTGCTTCGGCCACGGCCCTGACCGCCGCGGCGTTCGCCTCGGCGATCAGCCGCAGCGCGGTCGCTTCGCCCTGCGCCCGGTTGATCGCGCTCTGCTTCTCGCCCTCGGACTCTAGTATCGCCGCCTGCCGCTTGCCGTCGGCGACGTTGATCGCTTGCTGGCGCTCGCCCTCGGACTTGGCGATCAGCGCGCGCTTTTCGCGCTCGGCGGTGATCTGCGCCTGCATCGCGCGCAGGATCGATTCCGGCGGCGTGATGCTCTTGATCTCGTAGCGCAGCACCTTGATGCCCCAGTTGCGCCCTGCCTCGTCCAGTGCGGCGACGATGCTGCGGTTGATGTCCTCGCGCGACTCGAAGCTCTTGTCCAGTTCCATCTTGCCGATCACGCTGCGCAGCGTGGTCTGCGCGAGCTGGGTGATCGCGGCGATGTAGTTCGCCGAGCCGTAGGAAGCCAGGCGCGGGTCGGTCACCTGGTAATAGAGAACCCCGTCCACCGCGAGCTGGGTGTTGTCCTTGGTGATGCAGACCTGCTCGGGCACGTCAAGCGGCACTTCCTTCAGCGAATGCAGGTAGGCGACCCGGTCCATGACCGGGATGATCAGATTCAGCCCCGGGTCGAGCACCGCATGGAATTTCCCGAGCCGCTCCACCACATAGGCGAACTGCTGCGGCACGATGCGCACGCCCTCGATGACGAAGACGACCACCAACGCGATGAAAAAGATCCACACCGCATAGCGCTCGGTCGCCGGAAAGAATGCCGCGGCGATCCAGACCGCGACTGCGATGATCAGCTTGATGAACATGGCTTGCCCTCCTGGGCGTTGCGTTGCTGCCGCTGAAATCCGCGTCACCGCCTCAAGCGGGCCGGCGGGTCGTGACTTTGAGCGTGTTGCCATGCGTTGCGAGAACGTAAAGGATGGCCCCGGCCTCGGGTGATTCTTCGCCCTCCACCAGCGCATCCCACGAGGCGCCGCGGTAGCTCACGCGCGCCAGGCGCGCGCCCCGGTCCACCCAGTTCTCGAAGTTCGCGGGCTGGCCGGCGTCCACCTGCGGCATTTGCTGGGTCATGTTGCTCGCGCGGTAAACGTGCACCCCGTAGCAGCCGAGGGCCGCGATCGCCGCCGCGACGATGACCTGCACCGGAAAGCCTTGGCCGAGCCAAGCCGCGAGCGCGGCGCCGAAAGCCGCGATGCCCAGCACCAGCAGGTAGAACGTGCCGGTGAGCAGCTCGACGATGACCAGCGCCAATCCGATGATCGCCCAGGCCAGATCTTCTTCCATGGCGCCTAATTTAGAATCACTTGGCCATGGACGCAACCAAACTTGCAAAAGAGCTCATCGACCTGCACGAGCGCCCGCGGCTGGTGCCCCCTTTCAGCGCGCGTTATCCGGGCCTTACGCCGGAAACGGGCTATGCCGCGGCGCGCGGGCTGCACGCCCACCGCGTGGCACAGGGGTGGAAGCTCGCCGGCCGCAAGAACGGCTTCACCAACCGCGGCATCTGGGAGCGCTACGGCGTGAACGGGCCGATGTGGGGCGCCGTTTACGACCGCACGCTGATCTACGCGCAGCACAACCGCGCCACCGTGCCGCTCGCGGGGCTTGAGCAGCCGCGCATCGAACCCGAGATCTGCTTCAAACTGAAATCCGTGCCGCCGCTGACCAGGAACCCCGCCGCGCTCCTCGAGGCCATCGAGTGGGTGGCGCACTCCGTCGAAATCGTCCAGTGCCACCACCCGGAGTGGAAGGTGACGCTCGCCGATTGCATCGCGGACAACGCCCTCCACGGCAGGCTGGTCGTCGGCACCCCGGTCGAAGTCCACCGCATTTCCGGCCTCGCGGCCGCGCTGCCGTTCCTGAAAGTGACCCTGCGGCGGGGCGGCGAAGTCGTGGACCAGGGTATAGGCGCGAACGTGCTCGACAACCCGCTCCTTTCTCTGGCATTTCTTGTGGCAATTCTTGCGGGACAAAGGGAATCACCACCGCTCGTAGCCGGCGAAATCGTCAGCACCGGAACGCTCACCGATGCGCACGCGGTGCAGGCGGGCGAAACCTGGAGTACGGACCTGCATGGTTTTGCCCTGCGGGGTCTCACCCTGAACTTCGAATAAAAGAAAAGAATGAAACGACCTCTCGAAGGCATCACGGTAGTCGGCCTGGAGCAGGTGATCGCGGGGCCGTTCTGCACGCGCCAGCTCGCGGAACTCGGCGCGCGCGTGATCAAGATCGAACGGCCCGGCGGCGGCGACGCGGCGCGCGGCTATGACCGAACGGTAAAGGGGCTTTCATCGCATTTTGTCTGGGTGAACCGCTCGAAGGAAAGCCTTGCGCTGGACGTCAAGCACCCGGATGCGAAACCCATCCTCGAAAAACTGGTTCAAAAAGCAGATGTCTTCGTCCAGAACCTCGCCCCGGGAGCCGCCGAGCGGCTTGGACTGGGTGCGGCCGAATTGCGCGCCAAGCACCCGGCGCTCATCTGGTGCGGCATCTCGGGCTACGGTCCCGCCGGACCGTATGCCGAGAAGAAGGCCTACGACCTGCTGGTGCAGTGCGAAGCGGGCCTGCTTTCGGTGACCGGCACGCCCGGGCAGCCCGCGAAGGCGGGCATCCCGGTCGCCGACATCGCGGCGGGGATGTACGCGTTCTCCTCGATCCTCGCCGCGCTGTACCGGAAAACGCGGGACGGAATCGGGGCGACGCTGGATATCACCATGTTCGAGTCGCTCGGCGAATGGATGGGCTTCCCCGCCAACTTCACCGCCTACGGCGGCGAGGCGCCGCCGCGCTCGGGCGCGCATCACGCCACCATCGTCCCCTACGGCCCGTTCAGGGCGGGCGACGGCGGCACGGTGTTCCTGTCGATCCAGAACGAACGCGAATTCGGGCGGTTTTGCGACGCGGTATTGCTGAATTCTCCGCTGAAAACCGATGCGAGATTTTCGAACGGACCTGCTCGGGCGCAGAATCGTGACGCGATGCATGCCGAAATAGAAAAGATTTTCTTGAAACTCAAAGCAGGAGAAATTCTCGAAAGACTCGAAAAAGCAGAAATCGCAAACGCAAGACTGAATTCCATGCAGGAGTTCTGGGATCATCCGCAGCTCGAGGCGCGCGACCGCTGGCGCGAGGTGGCCTCCCCGGGGGGACCGATCAAGGCGATGAAGCCGCCGTTCAACCTGGACCGGTTCGAAGCGCGCATGGACGCGGTGCCGGCGCTCGGCGAGCACAGCCGAGCGATTCTTTCGGATCTGGGTTTTACTTCAAGGGAAATTCAACAAATGGAAGAATCCGGCATCATTCAACAGGGAGGCAAACCGTGAACCTGGAACTCTACTTCGCGCCCGGCGCCTGCTCGTTCGTGCCGCACGTCACGCTGGAAGCCATCAGGGCCGCCACCGGCCAGGGCTTCGAGCCGAAACTGGTCAAGCTGCACAAGGGCGAACACCAGACGCCCGAGTACCTGGCGATGAACCCGAACGGCCAGGTGCCGGTGCTGGTGGTGGATGGCAAACCGCTCACGCAGATCGTCGCCATCTGCGACTACCTGGACCGAAGCTTCCCCGAAGCCGGGCTGCTGCCCGCCGAACCCTGGGCGCGGGCGCAGGCGCTGTCGCAGCTTGCGTGGATGAACAACACCGCGCACCCGACCTTCACGCACGTGTTCCGCGCGGCCGAATTCGCCGAAAGCGAAGCGGCGCAGGCGGAGGTGAAAAAGCTCGCCGCGGCGCGGTTCCGCAAGCACCTGGAGCGCATCCAGGGCTGGATCGCCGGCGCCAAGACCTACTGGTACGGCGAGCGCATCACCAGCCACGACGCCTATGCCTTCACGCTGCTGCGCTGGGGCGGCTATGCGGGCATCGACCCCAAGTCGCTGCCGTCGTACCTCGCCTATGTGGAGCGCGTCATGGGCGCAACGCCGGTGGCCGCGGCGCTGGAGCGCGAGCGCATCAGGCTGGACACCTATAAGGCAGCCTGATCAGGCGTACCGGGCGGGCTTGCCTAGTTGAACTTCAGGGTATTGCCTTCCTTGTCGGTGAACCTCTGCATCAGGATCAGGACGCCATCGACGAGATTCCAGACGATCAAAGCGCCCAGCGTCGCCAACGCCAGCAGCGCCAGAGGCACAGCCACACTCCCGGATGCGTCCGCTTTGAGCTGAAAAGCCACAAGGACGGGGAAAACACAACAGAGCAGCTGCACCACACCGGTCCCGATCTTACCGACGTAGTACCGGTGTGCACCGATAAAGCCGAGGATGACACACAGCACTAGCGCAACGACGTTGCTCTTGTCGCTTGTCCCATCCGCCACCGGTACTCCCGAGCGCCTTTTCCGCAACGTCCGCAAAAGCTGTTGAAAACTCAGGGCTTCTTGCCGACCTCGATGCCGGCCGCGCGCGCGAGGTCCCGATGGACCCGCGTCACCCGCTCCACCTCGCCCTTGGCCGGGAAGCGCTCGTAGAAACCTTCGTCCTTGAACTGCTTGCCCATTTCCGCCCAGGGCGCGAGCCGCTGCTCCCAGCGCGCGAGGCGCCCCGCCTCGGGACCGTCGTCCTCGCGCGCGAGGTCGGCGCAGACCCGGATCATCGCCTTGATGGTGACCGGCCGGGTGACCATATAGCCGTCCGTGCCCCAGACCGCGTCGCCGAACACGTTTTTCGCCGCCTTGAAGAAATCGCGCACTATGGCGTAGTAGCGCGGCACTTCACGGGAGCTGCCGCCGGCGAGCTGGATCGAGCGCCACTTGCCGCGCACCCAGCGGTGCAGCTCGTTGAACAGTTCCGCCTGCAGCACCCACTTGTCGCGCTGGCTGCGGCCGCCGAGGCGGTTGATGCGGTAGCGCAGCGGGCTGTCGCCCTCGCTGTAGAGCTTCTGCACCAGGCGCGCGGCGAACTTGCGGTCCGGCGCCGCCCAGGACACCTGCTCGTAGAGGTCGATCAGGTGGCTCTTGTTGATGCGCGTCGGCGTCGAATTGATGATCACGAACATTTCGGCGGCGAAGTCTTCGCTCCGGCCGTCGAAAATGATGCAGGGCACGCTGATGGTGGCCGCGTCCTGCGGCCGCTCCTGCATGTAAAAGTAGAGCGCGGCGAGACGGTGCTGGCCGTCGATGATCAGGTACTTGCTGTCCGGGTCGGCGAGGTGGCCATGCCCGGAGCCGTCGCTGTCGGCGCGGAACTGGAGTTTTTCACTGGTGTACAAAAGGACTGTGCCCGGAATCGCCGGCTGCGAAACCGCGGTTTCGTAGAAGTTGGTGAGCTGGCGCACCTTGGCGCGCGACAGGGCGCGCTGGAAAGCGCTGTCGGTGCGCTCGATCTTGGAGATGAACTGCGCGACGTCGTCGTCCTGCGAGATGCGCGCCGCGGCGATCTGCTCGCCCTCGCCGTAGAACCGGCTGATGAAGCGCACCTTGGCGAGCAGATCCTTCGCCCGGTAACCGGCAAAGTAGAAGATCCCGTCCTTCTGGCGAATCTGTGTTGCGTGCATCGCCTCTCCCTGGGCCCCCGCCTGCCCCTCCGGCAGGCGGTGCCGGGGCGAAATATACCCGATTCAGCCTGCACAGGCCGGGAGCATCAGGGCCTGCAGGACCTCGCTCGTGGCGCGGTTCTGCACGAAAGCGACCACTCCCGAGTGCCCGGGTACGGCCTTGGGCAGCAGGGGCAGCGCGCTGCGTTGCGACAGCTTTCCGCCCTTGAATTCGAACGGGCCCAGCCACTGCAGCACCACGAAATCGTGGGACAGGGTCTTGCCGCGGTTTTCCCCCGCCCGCACCTCGGAAACGAGCTTGTTTTCATAGGCTCCGAGGAAGAGGGCAATCTGCGCGCCTGGAGACGGATCTTCCAGCTGCGCTGCCGCCTCGACTTCGAAAACATCGTTGCGCCGCGTGTCCAAGGAGAGCGAAATCCGGGCCTTTGCCGGGCGGGCATTGATTTTCGCCACCGCCTGCGAGAAGGCGTCGTGCGGGTTACTTCTGTCACGCCAGCCCCGGAAATCCCGCCCCTGCAGCAGCACCTGCGGGGTATAGACCATGGCCGCGCGGGCGAGCCTCGCCATCTTGCGCTGCCGCGCCGAATGCGCCTGCCGCGCGTAGGGGTCCTTCCAGCCGATGTAGTCCCAGTAGTCCACGTGCAGGGCGATGGGCACCACGCGCTCGGGGGCGAAGCCCCTGGCTCGCAGCGACGAGAGCCAGCGGTCCGCCGGCGGGCAGCTGTCGCAGCCCTCGGAGGTATAGAGCTCGACCAGGGCGGTGGTCGTCTGGGCGGACTGGGCGGTGCACTGCATGGCCTGGGCGGGACCCGCCAGCAGGGCCGCGGCAAGAAAGATCGATGAAAGACGCCATTTCATGGCCGTTGGTCGAAACACTCCCGTGCAGCTTACGCCCGGGACCCATAATGGCGCGCCGCCGCATGCTGCCCGCCTCTCACTTCCCCTTCTTCCTCGCTTCGTTTGCCTGGAACTACGGCCTGGGCATGACCTGGCTGGTGGTGCCGCTGTACGCCTATTCCAAGGGCCTCTCGGGAGCCGAAATCGGCGTGCTGTTCTCCGTGCCCTCGATCGCGCAACTCGCCATCAACCTGATCGGCGGGGCCTACGTCGATCGCTTCGGCGGCAAGCGGATCATGCTCGCCTCCTCCGTGCTGCTGGCCGCGGGCGCCGCGGCGATGCCCTTGGCGCAGGATTTCTGGTCGCTGTTCGCAGCGCAGTCGATCCTGGTGCTCGCGCGCGCCACGTTCTGGCCCGCCAACTGGTCCATCGCGGCCGAGCTGCCCGGGGGGCGCGGCGTGCAGGCGGGGCGGCTGAACGCGACCACCAACCTGGGCCAGATCCTCGGCAACGGTTCCTGCGGCTTCATCCTCGCGTTCGGCGGTTTCGATATGTCATTCATGGTGCTCGCGGCGATGGGCCTCGCCGCGCTCGCGCTCGGCACAGGCACGCCGCAGCCGCGCAGGAACCCCTCGGGCCAGACCCTGTTCGGCAACTATCGCGTGCTATTCGGCATGCCGGTGCTCTATTACGGCGCGGTGTGCGCCTACCTCTCGGCGCTGCCTTACTCGCTTGGGATGTCGTTTTATCCGCTGCTCCTCAAGCACCTGGACTTCGGCGCGGAGGCCTCGGGCGTGCTGCTCGCGCTGCGCGCGGTGGGCGGCATCGGCGCGGGGCTGGCGGTCGCGCGCTTCGTCAACACCGGGCCCGGCAGCCCCTGGCCGGTGGTCGCGGGCGCCTTGGTCGCGGTCGGTGTCGGCCTGCAGCCGCTCGTCAGCCACTGGAGCGCGGTGGGCGCGTTCCTGTTCGCTCTGGGCGTAGGCTCGAGCATCATGAGCATCTACTTCCAGGTCACCATGGCCGAAGTCGTGTCACCGGAGATGCGCGGCTCGGCGATGGCGCTGGGCGGCCTCGGCTGGGGCCTGTCGCACCTCAGCACGCCGCTGCTGATGGGCTTTCTCGCCGACCGCTACGGCATCGTCGCCGGTTTCTACGTCCTCGGCGGGCTGTCGCTCGGCGTGGTCGCGATCATCGCCTCGCTCAGGCGGCGCGCGTTCGCGCGCACCAAACTCGCAAACGGATTTGCCGCATGAAGCTTTCCATCCTCGACCAATCGCCCATCATCTCGGGGCACAGCGCGGCGCAGGCGATCGCGGAGACGCTCAAGCTCGCGCGCCGCGCCGACGAACTCGGCTACCACCGCTACTGGCTCGCGGAGCACCACGCCATCGCGGCGCTCGCCGACCCCTGCCCCGAGATCCTGCTCGCGCGCCTCGGCGCCGAAACCAGGCGCATCCGCGTCGGCACCGGCGGCGTGCTGCTGCCCTACTACAGCGCGTTCAAGGTGGCCGAAGTCTTCCGCATGCTGGAAGCGCTCTATCCGGGGCGCATCGACCTCGGCATCGGCCGCGCGCCGGGCGGCGACCAGCGCACCGCGCGCGCCGTGGGCGGCGGTCACTTTCCCGACGCCGAGCAGTTCCCGCAGCAGGTCTGGGAGCTGGTCGGCTGCCTCGACGGCACCCTCCCCGAGGATCATCCTTTCGGAAAAGTGCGCGTCCAGCCCGAGGGCCGCCTTGCCGGCCGCGTCGCGCCCGAGGTCTGGCTGCTCGGCTCGTCGGATTACAGCGGCCTGCTCGCCGCGCAGCTCGGCCTGCGCTTCTCGTTCGCGCATTTCATCAACGCGCAGGGCGGCGACGCGGTGATGCGCGCCTACAAGGAGCGTTACCAGACTTCGGGGCGCGAGCCGGAACCGCATACCTCCGTATGCTGTTTTGTCATCTGCGCGGAGTCGGACGCGGACGCCGAGCGCCTCGCCCGGGTGGTCGATGTGCGGCGCCTCGACATGGCCTACAACCTCGATACTCCCGTGCCTACGCAGGAACAGGCCGAACAGCGCGGCTTCAATGCCGAGGAACGCGCGCACATCCAGTCGCAGCGCGCGCGCCTGGTACACGGCAGCGCCGAAACCTGCAAGGAAAAGCTGCTGTCGGTCGCCGAGAAGTTCTCCGCCGACGAACTGATGGTGCTCACCATCACCGGCGACTACGCCACGCGGCTGGAATCCTACGAGCTGCTGGCAAGGGCCTTCGCCCTGGCGGGCTGATTTACTTCCGTGAAATCTCGAATGATCAGTTCGAGATTTCACGGTAAAATCCGGGCCATGGACCGTCCCCGCCATCTGGCTGCCGTCGAGACCGCGCTGCGCCGGGCGCCCGTCGTGGCGATCCTCGGCCCCCGGCAGGTCGGCAAGACGACGCTCGCGCTGGCGCTGGCGCGGCGCCGCGGGCGCCCCGCGACCCGCTTCGACCTCGAGGACCCCGAGGATCTGCGGCAACTCGCCGATCCCAAGCTCGCGCTGCGCGACGCACGTGGCCTGATCATTCTCGATGAGATCCAGCGCCGCCCCGGCCTGTTCCCGGTGCTGCGCGTGCTTGCCGATCGCCGGCCGGTGCCCGCGCGCTTCCTGGTCCTGGGCAGCGCCTCGCCGGAATTGCTCCGGCAAAGTTCCGAGTCGCTCGCGGGCCGCATCCACTACCATGAGCTGACGCCGTTCGGGCTCGACGAAACCGGGGCCGCGCGTGCCGAGCGCTTGTGGCTGCGCGGCGGCTTTCCACGCTCCTACCTGGCCCGCAGCGACGCGCAAAGCGCGGCCTGGCGGCGCGACTTCATCCGCACCTACCTCGAACGCGACGTACCTCAATTCGGCCCGCGGCTCGCGGCCGAAACGCTGTACCGCTTCTGGAGCATGTTGGCGCACTACCACGGCCAGATCTGGGGCTCGAGCGAGTTCGCGCGCTCCTTCGGCATGAGCGACGTGTCGGTGCGCCGCTACCTCGACCTGCTGAGCTCCCTGTTCCTCGCCCGCCAGTTGCCGCCCTGGCACGAGAACCTGGGCAAGCGGCTGGTGAAGTCGCCCAAGGTCTACGTCCGGGATACCGGCCTGCTGCACCAGCTCCTCGGCGTCGAGACCCAGGCTTCGTTGCTGCGGCACCCCAAGCTCGGCGCCTCCTGGGAGAGCTTCGCGCTCGCCGCCGTTGAAGCCCGCCTCGGCGCGCGCCGCGGCGAATCCTTCTTTTACGCGACCCACGGCGGCGCCGAACTCGACCTGCTCGTCGTGCGCGGCCGCCGCCGGCTGGGGTTCGAATTCAAGCGCACGGTGGCGCCCGAGCTCACCAAGTCCATGCGCGTCGCGCTCGCCGATCTGCGCCTGGAGCGGCTCGACGTGATTCACGCCGGCGAGCGCAGCTTTGCGCTCGCCGAGCGGGTGCGGGCAGTGCCGCTTGCACGCGTCCTGCAGGACATCCGGCCGCTTGACTGATGTACGTCGCGGCCGCGGCCATCACGCCTCGTCATCGCCGCCGTAGTCCAGCGGCCAGTGCCCGGCCAGGCACTTGAAGACGCCTTGCTCGAAATCGCGCGAATAGTAGGTCCAGTTCGGCTGCAACTTCGAAAGTCTGTTCAGGCGCTCGAAGCGGATGTTCACCAGGCCCACCGCGAGCTCGGCATCGGCATAGATTTGCAGTTGCTTCCCGGCATCCGGATCGGAGCGGTAAAAGAGCCACTCGCGCCGGAACGCTTCCTGCATCCGCGCCAGTTCCTGGCAGCGCGCCTCGTCGCGCAGCCAATCCGAATGGAGATCGCCGTCGTGCACCGCGATATAGGCGGTTTCCCGGGTCGAGTAGAACTGTTCCAGCACGAAATAGGCGCTCGACAGGTCGCCGTTGCGCGCTCCGGTGAACCAGCCATAGGCATCGCGGCCCGAAGCAAGGTAGGCAACCGCGCAGCGCAAGCCGACGCCGCGTGGTGCATAGGCGAGGAAGATTCGTGCCGCCGGCGTCGACGGGGCCATTCAGGCCGTTATTGGACTCTGCGCGGCAGTACCGCATATTGAGCCGGATCAAAGCGCGATGCGGCAAGGAGGGAGTACCGTCGTCGGCGTGGAAAGAATCTGGCTGGATTCCTATCCGCCGGGAGTTCCGGGCGAGATCGACGCCCGCGCCTGCACCTCGCTTAACGAGTTGTTCGAGCGCAGCTTCCGGCGCTTTCCCGACCTGCCCGCATTCGCCAATCTCGGCACGACGCTGACCTACGCGCAACTCGAGCGGCTGTCGAGCGCTTTCGGCGCCTGCCTCGGCGGCCTCGGCCTTGCGCGCGGGGATCGCGTGGCGATCATGATGCCCAACCTGCTGCAGTACCCGGTGGCGATGATCGGCGCGCTGCGCGCCGGGCTCACCGTGGTGAACGTCAATCCACTCTATACCGCAGGCGAACTCGAGTACCAGCTCGCCGACTCGGGGGCAAGCGCGGCGGTGGTGCTCGAGAACTTCGCGCACACGCTGCAGGCGGCGCTGCCGCGCACACGCGTGCGGCACGTGATCACAACCCAGGTGGGCGACCTGCTGCCGCCGGCCAAGCGCTGGCTGGTGAATTTCACCGTCAAGCACCTGAGGCGCGGGGTGCCGCCGTGGCGCATTCCGCAAGCCACGGGATTCCGCGAGGCGCTGCAGAAAGGCCGCGACCGCCCCTGCGAAGCCGTGCGCGTCGGCCCCGACGACATCGCGTTCCTGCAGTACACCGGCGGCACCACCGGCCGCCCGAAGGGCGCCATGCTCAGCCACCGCAACATGGTCGCGAACCTGGAGCAGACCATCGCCTGGATCGGCAGCACCCTCAAGGAGCGGGAGGAGACGATCATCACCGCACTGCCGCTCTACCACGTGTTCGCGCTCACCGCCAATTTCCTGGTGTTCGTGAAGCTCGGCGGCCGCAACGTGCTGATTACGAATCCGCGCGACGTTCCCGGTCTCATCAGGGAAATGAAAAGCCACCGCTTCACGGTCATCACCGGTGTCAATACCCTGTTCAAGGCGCTGCTCGATGAAAACGCCTTCGACGCCGTGCGCGCGGCAAACGCCGGCGCTCTCAAGCTGGCGATCGCGGGCGGCATGGCCGTGCAGCGCGCAGTCGCCGAACGCTGGCAGCAGGCCATGGGGGTGCCGCTCATCGAGGGCTATGGGCTCACCGAGGCATCGCCCAATGTCTGCGTCAATCGCTTCGACGCGCGCGAATTCACCGGCAAGCTCGGACTGCCGCTGCCCTCGACCGAGGTCGCCATCCTCGACGAGCGCGGCGCGGCGCTTGCCCTGGGCGAGGTGGGCGAGATCTGCGTGCGCGGACCGCAGGTCATGCGCGGCTACTGGAACGCGCCCGAGGAGACCGCCGGCGCGTTCACGCCGCAGGGATGGCTGCGCACCGGAGACCTCGGGCGGATGGACGAGCACGGCTACGTCGAGTTCGTCGAACGCAGGAAGGACGTCATCGTGGTGTCCGGCTTCAAGGCCTATCCCACCGAGATCGAGGCGGTCGTGATGCGTCACCCGGGCGTCAAG
>MEQQ01000102.1:20743-20859 GCA_001770285.1 Betaproteobacteria bacterium RBG_16_66_20
GCATTCCAGACCCGCGCAGCGGCGAAGCAGTGGCGCTGTTCGTCGTGAAGAAGGACCCGGCCCTTACCGCCGGGGCGCTGCGCGAGCACTGCGCGAAGCACCTCGCCCGCTACAAG
>MEQQ01000102.1:20871-28315 GCA_001770285.1 Betaproteobacteria bacterium RBG_16_66_20
ATCGAATTCCGCGATGCGCTGCCGAAATCTCCGATCGGCAAGGTGCTGCACCGCGAACTCAAGGCGTCGGCCTCAGCTGCGCACGCGTAGCGCGGCTTGACGTGCATCAACGGGCGACGGCGCCCAAGGGTCAGAATCAGGCAGGGTGCACACCGCCCGCCTCACCGTCGACGAAGCGCTCGCCGGCCTGCGCACGGCGCGCGAAGGGCTTGCCGCACGCGAGGCCGGACGGCGCGCGGCCGAATACGGCCCGAATCGCGTCGAGGAGGCAAAGCGCGAGCCCTGGCTGCTCCGCCTCGCGCGCCAGTTCACGCACTTCTTCGCGCTGATTCTCTGGGTCGCCGCGGCGCTCGCGTTTTTCGCCGAGGCCTTCGAACCGGGCCACGGCATGGCGCTGCTCGGCGCGGCGATCGTGGGCGTGATTGCGGTCAACGGCGCCTTCGCCTTCTGGCAGGAGGCGCGCGCCGAGCGCACGGTCGCGGCACTGCGGGCGCTGCTGCCGCACGAGGTCACGGTGCTGCGCGAGGGCACGGCACTGCGCCTCGCCGCCGAGGCGCTGGTGCCGGGCGACGTGGTCCTGGTGCAGCAGGGCGACAACATTCCCGCCGACTGCCGCGTGATCGAAGCGCTCGGGCTGCGCGTCAATATCGCGACCGTCACCGGCGAGTCGCTGCCCAAGCCGCGCAGCGCCGAGCCCGACCCGCAGGGCGACCCCTTGCGCGCGAAGAACGTGCTGCTTGCCGGCACCTCGGTGGTCGCGGGCGAAGCGCGCGCCGTGGTGTACGCGACCGGCATGCGCACCGAGTTCGGCCGCATCGCGCAGCTGACCCAGGCGGCGCACGAGCCGCTTTCGCCGCTGCAGAAGGAGATCGCCCGCATCTCGCGCCTCGTGGCGTATCTCGCTACCGCCCTCGGCGTCGCCTTTTTCGCGATCGGCCAGCTCCTCGGCCTCGGCTTCTGGGCCAACCTGCTGTTCGCGATCGGCATCATCGTCGCCAACGTTCCCGAGGGCCTGCTGCCCACCGTGACGCTGGCGCTCGCGATGGCCACGCAGCGCATGGCGAAGCGCCGCGCGCTGATCCGGCACCTGCCCGCCGCCGAGACGCTCGGTGCCGCGACCGTGATCGTCACCGACAAGACCGGCACGCTGACCGAGAACCGCATGCGCGCGAGCCACGCCTGGTTCGGCGATGGCCTGCATGCGCTCGGCCTGGTCGACGCCGCGGCGGCCCGACGGGAGCGCGACTTCTTCGATGTCGCCCTGCACTGCCACAGCCTGCAGCGCGTGACCGACAACGGCCGCCCGCGCCTGCTCGGCGATCCCATGGAGGCGGCGCTCGTCGAGATGGCCGAACGCGCGGCAGGCGGATCGGAGGCAGCCAAGACCGACGAGATACCGTTCGACGCGGACCGGCGCCGCATGTCCACGGTGCACGAGACCGCGCGCGGCCGGCTGCTCTACTGCAAGGGCGCGCCCGAGGCCGTGCTGCCGCTGTGCACCGCAGTTCAGGCCGTGGAGGGAATTGTCCCGCTCGACGGCGCGCTGCGCGCGCGCCTGGAAAAGGCGATGGACGACATGGCCGAGCGCGGGCTTCGCATCCTCGCGCTCGCCCGGCGCGAGCTGCCGTCCGGCACCCCGCGCGAGGACTGGGAGAGCCAGCTCGTGCTCGCAGGTCTGGTCGGCCTCGAAGACCCGCCGCGCGCCGAGGTGCCCGAGGCGATCGCCAGGTGCCACACCGCCGGCATCCGCGTCATCATGGCGACGGGCGATCACCCGCACACCGCTACGGCCGTGGCGCGCGCGATCGGGCTCGCCCCCTCGGGTTCGCCCGCGGTGGTGATCGGCGAGAACGTCGCGCGCATGACCGAGGCGCAGCTGCAACTCGCGCTGGAGGCGCCGGAGATCCTGTTCGCGCGCGTGAGCGCCGACCAGAAGCTGAGGATCGTGACCGCCCTGCAGAGAAAAGGGCAGGTGGTCGCGGTCACCGGTGACGGCGTGAACGACGCGCCCGCGCTGCGCGCGGCGGACATCGGCATCGCGATGGGCGTGGTGGGCAGCGACGTCGCGCGAGAGGCCGCCGACATGGTGCTGCTCGACGACAACTTCGCTTCGATCGTGGCGGCGATCGAAGAGGGACGCGCGGTGTTCGACAACATCCGCAAGTTCCTCGCCTACATCCTCACCTCGAACATCCCGGAGGTCGTGCCCTACCTCGCCTTCGTGCTCGCGAGCATCCCGCTGCCGCTCACGATCGTGCAGATCCTCGCCGTGGACCTCGGCACCGACATGCTGCCGGCGCTCGCGCTCGGCGCCGAGGCCCCGGCACCGGAGATCATGCGCCGTCCCCCGCGGCCGCGCCGCGAGCGGCTGCTCAATGCGGCGCTGCTCGTGCGCGCCTATCTGTGGCTCGGCATGCTGGAGGCCATTGCGGCGCTCGCCGCCTACTTCTTCGTGCTCGATGCGGGCGGCTGGCGCTACGGCGAGGCGCTCGCGGCGCGCAATCCGCTCTACCTCCAGGCCACCACCGCGTGCTTCGCGGCAATCGTCGTGACGCAGGTGGTGAACGTGTTCCTGTGCCGCGATCCCGTGCGCTCGGCCTTCCCGCTCGGCCTCGCGTCGAACCCGCTCATCCTGTGGGGCGTCGCGTTCGAGCTCGCACTGCTCGCCGCGATCGTCTACACGCCCTGGGGCCAAACCCTCTTCGGCACTGCCGCCCTGGCGCCCGAGGTCTGGCTCTACGTTCTGCCCTTCGCGGCGGCGATGCTCGCTCTTGAGGAGGGGCGCAAGCTCCTTCAGCGCGTTTACCGGTAATTGCGACGGATGCGCGCGAGGCGCCCGTGGAACGGCGTCACGTTGCCGCGGAAATGTGCGCTGCCTAGCGCCGCGCCCGCGTTTCGCGCACGCGCTCGCGATTGATGGTGCGCGCCAAGGCGCCGAGCTCTTCGGCCATCAGATCGAGCAGATCGTCGATCGTGAGAATGCCCGCGAGCGCGCCGCTGTGCGTGAGGACCGGCACGCGGCGCACGCCTTTCTCGCGCATCAGGCGCAGCGCGTCCGGCATGCCGTCCTTCTCGCGCACCGCGATCAGTTCTCCCGTCACTACATCGCCCACTGTCAGGCCGCGCGGGTCGAGTTCCTTCGCGACCACGGCGACGACAATGTCGCGGTCGGTCAGGATTCCGACCGGCACGCGCTCCGACAGGCGATCCACGACCACGACGAGGCTGCCGACGTGATGCTCGCGCATCAGCCGCGCCGCCTCCACGAGCGGCGTGTTGCGGTACGCGAAAACCACTTCCCGATTGCACAGTTCGCCGGCGTTCATGTCTGCCTCCGCGTGTCCATGCCGCCATCTAACCGCGTCCCGCCGGCGGCTCGTTGACCTGGGTCAACCCTGGCGCAGCGCGGACGATCAGTCCTTCTCGAACCGCTCGAGCAGCTTCACGATCTCCGGATAGCCACGCTCGCGCGCGACCTGGATCGCGCGCTTGCCCGCGCGGTTCCTCTGCCGCGGATCCACGCCCAGGTCGAGGAACGCGCTCACCATCTCCACATAACCGCCGTCGGCGGCGGCGTGCAGCAGGGTGTTGCCCTTCAAGTCCGTCGCCTTCGGATCCGCGCCGCGCTCGAGCAGGCGCCGCGCCGTCTGCGGATTTCCCGTCATCACCGCCCACTGCAGCGGCGATTCGCCATCGTCGTTGCGCAGCTTCGGATCCGCCCTTGCATCGAGCAGCAGGTTCACGAACCAGGTATCCGCATGCAGCGCCGCCGCGTGCAGCGGCGTCTCGCTGTTGGCCGAGCGCGCATCCACCCGCGCCCCCGCCTTCACCAGCATCGCCGCCAGTTCCTTGAAGCCCTTCTCGATCGCCCGGTGCAGCGGCGTCTCCTGCTCCTTGTTGCGCGCATTCAGATCCACTTTCCCGCGCGCCACGATCCCCTCCGCCACCAGCGGTTTCCCCTCCTCGATCGCCTCGAACAACCGCTCCTCCGGCGCCTGCGCATACGCGCCCGCTGCTGTCGAAAAAAGCACCGCTGCAATAGCCGCCTTCATCCGCAGCATCACGCCAGCGTCCGCGCCAGAACGTCGGCGAGGTGCAATGTCTCGCGGTCGGCGAGGTCTTCGATCTGCTCGCGGCAGGAAAAGCCGTTGGCGACGATGAGGGTTTCGGGGGTGGTGGCGTTTACTTTCGGCAGGAGCGAAAGGTTCGCGATCTGCACCGAGGTTTCGTAGGTCTCGGGGCGGAAGCCGAAGGCGCCGGCCATGCCGCAGCAGCCGGTTTCGGGGGCCGCGGTTTCGATGCCGGCGGCTTCGAGCAGCGCGAGGTCGGCGCCGGTGCCGCCGAGGGCTTTCTGGTGGCAGTGGCCGTGCAGCAGCGCCTGGCCGCCGATCCGGCCCGGCTTCCAGCCGCGTGCCTGCAGGATTTCGCCGAGCGACAGCGCCTGCTTCGAGAGTTTCGCCGCGCAGGCGTTGCCGGGCAGGAGCTTGGACATTTCGTCCTTGAACACCGAGAGGCAGCCGGGCTCGAGCACGACCACCGGGGTGCCGGATTCGATTTCCGGCGCGAGCGCGGCGACGATCTTCTCGAGCGAGGCCTTGGCCCGGTCGAGCATGCCGAAGTCGTAGTACGGCCGGCCGCAGCACAGTTGCTCGCGCGGCAGGGAGACGCGCGCGCCGGAACTCTCGAGCACGCGCACCGCGGCGAGCGCGCTCTTCGGCCGGAAATGGTTGCTGAAGGTATCGGGAAACAGCAGCACCGGATCGCCGCGCCGCGTGCCGCCCGCGCGCACCGGATCGCGCTTGCCGCGCTGGATGGCGTCGAACTGCGAGCGGAAGCTGCGCATCGCGATGCGCGGCAGGGAACGCTGCCGCGCGATACCTGCCGCGAACCCGGCAAGCTGCGCGAGGCCGGGAAGCTGCGTCACCAGGTTCGCGAGCCAGGGCACGCGCGCCGCGAGCGGCGCCCACTCGCCGATGCGGCCCATCGAATACGCCTGCACCGGCCGCGAACGCGCCTCGTGGTAGTGCGACAGGAACTCGGCCTTGTAGCTCGCCATGTCGGTATGCGTGGGGCAGTCGCTGCGGCAGCCCTTGCAGGCAAGGCACATTTCCAGCGCTTCCTTCACCTCTTCGCTCCGCCAGCCGTCTGTGATGACCTCGCCGCGCAGCATCTCGGCGAGCAGCCGCCCGCGGCCGCGCGTCGAGAAGCGTTCTTCCCTGGTGGCGCGGTAGCTCGGGCACATGGTGCCGCCCTCGGCCGAACGGCACTTGCCCATGCCGATGCAGCGCTCGGTGGCGCGCGCAAAACCGTCGCCGGCCTCGGTCAGAAAGGTCATGCGCGTGGCGAGCGTCACCGGCTTGTAGTCAGGCCCCTGGCGCAGGTTCTCGTCGACGCGGTAGACCTCGCCCAGCGCGTCGACCAGCTTGCCCGGGTTCATGCGTCCGAGCGGGTCCCAGATGCGCTTGAACTCGCGGAACGCGGCCATCAGCTCGGGCCCGTACATGATCGGCAGGAACTCGGCGCGGCCCTGGCCGTCGCCGTGCTCGCCCGAGAGCGAGCCGCCGTAGCGCACCACCAGCGCGGCGGCCTCGCGCAGGAATTGGCGCCAGTCCGCGAGGCCCTTGGCCGTTCGCAGCTCGAAGTTGATGCGCGCGTGGATGCAGCCGTCGCCGAAGTGCCCGTAGAGCGAAGTGCGGTAGCCGTAGCGCTCCACCAGCCTCTGGAATTCGCGCAGGTAGTCGCCCAGGCGCAGCGGATCCACCGCCGCATCCTCCCAACCGACCACCGGATCCGGGCCCGCGGTGCTTTTCAGCTTCAGCGCGGTGGCCGAAGCGCCGGTCTCGCGGATCGCCCAGATACGGTTCATCAGGGTGCGATCCGTGATCAGCACGCCTTTGAATTTACTTTCAAGTTTTTTTGCCAATTCAACAGCAGCATCCAGAGTATCTGCACCAAACTCGATCATCAGCCAGGCGTTGCCTTCGGGCAGCAGCGCGAGGTCGTCGAGCTTCAGGCCGCGCTCGCGCAGCCCGCCGATGATGCCGGTGTCGAGACCCTCGCAGGCGATCGGACGCGCGGCGAGCACCTGCGGCACCGCGTCGCCCGCGAGATAAATGTCCGCAAAGCCGGTCACCAGCAGCACGCGCTCGCGCGGGCTCTTGACGAGGCGCGCGAGCGCCTGCAGCGTGAGCGCGCAGGTGCCTTCCGAGCCGACCAGCGCGCGCGCGACGTTGAAGCCGTTCTCAGGCAGCAGCTGGTCCAGGTTGTAGCCGGAAACGCGGCGCTTGATCTTCGGGAAGCGGCCGCGGATCAGGTCGGCGTAGCGGTCGCGCAGCGACCGCAGCTTGGCGTAAATCTCGCCCTGGCGGCCGCCGCGCCGGATGATTGCGTCCAGCTCCAGCTCGGAGGTCGGCCCGCACCAGAAGCGCGCGCCGTCGTAGGTAAGCACCTCCAGCGCCTCGATGTTCTCGACCGTTTTCCCGGCCATCACCGAGTGCGGGCCGCAGGAGTTGTTGCCGATCATGCCGCCCAGCGTGCAGCGCGAATGCGTCGCCGGATCGGGCGCGAAGGTGAGGCCATGACGCTCGGCCGCGGCGCGCAGCGCATCGCAGACGACGCCGGGCTCGACGCGCGCGAGGCGCGCGCCCGCGTCCAACTCAAGGACCCGGTCGAGATATTTCGAGGAATCGATCACCACCGCGACGTTGACCGTCTGGCCGCAGAGCGAAGTGCCGCCGCCGCGCGCGAGGATCGGCGCCTGGTGCTCGCGGCATGCAGCCACCGCCGCGACGATGTCCTCGGCCGAGCGCGGCAGCACCACGCCGATCGGCACTTGCCGGTAGTTGGACGCATCGTAGGCGTAGGCGGCGCGCGCGCCGTTGTCGAAGCGCACTTCGCCCTTCAGCGCTTCGCGCAGCGCCGCCTCAAGAGGGGTGCGGGTCACCATCCCCCGATCACGCGGCGAGCGTGGCCGGATCGACCGACTCGAGCAGCGGCGGCAGCGGGCAGTCGAGCACCGCGCCGACGAGGCGCATCAACTCGGCTTCCATCACCCGGATCGTGCCGTCGGCGCTGACCGCGGCGAACAGGCCCTTCACCAGGATCGCCTTCTGCATCGGCGCGAGGGCTTTCAGCCCTTCCAGCGCCGCGGCGGCGACTTCGAGGCGCAGCGCCGTCACCGCGGGTGTTTCCGCGATTGCCATCTCCCTGCACCCGGCGCGCATCGCCGCGGCGAGCGCATCGCCGCGCCTGCCGGTCGCATCCTGCCGGGTGCCGGCATGGGCGACGAGCGATAGCACGATCATGGCCTCGGCCTGCAGCTCCGCGAGCCGCTTCGCCCCCGCCGCGCCGGGCCTGCCGTGCGGCGCAAGCTGGCTGCGCGCGAGCGTCAGCACCACGAATTCATGCAGCGACACGCGCCGGTCGGCGTTGATCACCGCTTCCA
>MEQQ01000103.1:0-782 GCA_001770285.1 Betaproteobacteria bacterium RBG_16_66_20
CTAGCCCATGTCGCCGAGGAAGGTCTTGATGCCGGCGTAAATCGAGGCGGCGCCGGTGGCGGCCGGCGTCGCGGCCTTGATCAGCTTGTCGACTTTCTTGGCTACCTTCTCGACGCCGAGCTTGCCTTCCTCGTCGGGGGCAAAGGCGCGCGACACCAGCAGAATCACGCGGTTCGGCTTGGTGCCGCCGCCGCGGAACGCGGGCAGGAATTCGCCCGCCATGAACCCGGTCATGAAGGCGAGCCCGATGCTCGCAACGTATTCCATGGTCTCGCGGAAGTCGCGCGCGTCCTGCGGCAGGATCGGCACCTTGTCGATCATCGCGGTGACCGTCAGCATCGAGAGCACCGCGACGAACGCGGTCGCGAAGCCGGCGGCCGCGGACGGCCACAGGCGCCCCGGATGGTGCATCGCGAGCAGGAAGCCGAAGGGCATCGGCAGCAGGATCGTCGCGACGCGCAGGTAGAGCGGTTTCACGTCGTAGACGAACAGCATCACCCAGTGCGCCGCGACCAGCAGCACGAGCGCGGGCAGCAGCGCCTGGAGGAGCGCGCCGAGGTAGCCGGGCGCCGGGGTGCCGGGCTCGGTCGAGCGCAGCTCGACTTCGACCGGGACCGCGCCGGCGGTCTGCGCTTTCAGCTCGGCCAGTTCCTTCTCCAGCGCCGCGATGCGCGTTTCCGAATTGGCCGCGGCGGCCTTGGCCTGCTCGGCGACAGTCTTCTCGAGCTGCGCGAGTTTCTCCAGCAGCGGCTTGAACAGGTACAGGTCGCGCCGCAGCGCGG
>MEQQ01000103.1:790-8271 GCA_001770285.1 Betaproteobacteria bacterium RBG_16_66_20
GCGCCTCGTCGGCGATCTCGGAAACGCAATACGGACAGCGCATCGCCGGCCCGGATCCGCGCCGGCTACTTGACCGTCAGCTTGAATTCCGCGGTGCCCATGCGCCCCTCGCTGTCGCGCACGGTGACGCGGATCGGGTGCTCGCCTGCGGGCGCGGCCGCTGCGGGTATTTCGATGCCGGCGGGCTTGATGCCGGACTTGAGGCGCTCGGTGAGATCGACCCCCGGGCCCTTGAGGTACTCGACCTTGATGCTCGCGGTATCGATCTTGGATTCGCCGCGCGGCTCGAACCCGATCTTGAACGGGAACTGGCCCGAGACGCTCTCGGGAGACAGCAGCTTCACGGCGGGCCCGCGGGTGATGGCCCGGCTGGCCGGCTTCGCCGCGGCGGCAGGCTGCTTCGCCTCGTCGGCGGTGATGAGCTGCACTGCCTGGCCGAATGCGGACGAAGAACCGAGCAGAAATACGAAGCAAATCAAACGGATGTTCATGAGTCCCCCTGTGAGTCCGGCGTTAGTGTGCCAGATAGCGCCAGAAACGTCCGGAACGGAGCCCCGTTGACCGGGCGGTAATATTCACACCCGGCTCAGGACCCGCGTTTCCTGGCCGCCCGGAACGCCGCGACCCGCCGCCCCGGCTCGCCCGACTCGTAGGCGCGCGCGAATTCGTCGATGCTGGCGTGGACGCTCTCGGCGAGCGGCGCTTCCTCCCACAGCTTGCACAGGCGCTTCTGCGCGCGGATCGCCTCGTCGCTGCCGGCCAGGATGGCGTCCAGCGCGGAATTCACGTCGGAATCCAGCGCATCCGATTTGGACATCTTTTCTATCAAACCCCAATTCAGGGCCGCCCGCGCATCGATCGTTTCCCCCGTCAGCACCAGCCAGCGCGCGCGCCCCGCGCCGATGAGGCGCGGCAGCATCGCGGCCTCTACCACCGAGGGGATGCCGAGGCGCACCTCGGGCATGCCGAAAGCGGCGCTGTCGGCGGCGATGCGCAGGTCGCAGCTGGCCGCGAGCTCCAGCCCCGCGCCCAGGCACCAGCCGTTGATGCGCGCGATCACCGGCAGCGGGCAGTCGCGCATCGCGGCGCAGGCGGCGTGAATCTGCCCTATGAATTCGCGCGCCGAGGCCGGGTCGAGCGCGCCGAGCGCCTCCAGGTCGGCGCCGCCCACGAAGGCCTTGTCGCCGGCGCCGGTGACCACCACGGCGCGAACGCGCTCGTTGGCTTCCACTTCGCGCATCGCCTGCGCGAGCGCCGCGAGCGCGGCACGCGTGAGGATGTTGAGCTTGCGCGGGTTGTCCAGCGTGATGCGCGCGACCAGGCCGCCGGCGCGCGCCTCGAGCGCCGTTCTAATCAAGCGGCTGCCCGCGACGCATCGATGCCGCCCGTATCGACGACGACCGAGCATTTTTTCAGGGAATCCAGCACACTGGGCATAGGGGAATTTTACAGATTCTGACAGGCCGCGGCGGGTGCGCTCCGGCGTTTCCGATAGGCTCAAAACACGATGCAGGTTCATCGCCAGGTAAGGACCATTTACACCGTCCGGGTGGCCTCGTTCATCGTGTGCTTCCTGGTCGTGGGGCTGCACGCCTGGGACCGCGGCTTTGGCGCGGCGGTCTGGATCTGCGCCGCGCTGCAATTCCTCGCCTACCCGCACCTCGCTTTCCTGCGCTCGGCGCATGCGCGCGACCAGCGCGGCGCCGAGGTGCAGAACCTCTACGCCGACGCCTTCCTGCTCGGCGCCTGGATCGCGGTGCTCGAGTTCCCGGTCTGGATCGCCTATGCGTTCGCCTCCAGCCCCGCGCTCAACGCCACGGTCAACCGCGGGCTGCGCGGCCTGGGCATTGCGGTGGCGTTGAGCTGCGCGGGAGTCCTCGCCGGCATCCTGTTCGCCGGCTACGTCTACTGGCCGGCGACCAGCAGCCTCGTGACCGCGCTGTGCTTTTTCGGCTCGCTCGCCTACGGCGCAGGCGTCGGCTATGTGGTCTTCCGCCAGGCCCGGCGCATCGCCGATACGCGCGAATCGCTGCGCGAGAGCGAGCGGCGCTACCGCCTGATCACCGAGCACGCCGGCGACCTGGTGGCGATGGTGGACCGCGACGGGCGCTGGCTCTACAACAGTCCCTCGCATGCGCGCCTGTTTTCGGCGGAGGACCTCGCAATCGGGGCGGACGCGTTCCGCAACCTGCACGAGGACGACCAGTTCCGCGTGCGCGGCGCGCTGCAGGTGGTGGTGAGGGGCGGCGAATCCTGCCGCCTGCGCCTGCGCCTGCACACCGCGACCGGGGAGGTGCGCCGCTTCGAGGCGCTGGTGCATCCGGTGCGCGAGCACGAGGCGGAAAAGGGCGGCCGGATCACCGGCGCGGTGATAGCAGCGCGCGACGTCACCGAGCTGCGCGACCGCGAAGAGCAGCTCGAAGTCGCGGCGCATGCCTTCGAGCGCATGGCCGAGGCGATGATGATCACCAATGCCGCAGGCCGGATCATGATGGTCAACCAGTCCTACGCGCACATCACCGGCTACACCGCCGCCGAAGTGGTCGGCCGCGCCGAGAGCGACTACCGCACCGCAATGCAGCCGCAGTCCTTCTACGACGAGATCTACGCCGAGGTGCTGCGCAGCGGCCACTGGGACGGCACCACCTGGTGCCGCCGGCGGGACGGCACGGTGTACCGCGAGTGGCGCAGCGTGAGCGCGGTACGCGACGCCGAGGAGCGCATCACGCACTATGTCTCCCTGTTCCGGGAACTGGACAGCCACGGCGCCGACGCCCTCCCGGCCCGCTCGGCCTAGAGGGTTGAAAACTAAGGCTTTCCTTTGTATTCTGCCGGGGTTAAACTGCGCGGCGGAACAAAGCCTTGCAGCGCATTACTGACAAAAGACTAAGAATAAAAAAACCCAGGGTGGCATAAGGAGACCGGCAGTTGCAGCCCAGCGATATCAGGAATCCCGACTATTTTCATAAGGTAGTCGATTGCCAATGGGCCTGTCCCGCCCACACCCAGGTTCCCGAATACATCCGCCTGATCGCCGCGGGCAGGTACGGCGATGCCTACATCGTCAACTGGAAGTCGAACGTATTTCCGGGAATCCTCGGGCGCACCTGCGACCGCCCCTGCGAGCCCGCCTGCCGCCGCGGCCGCGTGGAAGACGAGAACCTCCCGAAGCCCGAGCCGGTCGCGATCTGCCGCCTGAAGCGCGTCGCTGCCGACCTGAAGGAGGACATCTCGGACAGGCTGCCGAAGAAGCCGGGAAAATTGAACGGCCGCAAGATCGCCTGCGTGGGCGCCGGCCCGGCGTCGCTCACGGTGGCGCGCGACCTTGCTCCCCTGGGTTATGAGGTCACCGTGTTCGACCAGGACCCGCGCGCGGGCGGCATGATCTGGTCGCAGATCCCGCGCTTCCGCCTGCCCGAGGAAGTGATCGACGAAGAAGTCGGCTATGTATTGAACCTGGGCGTCAATTTCGTGCAAAGGAAAATCGATTCGATGACAGCCCTCATGAGCGAGGGCTACGACGCGATCTTCGTGGGTTCCGGCGCGCCGCGCGGCCGCGACCTCGACATCCCGGGGCGCAAGCAAGCCGCCAGGAACATCCACATCGGCATCGACTGGCTCGCCTCGGTCTCCTTCGGCCATACGACGAAGATCGGCAAGCGCGTCATCGTGCTGGGCGGCGGCAACACCGCCATGGACTGCTGCCGCACCTCCAGGCGCATCGGCGGCGAGGACGTCAAGGTGATCGTGCGCTCGGGCTTCAACGAGATGAAGGCGAGCCCCTGGGAGAAGGAAGACGCGGCGCACGAGGGCATCCCGATCCTGAATTTCCTCGTTCCCAAGTCGTTCCAGCTCGCGAACGGCAAACTGTCCGGGATGGTGTTTGAAAAGGTGAAGGCCGTTTATGACAAGGACGGCAAGAGAACTCTGCTGCCTTCCGGGGAACCGGACCAGCATTTCGAGTGCGACGACGTGCTGGTCGCGGTCGGCCAGGAGAACGCCTTCCCGTGGATCGAGCGGGATTCGGGCATCGAATTCGAAAAAGGCCTGCCGAAGCTGGTTCCGAAGACCATGCAGTCCACGGCGCCCACGGTGTTCTTCGGCGGCGACTCGGCCTTCGGCCCGAAGAACATCATCTGGGCGGTGGCGCACGGCCATGATGCCGCGGTTTCAATCGATAAATTATTGAACGATGAAAATTTGAATGAGCGGCCTGCTCCGGGCATGAGCATGATGTCCCAGAAAATGGGCATCCACGAGTGGAGCTACGACAGCGAAATCGCCAACGACCAGCGCTACAAGGTGCCATGGGCCGACATCAAGGCGACGCTGAAGAACGTGAAGATGGAAGTCGAGCTCGGCTTCGACGTCGCCACGGCGTGGAAGGAGGCGCAGCGCTGCCTCAACTGCGACGTCCAGACCGTGTTCACGACGCAGCTGTGCATCGAGTGCGACGCCTGCGTCGACATCTGCCCGATGGACTGCATCTCCTTCACGCGCAACGGGGACGAGAAGGAATTGCGCGCGCGCCTGAATGCGCCTGCCGTGAACCTGATCCAGGCGCTTTACATTTCAAGCCCCCTGAAAACGGTCCGCATCATGGCCAAGGACGAGGACCTCTGCCTGCATTGCGGCCTGTGCGCCGAGCGCTGCCCGACGGGCGCCTGGGACATGCAGAAGTCGCTGATCGAGATGACCTATGCGGGGCCTGCGGCGCGCAGCCCGCTGCGACAGAGACAGAAAAAAGCGGCATGAAAAAAAGAATCGAAGCCGTCAACGACTTCGTCGTCAAGTTCGCCAACGTGAACGGCTCGGGCTCGGCCTCGGCCAACGAGCTGTTCGCGCGCACCTTCCTGCGCATGGGCATCCCGGTGTCGCCGAGGAACATCTTCCCCTCCAACATCCAGGGCCTGCCGACCTGGTACGAGGTGCGCGTCACCGAGCGAGGCTGGCTCGGCCGGCGCGGCGGGGTGGACCTGATGGTGGCGATGAACCCGCAGACCTGGGCGCAGGACCTGAAGGAGATCGAGCCCGGCGGCTACCTGTTCTACGACAACACCAAGGTGCTGCCGCCCTCGAAGTTCCGCGACGACATCAACGTCATCGGCATGCCGCTCACCGAGATCTGCAACTCCACCTACACCGACTCGCGCGAGCGGCAGCTGTTCAAGAACATCATCTACCTCGGCGCGCTCGCGGCGCTGATGGATCTCGAGCCCGAGGTCATCGCCGAGCTGATCGGCGAGCAGTACAAGGGCAAGGAAAAGCTCCTGAAGCCCAACCTGAACGCGCTGCAGCTCGGCGTCAACTACGCGCGCGGCAACCTGAAGGACGCGTTGGGCCTCAAAGCCAGGCGCGCCTACGCGGTGGGCGACCAGGTCTTCGTCGAAGGCAACGCCGCCACCGCGCTCGGCATGGTCTACGGCGGCGCCACGGTCTGCGCCTGGTACCCGATCACGCCGTCGTCTTCTGTTGCAGAAGCTTTTCAAAGATATTGTTCCAGATTGCGTGTAGATAGCGGAACCGGGAAAAATAAATTTGCGATAGTCCAGGCCGAGGACGAGCTCGCCTCGATCGGCATCGTCACCGGGGCGGGGTGGAACGGCGCGCGCGCCTTCACCGCGACTTCCGGGCCCGGGATATCCCTCATGACCGAATTCATCGGCCTGGCGTATTTCGCCGAGATCCCGGCGACCATCATCAACGTGCAGCGCGGCGGGCCCTCCACCGGCATGCCCACGCGCACCCAGCAGGCGGACCTGCTCGCCTGCGCCTACGCCTCGCACGGCGACACCAAGCACCCGATGCTGTTCCCCGACGACCCGCACGAGTGCTTCGAATTCGCCGCCCGGGCGCTCGACCTCGCCGACCGGCTGCAGACCCCGATCTTCGTCATGACCGACCTCGATATCGGCATGAACCAGCGCCTGTGCAAGCCGCTCGCCTGGGACGATGCGCGCAGATACGACCGCGGCAAGGTCATGACCCACGCCGAGCTGGAAGCGGGCAAGGACTTCGGCCGCTATCTGGATGTGGACGGCGACGGCATTCCGTACCGCACGCTGCCCGGGAGCCACGAGAAGCGCGGCGCCTACTTCACGCGCGGCACCACCAAGAACGCCTACGCGAACTACTCCGAGGCGGGGCCGGACTACCTCTACAACGTGCAGCGGCTGCTGAAGAAATTCGAGACCGCCAAGAAACTGGTGCCGCAGCCGGTGCTCACGCCGGCCAGGCAGCCGGCGCGCTTCGGCGCCATCTTCTACGGCTCGACCAGCCCGGCGATGCAGGAAGCGCTCGATTCCCTTGCGCAAAAGGGAATCTACGTCAATGCGCTGCGCGTGCGCGCCTTCCCGTTCGCCGACGAGATCGCCGACTTCGTGCAGTCGCACTCCAAGGTCTTCGTCATCGAGCAGAACCGCGACGCGCAGATGAAGACCCTGCTCGTGAACGACGGCGGCATCAACCCCGCCTCGCTCATCTCGATCCTGCACTACGACGGCACGCCCATCACCGCGCGCTTCATCACGCGAGAAATCGCCCAGATCGTGGCGGCCCTGAACGTCCGCCCGATCAAGAAAGATAAAGCGGCATGACATATCTCACCAAGCCCAAGCTCCACCACCCGTCCCTCAAGGCGAACAAGGTCGGCTACACGCGGCGCGACTACGAGGGCAGGGTCTCGACGCTGTGCGCCGGCTGCGGCCACGACTCGATTTCGGCGGCGATCATCGAGGCCTGCTGGGAGCTCGACGTCCAGCCGCACCGCCTGGCGAAACTCTCCGGCATCGGCTGCAGCTCCAAGACCCCCGACTACTTCCTCGGCCAGTCGCACGGCTTCAACACCGTGCACGGGCGCATGCCCTCGGTCCTCACCGGCGCCAACCTCGCCAACCGCGACCTCGTCTACCTCGGCGTCTCGGGCGACGGCGACTCGGCCTCGATCGGCCTCGGCCAGTTCGCGCACGTCATGCGCCGCGGCGTCAACATGATCTACATCCTGGAGAACAACGGCGTCTACGGCCTCACCAAGGGCCAGTTCTCCGCCACCGCCGACGCGGGCTCCAAAGCAAAAAGGGGTGCAATCAACACCGATGCCGCAGTTGATACTGTTTCATTGGCCCTGCTCATGGGCGCGACCTTCGTAGCACGCTCCTTCTCCGGCGACAAGAAGCAGCTCGTGCCGCTCATCAAGGCCGGCCTCGCGCACCAAGGCGCCGCCTTCATCGACGTCATCAGCCCCTGCGTCGCCTTCAACAACCACCAGGGCTCGACGAAGAGCTACGACTACATCCGCGACCACAACGAAGCGGTCAACCGCCTCGACTTCTGGCCCAACCGCGAAGCCATCAACATCGATTACAGCGAAGGCGCCGTCATCGAAGTCCCCCAGCACGACGGCTCCATCATCAAGCTGCGCAAGACCGACCCCTCCTACGATCCCACCGACCGCATCAACGCCATGACCAACATCCAGGCGC
>MEQQ01000104.1 GCA_001770285.1 Betaproteobacteria bacterium RBG_16_66_20
GCAACTTCGCACCACGCTCCTTCAGCAGGCGGCGTAGGATCGAGCGGTGACAGCGTGCCTCGTCGGCGCAGTAGCAGCCGACCGAGAAATCGGCGCGATGCGACAGCGCCGCGAGCAGATCGAGCGTCCTGCCGCACTCCGGCGCCGCCATCTCCTTCGCATAGCGCCTCGCGAATACCGCCCACTCGCGATCCGTCTTCGCCGCCTGGCCAAGCTTCACCGTCGCCGCGCTCGGCGCCAGTATCGGAAACCACACGTCGTACCAGTTGCCGGACGCGAATTTCTCCTTCGGCACTCCGCGCGGCGGATGCCGCACCGTGCCGATGCGTAATCCCTCACCGCGTAGTCTAGGTGTACCGAGACGGACGACAATTGCGGCCATTAACGTAGACACCACTCGCGCGCGGCCGCCGGGCCGCCGGCAGTAAGCGTTATGTACTGCAAGTGACCTCCTCAATTGATAGTGACGCCTTATGTTATGACGTGCGCGACTGCAGGTTGGGGTCAGCCGCAATAAATTCTAATAGTTACCGAGGAGTAGCAATTGTCTCGCAGTGCGTTGGACTGAGTGGTTGAGAGCTGCGCTCACACCATTAAGAGCTTCCAACGATCTTGAAAAGGTCTTGCGTCTCGTACAGTAAAACTATACCAAGTGTCTCTTCCGAAACGCTCAACGTATGCCTTCTTTGCCACGACCTTGCTTGGGATGACGAAGTACTCGGAAGACGAGGCGCTAATATTGACGAAAACATAGAAGTGCGAATCTGAAATGAGCTGCTTATAGCCACTGCTCAGCAGCCAATACGAAGCCTGAGTAGTTTTGGTCTTGACTTCGACCGAGAACGCCCGCTTGCAGTCGCTATCGGTAACCAAAATATCCGCGCCGCGCGCGCTTCGGGACGTGGGCGATGCGATGAATCCATGACGTGACAACTCTGCTGCTACCAGATACACGCCGCGCATCCCAGTGAGTTGTTTTCTGGCAGCCATGATCGTGTCAGTTCAACCGACGTTTCCTTCAGCCGCGCGCTTCAGAGGGTCGGCTGCGAGGAGAGGTCGGGCAACTAGGACAACGCTCTTACCGCCGACTCTTGCGGCTAATCGTATATTCATTGATTTCGCCAGGCTTAGGTTTCACTTTGAGCCAGTCAGCCGCATTTGGACGCGGCATCTCTTCCGGAAATCCCTCATCGCCATAGATGTATGACGCTCCCGTATCATCTTCTGCGATCATTGGTGTGCCCTCGTCTGACACCAGCTGTACTTTCGCCGTGGATAACCCTCAACTCGCCGGGATTGCACTTATAAACACCCCCAGAGCTGTCTAAACGAGTGGGGCCACTTCTGTACATTGCTGCCGAGAAAAGCATATGCTTGTAGATGCAAGCATGCAATGCTGGATGGATGCATCTGTCGGCAAATATCTAGACTGGGTCCCCGCTTTCGCGGGGACGACTACGTCAAGCTTGATCTAGGCGCTGACGCGGTAGACGGCGAGGCGGCCGAGGAGGTTGGGCAGGAAGCTGGTGGCGTTGCCGTTGGTGAGGACGACGCGCTCGAGGATACGCAGGCCGAGCTTGGTGCAAAGAGCCTCGAAGTCGAACAAGGTGCAGAGATGCACGTTGGGTGTCTCGTACCACTGGTAGGGCAGTTCCTTCGATACCGGCATGTGGCCGGCGAAGGCGATCTGGATGCGCGCGCGCCAGTAGCCGAAGTTGGGGAAGGAGACGATGGCTTCGCGGCCGACGCGAAGCATTTCCTTCAACAGCGGTTCCTGATGGTGGATGGCCTGCAGGGTCTCGGAGAGGATCACATAGTCGAAGGATTGATCGGCGAAGGCGGCGAGGCCGTCTTCCAGGTCCATTTGCAGGACGTTGACGTCGTTGTGGATGCACGCGATCACCTTGACGTCGTCGATCTCTACGCCGTAGCCGGGCGCCTGGCGCGTCTGCCACAGGTGCTTGAGCAGCTTGCCGTCGCCGCAGCCGAGATCCAGCACCCGGGCCCCCGGCGAGATCCAGCGCGCGATGGTTTCGGCTTCGGTCACAGCGCGATGTTGCCGAAGTAGGCGCGCAGCGCGGCGAAGTAGCGCGGATCGTCCAGCAGGAAGGCGTCATGGCCCTGCGGCGCGTCGATCTCGAGGTAGGAGAGGATGCGCCTGTTGTCCAGCAGGGCGCGTACGATGTCCCTCGAGCGCGCCGACGAAAAGCGCCAGTCGGAGGTGAAGGAGACCACCAGGAAATCGGCCTGCGCGCGCGCAAACGCCTTGGACAGGTCGCCGCCGAAGTCCGCCGCCGGGTCGTAGTAATCGAGCGCCTTGGTGATGCGCAGGTAAGTGTTGGCGTCGAAGTAGCTCGAAAACTTGTCGCCCTGGTGGCGCAGGTAGGACTCGATCTCGAAGTCGACGTCGAAATCGAAGCCCGGCGTCACGCGCCGCAGCACGCGGCCGAATTTCTCCATCATGGCGTCGTCCGACAGGTAGGTGATGTGGCCGATCATGCGCGCGATGCGCAGCCCGCGCACCGGCACCACGCCCTTTTCGTAGTAGTGCCCGCCGTGGAAATCCGGGTCGGTCATGATCGCCTGGCGCGCGACCTCGTTGAAGGCGATGTTCTGCGCCGACAGGCGCGGCGTCGCCGCGATCACGATCGCGTGGCGCACGCGCCCGGGGTACGACAGCGTCCATTGCAGCGCCTGCATCGCCCCGAGGCTGCCGCCCATCACCGCGGCGAAGCGCTCGATGCCGAGATGGTCGGCGAGGCGCGCCTGCGCCGCGACCCAGTCCTCGACCGTGACCACCGGGAAATCCGCGCCCCAGGGCTTGCCGGTGGCGGGATTCGGCGAAGTCGGCCCGGTCGAGCCGAAACAGGAGCCGATGTAGTTGTTGCCGACGACGAAGAAGCGGTTGGTGTCGAGCGGCTTGCCCGGCCCCACCATGTTGTCCCACCAGCCGAGGTTGTCGGGCGCGTCGGCATAGGTGCCGGCGACGTGGTGCGAGGCGTTCAGCGCGTGGCACACCAGCACCGCGTTGGAGCGCGCGGCGTTCAGTTCGCCGTAGGTTTCGTAGGCGATCTCGAATTCGGGCAGCACCGCGCCGCCCGTCAATCTGAGCGGTTCGGTGAAGCGCGCCTTCTGCGGTGTGACGATCACTGCGGCTCCAGAAACGAAAAACCCGTCCAGCTTTGCGCGAGGACGGGTTTCGGCGGCCGTCTCTTTAGCTGCATTTGTTGAGCGCCCGCAAGCTGAACTTCAAATCGGCGCTGTGATGCCGCGCGAACGTTACCTGCGGGGCGTCATGCTGTCAAGGAAGCTCAGATCTTGAACGCCTCCGCGGTCTCGGGCGCAAACAGCTGCTCGGGGGCGAGCCGCCGCCTGGAAAGTCCCTGCTCGCGGTGGTAACGCAGGAAGGTTTCGAGCACGTGGCGGTTGGGCGCGAGGCCGTAACTCCACCAGTCGGGGCCCATCTCGCGCCTTGCTTCCTCGACGTGCGCCACCAGCCAGGGCAGCATCGCCTTGAGCGCGGCGGTCTCCTCCAGGTCGGCGTAGGTCTTTTTTTGCGCCGCCGCGAACGCCTTGTACAGGGACCCGGCGATCCAGGGGTACCGCCGGTAGAGCTCGCGCCGGATCACCACCGTATGCATGATCGGGAAAATGCGCGTGCGGCGGAAATACTCGCGCTCGACGCCGACATGGTCCTCGAACAGGCGCCGCACCGCCTTCGGGCTCGAGCGCAGCGTCGAGGGCGCGCGCGCGCTGTGCAGCGCGTCGATCTCGCCCGCGGCGAGCATGGCCGAGAGCGTCTGCTTCGGGCCGATCGGCTGCACGCGGAACTTCGCCGGCAGGGCGAGCTTGAGTTTTTCCACCCGGCCCGGTTCTTCGAGGCCCCCGCTCAGGTAGCGGGGGGAATGCGGCGGCACCCGGAACTCGTCCGCGAAAATGCCGCGCAGCCAGACCGCCGCCGTCATCTGGAACTCGGGCACCCCGATGCGTTTGCGCGCGAGTTGTTCCGGGCGCGTGATGCCGCTCTTGGCCGACACGAAGACGCAGGAGTGGCGGAAGAACCGCGACGGGAACACCGGAATGGCGATGAATGGCGGGTCCTTGTGCTGCAGCGAGAGCACGTAGGACGAGAGCGACATCTCGGCGCAGTCGAATTCGCGCCCGCGCAGCATGCGGAAGAACGTCTCCTCGACCGGCAGGTTGAGGCAGACCAGATCGATACCCTCGGCGCGCACGCTGCCGTCCACCAGGGCGCGGGTGCGGTCGTAGTCCCAGCAGGCAAGGGACAGCTTGAGCTTTGCCATGATGAAGTTCAGTATACTTTCCGCAAAGGGGCCCGCCAAACCCGCGAGGAGTGAACATGCCGGCCAGCGCGAATCTGACGCGGTTCGACTACGACAAAGCCGGGACGAGGCTCGCCACGTGATCCGGTGCCTGGCGGCGGCGTTGGGTCTTGCGCTTGCGTGCAGCGCCTGGGCGCAGGCCGAGCCCGGCTGGGAGGCGGCGCGCAAGGCGATCATCGCCGACTACGCCAAGCAACAGCCCGGCGACAAGGTCCAGGAGGTGACCGGCCCGGACAAACGCGAGGCGATCCTCATCGCGGTGCGCTATTACGGCTCGGCGCTGGTGCAGCGCGCCGACGGCTCGCGCGCCCGTGACAAGGTGCTGGTCGAATACCGGCTGGTCGGCAGCCGCTGGGAGCTGGAACGGGTGCGCGTCTACGAGTCCCGGGAGCTCGCCGACCTCAAGCCGCCCGCCGCGCAGGAAGCGCAGAAGATCCTGCTCGCCGCCTGGCAGGGTGCGAAGTGCGAGGCCTTCGACGGCCTCGCGGTGGCGCTCGACGGCGAGCCGCGCTACCAGCTCGAGACCGGCGCCGACCGGGCCAACGCCAAGCGCTGGTTTGTTTACAACGTGAAGGTGTCCGCGCGCGGCAACGGCAGGTTCCGCCTGAGCGAGGACGGCGCCGCCTACGTCAATGCGACCCAGAACATGCTGCTGTGGAACCCGGCGCAGAAGTCCTGGAGCGTTGAGGCCCGCCAGCTGCGCTGCACCGGCTTCACGAAGAAAAATTAGCGCCTACTTGGCGAGGGCGCAGTCGCGCGCCTCGTTCACGTCGCGGATCATGTTGGCGTCGGGCACCCAGTTGCCGCCCTCGAGCTTGAGCACCGAGGAGTAATCCTCGGGCGTGCAGCGGTATTTCTTCTGGTACATCGAGCGGCTGCCCTTGTCGGTGCCGGTCGCCGTGATCGCCAGCTTGTAGGTGATCCAGCGCCGGTCCTGGTGCTGCTTGGGCTCGCTTTTCAGCACTTCGACCGAGTGCACGTCGAAATCCGGCCGCATTTTCTTCCACGCCGCGGTGAACAGCGCCGCGGCCTGCGCGTTGCCGGGCAGGTCGCCCGCCTTGGCGGCGGACAGGTCCTGGGATGCACGCACCGCGACGCCCTTCGACTGCCAGGCGTTGCCCATGCGCTCGAAGAGTGCGGCCACCTCGAAGCGCGTCTGGGTCTTGTTCGCCCGCTCGACGGTGACCAGCGCGACCTGGCGTGCGAACGCGCCATTGCGCTCGATGACGCGGCTGTCCCAGACCCAGCCCCAGGAGAAGTCCACCTCGGTCCGGCGCTCGGTGGCGTAGTACTCCAGCTTTCCCTTGGGCTCGATCTTCTGAATCTTTTCGGCGGGATAGGTCTTCTTCCAGTGCGCCTCGATCTGGCCGCGCACCGAGGGCCAGGACATTGCCCCGCCCTGGGCGAATGCAGCGGCGGAAAAAGCTGTGGACACGAGAAAGACAAGAATGCGAATCATGGTTTCCCCCCTTCCATGGCGGCACCGCTTTCAATCATGCGCCCGATCGCGTCGTCTTTGTAGCCCGCCTCGCGCAGCACGCTAGTCCGCGCCGCGCGCCGGCAGCTTTGCTCCGCAGATCCGACAATACCCGGCGTCATCCTCGTGATCCTCGCAGCCGCATTTGCCGCATCTGTTGTGCGGAGCCCGCCGTGCGCGAAATCGCTGGGCCGTCATCTCGGCGCTGACGATGCCGGTCGGCACCGCCAGGATGCCCCACCCGACCAGCATCATGAAGGACGCAAGCGCGCGGCCGATATCGGTGCGCGGAACGAGATCGCCGTATCCCACGGTCGATAGCGTGCTGACCGCCCAATAGACGGAAAGGGGAATGCTGGTGAAGCCGTGCTTGGGCCCCTCGATCACGTACATGAGCGTGCCGACGATGAGCACGATCATCACCACGACCGACAGGAACACCATGATCTTGCGCCGGCTCGCCGCCATCGCCTCCGCGAGCAGGCGATACTCGGTCAGGTAGGCGGTCAGCTTGAAGATCCGCATGATGCGCAGGAGCCGCAGGATGCGGACGTCGATCAGCAGAGCCGCTTCCGGAAACAGCACGGCAAGATAGGTCGGCAGGACCGCGATCAGGTCGACGACGCCATAGAAGCTGCGGGCGTAGCGCAGCGGACGCTCGACGCAGGATAGTCGGGCGATGTACTCCAGCGTGAAAAGAACCGTGAATATCCATTCCAGCGTCGTCAGCAGCGCGCCGTGCCGCTGCGCCACGCTCTGCACGCTGTCGGCCAGCACCGCCGCGACGCTCAGCAGGATCGCGGCGATCAGGACGACGTCGAAGATCCTGCCGGCGCGGGTGTCGGACTCGAAAACGACGTTGAAGACCTGCCGCCGCCAACCCGCAGCAGGCTTGCCGAGCAA
>MEQQ01000105.1:0-6981 GCA_001770285.1 Betaproteobacteria bacterium RBG_16_66_20
AGCGCACCACCGAAGAGCAGGTCTTCACCCCCGACCTCGGCGGCGTCCACGACACCCGCGCCGTCACCAACGCGGTCAAGCGCGCGCTTTAGCCCGTTGCTGCAAAACGACAGCCCAAGAAACCGCCTCATCGGCATCGGACTGATCTCGATCACGTTCCTCTGTTTCGCGCTGCTCGATTGCGGCGCCAAGTGGCTGGTGAAGACACTGCCGGTGCTGCAGGTGGTCTGGCTGCGCTTCCTGTTCCATGCCGTGCTCAGCACCGCGCTGCTGGCGCCGAAGTTCGGCAGCGGCATCCTGCGCACGAGGCGTCCGAAACTGCAGATCCTGCGCGCCGCGATGCTCGCGACCATGACCGGATTGAACTTCTGGGCGCTGCAGTACCTGCAGCTCGCTGAAACCGGTTCGATCCAGTTCTCGGTGCCGATCATCATCGCGCTGATCGCGGCGCCGATGCTGGGCGAGCGCATGGATGCGGCGCGCTGGACCGCGATCTCCATCGGCTTTGTCGGGGTGCTGATCATCGTGCGCCCCGGCACCCAGGGCTTCCATCCGGCGCTGCTGCTCGCCAGCGTCAACGCGTTTCTGTATGCGCTCTTCAACCTCATGACGCGGCAGCTTGCCGCGCACGATTCGCCCGAGGCGACGCAGTTCTTTTCTTCGCTCGGCGCGACGCTCGCGATCACGCCCTTCGCTCTCGCCGCGTGGCAGGCGCCGCCGGGCGCGCTGCAATGGCTGATTCTCTGCCTGATGGGGATCGCCGGGGGCCTCGGGCACTATCTGCTCGCACTCGCGCACCGTTACGCGCCCGCATCGGTGCTCGGGCCGTTTCTCTACCAGCAGATCATCTGGATGGTGCTGCTCGGTTACCTGGTGTTCGGCGACGTGCCGGATGCCGCGGTCGTGCTCGGCGCCGCGGTCGTGATCGGCAGCGGCGGATACCTGCTTTGGCGCGAGCGCGAAAGGGCGCGTTAACATTCATTCATGACAGCTCCGGTGGCAATCCCGTTCTGGCTTTTGGTCGTGATCGGGGCGCTCGCCGCGTGGGCGGCATACGACAAGCTGCTCATGCCGGCCCTGCGCTGGTTCGTGGCGGGCCGCGCGAACAGCGTGCTCGACGAAGTCTCGACGCGCCTGCGCATCGGCGTGCGTCCGTTCCAGCGCACGCGCCGCCAGGTGCTGATCCACCGCCTGCTCGGCGACCCGAAGGTGCAGGCAGCCGTGGAGCAGTTCGCGGCACAACACAAGGTTCCGGTGCCGGTGGCCCTGGAGACGGTCGAGCGCTATGCCCGGGAAATCGTGCCGGCGTTCAACGCCTATCTCTATTTCCGCATCGGCTACTGGATCGGGCGCAAGGTGGCCCAGGGCCTGTATCGCGTGCGGCTGGGATTCGTCGATACCGAGGCGCTCAAGAAAGTGCCCGAAAACGCGACCGTGGTGTTCGTGATGAACCACCGCTCCAACATGGACTACATCCTGGCCGGCTACCTGGCGGCGGACCAGGCGGCGCTTTCCTACGCGGTCGGCGAATGGGCGCGCATGTGGCCGCTGTCGGCCCTGATCCGCTCGATGGGCGCGTATTTCGTGCGGCGCAACTCCAAGGACGAGCTCTACCGGCGCGTGCTCGAGCGCTACATCGTGATGGCGACCCAGGCGGGCGTGCCCCAGGCGGTGTTTCCGGAGGGCGGGCTGACGCGCGACGGCCTGATGCGGGAGCCCAGGCTGGGCGTCGTGGACTACATGCTGCGCGGCTTCTGGCTCGACGGCGAGCGCGATCTCGTGTTCGTGCCGCTCGGCCTCAACTATGACCGCGTGCTGGAAGACCGCACGCTGCTGCTTTCGATCGACCCGAACGCGCGCAAACCCGGGCGCTTCTGGGCGACGTGGAACACGCTGGGCTTCATCGCCAACAACCTGCGGCTGATGCTCAACAGCGAATGGCGCCGCTTCGGCTACGCCTGCGTCAATTTCGGCGCCCCGGTCTCGATGCGCGAGTACTGCGCGGCCCGCGGCCTGGATTTCCAGAAACTCTCGGGCGACGGGCGCCGGCGCGCGATCGCCGAACTCGGCAACCACCTCATGGCGGTGGTCGGCCGCATCGTGCCGGTAGTGCCGGTCCCTCTTATTGCTTCCGTCTTCCTGAAACACGATCCAAACCAGATTTCGGAGCTTGAGCTGAAATCGGATGTAGAGCAGCTGATCGCGAAGCTCGAAGCGGCCGGCGCACACGTCTACATTCCGCGCCGGGACCTCGATTACGCGGTAACGGTCGGCCTGCGCATGCTCACGCTGCGCCGCCTGGTGGAGGTAAAGGACGGTTTATATGCCGTCAGGCAGGTCGAATTGCCGGTGCTGCGGTATTACGCCAACTCGATCGCGCACCTGCTGCGCTAAGGGTGGTTCACGGACCTCAACGCCTTTCGAGGTCGCGGTTCGCCTCCTGCACGTCGCGGCGCAGCTTCTGGCGCTCTTCCGGGCTGCGGCCCGGCCCCATGCCGCGCTTTTCGCGCTCTTCGCGCCAGCGCTGGCGGGCTTCGTCGCGCGTCATGGCGCCGCTTCTCACCTGCTCGCGCAGACGCTGGCGCTCTTCCCAGCCCATGCGCCGCTCGGGCGGCGGCATCGGCCGCTGGAATTCGCGCTGACCATATTGGCCGGGCGGACCGGGTTGCGCGAGCACCGGCCCGATGGCAAGAAAGAGAATGAGAGCCAAAAGCACTTTCATGGTCAGTCGGATGGTACTTGGCCTCGCTCGCGCCAGTAACCATATGGCGTCCGGAATTTGTAACAATTCGTGTCCACGGAGGACGCGGGTAACACGTTGTTTCACTGTGTGCACCACGCCGCGGTACCCTGCCTGCAGATGAGCGAGCTGAAAAAGAGAATCCTCGTCGTCGACGACGACCAGCGCCTGCGCGAACTGGTGGTGCGCTACCTCGGTGAGCAGGGTTTCGAGGCGCGTGCAGTGCCGGACGGCGGGGGCATGGACCGGCAGCTGGCGCGCGAACGCTACGACCTGGTGGTGCTCGATCTCATGCTTCCGGGCGAGGACGGGCTCGCGATCTGCCGCCGCCTCAGAGGGGGCAATGCGGCCCAGGGCAACGGGCCCGCCATCATCATGCTCACCGCGAAAGGCGACGAGGTCGACCGTATCGTAGGCCTGGAGATGGGCGCCGACGATTACCTTCCCAAGCCCTTCAACCCGCGCGAGCTGGTGGCGAGGGTCAATGCCGTATTGCGGCGGCGCCGGCCCGCCGGGCCGCCGGGCGCGCCCGCCGCAGACACCGAAATCCACCGCTTCGGCGTTTTCGATTTCAATCTCGCTACGCGCAGCCTCGCGCGCGAAGGCAAGCAGGTTGCATTGACTACGGGGGAATTTTCGGTGCTCAAGGTGCTGGTGCAGCACCCGCGGCAGCCGCTTTCCCGCGACAAGCTGATGGAGCTCGCGCGCGGCCGCGAATACGGCGTCTTCGACCGCTCGATCGACGTGCAGATCTCCCGCCTGCGCAAGATCGTCGAGGAAGACCCTTCGCATCCGCGGCACATCCAGACGGTGTGGGGCTTCGGTTACGTATTCGTTCCGGACGACCATGCGCAGGGCGACTGAGGCGCGCCCGGGATGAGCCTTTTCGCGCGCTCATTCCTGCTGATCGCGCTGCTGATCCTCGCCTCGGCGGCCGCCACCGTGCAGCTCTACCGCGTCTACGAGCGCGAACCCCGCGCGCGCGAACTCGCGCAGCAGACCGTGAGCACCGTCAACCTCACCCGCGCGGCGCTGGTGAATGCCGATCCGGTATTGCGCCGCAACCTGCTGATCGAGCTGAACGAGCGCGAAGGCATCCGCCTCGCCCCGCTCACCAGCGGGGAGCTGCTCGAGCCCCTGCCGAAGGAAGCCCTGTTCGAACTTGTTTCCGGAAGAATAAGAAACGCGCTCGGCGAGGCTACCCGCTTCGCGTTCGCGCGCGACCGCGTCGAGGGTTTCTGGGTGAGCTTCAGCATCGACGAGGACGATTACTGGGTGATGCTGCCGCGCGAGCGCTTCGAGCCCGATTTCGGGCTGGAGTGGCTGGGCGGCGCGCTGGCGCTGCTCGGCCTGGCGCTGGCCGCGGCCTGGCTGATCGCCTCCGCGCTCAGCCGGCCGCTGGGCGCGATCGCCGCCGCGGCGCGCGAAGTCGGCCGCGGCCGGGCGCCCACCCCGCTCGCCGAGAGCGGACCCACGGAGATGCGCACCGTCTCGGTCGCCTTCAACCGCATGGCGGGCGACCTCGCCGCCATGGAGCGCGAGCGCGCCATGGTGCTCGCCGGCATCTCGCACGACCTGAGGACGCCACTGTCGCGGCTGCGCCTGGCGATCGAGATGAGCGGTGCCGACAGGGAAACCACCGCAGGCATGGGAGCGGACGTCGAGGAAATGGACAAGGTGATCGGGCAGTTCCTCGCCTTCGCGCGCGGCGAGGACGAACCGCGCGTCGATGGCGACCTGGACGGACTGGTCGCGGAGGTCGTCGAGAACTACCGCAAGCGCGACGCAAGGCTTTCGTTCAAACCCGGCAATATTCGATCGGCGCGCTTTGCCCCGATGGCGATGCGCAGGGCGATTACCAATCTGGTGGACAATGCGCTGCATTACGCCGGCGGAGCGGTGGAAATCGAGACGCGGCGCGACGGCAACCGCGTGCTCGTAGAGGTCATGGACCGCGGCCCGGGCGTGCCGCAAATGGACGCCGAGCGCCTGAAACGGCCGTTCACGCGCCTGGACGAGGCAAGAAGCGGCCGCGGCGGCGCCGGTCTCGGACTCGCGATCGTCGATCGCGTCGCACGCGCCCATGGCGGGCAGTTCGAACTCGCCGCGCGCTCGGGTGGCGGCCTGGTCGCGCGCCTGCGCCTCAGCGCATAGCTGGGTCCGCCGCTCCGGGCTGATTCGGCCCCCGCGCCGGATCGCGGGAAGATTCGGCGAGCAGCCAGTCGCGGAATGCGGCGACATCGCTGCGCTGCGCGGCATCCGGATCGCTCACGATGTAGTAGCCGAATTTCAGCGGCAGCGAGAGCACCAGCGGCGCGATCAACCTTCCGGAGGCGAGATCGGAGCCTGCAAGCACCGGCATGCCGAGCACGACTCCCATGCCTTCGGCGGCCGCTTCCAGCGCAAGCATCGCGTGGTTGAAACGCAGCCCGTGGGAGGTATCCATGCCCGCCATCCCGGCGGCTTCGAACCACGCATCCCAGAGCGGCCTGCCGTCGTCAAAGCTCACGTTGTCGTGGATCAGGACGTGGTGTTTCAGGTCTGCGGCAGAACGTATCGGACGTTCCCCGGCGTTCAGCCGCGGGCTGCACAGCGGCGTGACCGAGGCCGCCAGCAGTTTGTCGACGCGGAAACCCGGGTAGTCGCCGGTTCCGAACCGCACCACGATATCGGCGTCTTCCACCGGCGATCCGGCCTGCGCGTCGCCCGGGCCGATTTCGCCTTTCGTCGGATCGATCAGGCGCGTGCTGGCGCTTATCCTGACATCGAGATCGGGATACGCGGCAACGAAGCGATGCAATCGCGGTGCGAGCCAGCGCGTCGCGAACGAGGTCGCCGCACTCACTGCCAGGGTTCCGGGCTCATTGCGCGCACGCAAGTCCGCTACCGCTTCGCCGAGGCGCTCGAAGCCTTCGCGCAACTTGGGCAGAAACGCTTCCCCCGCGCGGGTCAATTCGAGGCCCCTTTTCAGGCGCCGGAACAGCCGCAGTCCGAGATGCTCCTCCAATCCCTTGATTTGATGGCTTACTGCGGCGGGCGTGACATGCAGCTCCTTCGCGGCCGCCGCAAAGCTCAGATGGCGCGCCGCGGCCTCGAAAGCCCGGAGCGCATTCAATGGCGGTAGGTGTTGAGCCATAACAGAATTGAAAGATAGATTTTCTATCTGCCTTGAAGAAAAAAGATAAATTGCTGCAGTGCAACTATTGTTATTAATCTATGTCAACATATAGTCATTAGTAACAGGTAATTATGAGTAATACCTGTAATAGCACTGTAATAGTGCAGTGCACATAATGAAGCCAGAGCGCCGTTGTTTCAGGAGAATAGCGATGAAGGAAATGAATAGCAAACCTAATGCAAATCTGGATTTCATCTTTTCCCGCCTGGACGAAGTCCAGATGCGTTCGTCGGAGCGGGCCAAGGCCAAGTCGCAGCTGGCGAGGGCGGACGCGGTTGCCGATGCGTTATTCGCGATCGGCCGCCGCTTGCAGACCCTGCTGAAAGTACTCGTACTTCGCCCGATCCGGCGGCTGACCGCTTCCTTTGGCTGAAATCCCCATGGTCCCGCTGCCCCGCGTCGCGGTACAGCACCTGAATCCCCGGCACCGGGAGGACATCGCACGCCACCTGCTCCGGCTTCCTGAGGAAGACCGGCGGCTGCGTTTCGGCCGCCACATGCGCGACGACATGATTCGCGAGTACGTCGACGGCATCAACTTCGAGCGCGATCGCGTATTCGGCGTGCAGGACGCGGACCTGAACCTGATCGGATTCGCGCATCTCGCGCTCGATCCGGCGACCCGCGTCGCCGAACTCGGCGTCAGCGTGGACCCGAGCGCGCGCGGCAAGGGGTACGGCTTCGCGTTGCTCGAGCGCGTGGTGCTGCATGCCACCAATCTGGGCTACCGCGTGCTGTTCATGTACTGCCTGGCCGAAAACGGAATCATGATGCACCTCGCCCGCAAGGCGGGCCTTACAGTGGTCGTGGAGGCTGGCGAGGCGGACGCGCGGCTGACCCTGGACCGGGTCACCCCCGGCGGCGTGTTCCAGGAAGCGATGGCCGACCAGTTCGCGCTGGTCGATTGCATGCTCAAGCAGCAGTACCTCTGGCTCGCGCGCCCGGGCTTAGAATCGGTTTCATCGTCCACGCGCAAGCCGGAGACCGCCGATGAACGCCGAAGAACTGCGAGCGCTGCAGAAACCTTACAAGGAGAGGTACCGCAGCGAGCCTGAAGCGGCGC
>MEQQ01000105.1:7052-7273 GCA_001770285.1 Betaproteobacteria bacterium RBG_16_66_20
GTCGCTGCCGGGCTGCATCCGGCGACCGGCGGAACCGGCACCTCGGCCTGCTCGGGCGACATGCTGCTGGAGGCGCTGGTCGCCTGCGCCGGAGTGACGCTCAATTCCGTGGCGACCGCGCTGGGGATCAACCTGCGGGACGCCACTATTCGCGCCGAAGGCGACCTCGATTTTCGCGGCACGCTCGGGGTCGAGAAATCGGCACCCGTCGGTTTCACTGC
>MEQQ01000106.1 GCA_001770285.1 Betaproteobacteria bacterium RBG_16_66_20
TCCGCTGGCGCGCTTCCGCCGCGTCAAGTCGGCGGAACTCTCAACCATGATCAAGGACGAGATCGAACCCCTGGGCGGCTTCGTCGGCGAATCGCTGATCACGCCGCTGTTCCTCGCCGGCGAGGCGCTGACGGCGATGTTCTTCATCATGTTCCAGCACACCTACCTGGGCCTGATCGCGCTCGGCGTGGTGGGCACACAGGCATTCGTGATTCCGAAGCTGCGGCGCCGGCTGCTCGTACTCGCGAAAGAGCGCCAGCTGAGCGCACGCCAGCTGGCCGGCCGCATCGCCGAAGTCGCCGACGGCGCGGTCGAAGTGCACGCGCACGACACCTCGAACTACGAGCGCGCCGAGATTTCCTGGCGCCTCGGCCGGATCTTCCGCATCCGCTTCGAGTTCTACCAGCGCAAGTTCCTGATCAAGTTCCTGAACAATTTCCTGTCGCAGGTGGGCCCGTTCCTGTACTACCTGGTCGGCGGCTACCTGGTGATCGCGGGGCGCCTGGACATCGGTACGCTGGTAGCGGTGATCGCGGCCTACAAGGACCTGCCCAGCCCGATCAAGGAGCTGATCGATTGGGACCAGCAGCGCCTCGACGGGCAGATCAAGTTCACCCAGGTGATCGAGCAGTTCACCGTCGAGGACCTCGCGCCGGCGGAGATCCAGGCGCCGATGGCCGCGCCGGCGCTGCCGCAGTTGTCGCCACAGGCGGGCGGCGTGCGGGCGACCAACCTCACGCTCGCCGGGGAGGCCGGAACCAAGCTCATCGACGGCGTCTCGTTCGACATCGGCCTCGACCAGCATGTCGCGATCCTTGGCTCGCATGCCGCGGGGGTTGCCGAGCTGACGCAGATGCTCGCGCGCCTGGTGGTGCCAAGCAGCGGCCGGCTCGAAGTCGGCGGCTTCGACATGACCAAGGCGCCGGAGGCGGTCACCGGCCGGGCGCTGGCCTACGTCGGGCCCTCGGCCTACCTCTTCCCGACCAGTGTGCGCGAAAACCTGATGTATGGCCTGAAGCATTACCCCATCCGCGAGGCGGCGTATGAGGGCGAGGCGCTGGAGGAGCGCGAGTTCCAGCTGCGCGAGGTGCGGCGCACCGACAGCACGCCGCTCGACTTCAATGCCGACTGGACCGACTACCAGGCCGCGGGCGCCTCCGGGCCGGAGGATATGGAATTGCGGATCGTCGAGATGCTGAAGACCGTAGAGCTCGAGGAAGCCATATTCGAGTTCGGACTGCGCAGCGCGGTGGACCCCGCGCACTACCCGGGGCTCGCGGACAGCGTGCTGCGCGGGCGCGAGGCGATACGCGCGCGGCTCGCCGCGCCGGGCATGCAGGGGCTGGTCGAGCAGTTCGACGCCGAGCGCTACAACCGCAACGCGACGCTGGCGGAAAACCTGCTCTTCGGAACGCCCGTGGGCAAGATCTTCGACATCGAGAACCTGGCGGGCAACGACTACGTGCGCCACGTCCTGCGCGAGACCGGGCTCAGCGACGATCTGCTCAAGACCGGGCACAAGCTCGCCGAAACCATGATCGAGCTGTTCAGCGGCCTGCCGCCAGGCCATGAGTTCTTCGAGCGTTTCAGTTTCATCCGGCAGGACGATCTGCCCGAGGTGAAGGCCGTCCTCGCCCGGGCGGCCGATGCCGGGCTCGAAGGGATCGAACAGGCCGACCGTGAACTGCTGATGGCGCTGCCGTTCAAGATGATTTCCGCACGCCACCGCCTTGGCCTCATCGATGAGGCTTTCGAGGCGCGCATCCTGCATGCGCGCCGCTACTTCGCCGAGCACCTGCCCGCCGGCATGCGCCGGGGCGTCGAATTCTTCGACGCGGCGCGCTACAACGGCGCCGCGACGTTGCAGGACAACATACTGTTCGGCAAGGTCGCCACCGGCCAGGCGCAGGCCAGCACCCGCATCGGGGCGATGCTGCACGACGTCCTCGAGGAACTCCAATTACGGCCGCAGGTGGTGTCGATCGGACTGAGCTACCAGGTCGGGGTCGGCGGCGCGCGGCTTTCGTCCTCCGACCGGCAGAAGGTCGCGATCGCGCGCGCGCTGCTGAAGCGGCCGGCGGTGCTGATCCTCGACCAGGCGGCGGCGGTCCTGGATGGCGGTTCGCAGAACCGGGTCGTGAACAGCATCCTGGAATGCCGCCGGGGGCGCTCGGTGTTCTGGGCGCTGCAACGCAACGACCTCGCCGAGCGCTTCGGCCATGTCCTGGTGATGGAACGCGGCCGGCTCGTCGAGCAGGGCCGGTTTGCCGATCTGAAAAGCAGCGGCGGCGCGCTGCAACGACTGTTGAACGCCGGATGAGCGGGATCACGCCCGAATTGAGCAGGATCACGCCCGCGTGATGAGCACAGGCAAAGGAACACAGCCATGAGCCTTGAACAGGAGTTCGAACTGATCCGCCGGGTGCCGATCTTCAGCACCACCGACCCCTCGATGCAGAAGCTGCTCGCCTTCAGCAGCGACCGCCTGACCTACGAGGAAGGCCAGCTCATGTTCAGCGCGGGCGATCCGCCCGACAGCGCCTACATCGTGATGGAGGGCGAAGTGGATATCACCGTGCCGACGCCCAAGGGCCCGCTGCTGGTGAATACGCTGAAGCGCAACGACGTCATCGGCGAAATCGGCATCTTCGGCGACGTGCCGCGGACCGCGACCGCCTCGGCACGCACGCGCGTCGAAGCGCTGCGCATCTCGCGCGACGTGTTCGTCAACGTGATCCGGAGCAATCCCGACGCCGCGATCGCGCTGGTGCGCATCCTCGCCGATCGCCTCGCCAAGACCACCGCCCAGCTGCGCCGCATGGCCGCCGAGACCCGCTAGCTGTGATGGGCGCCTGGATCAGGCAGCACCACTGAGCCGGCTGAAATAGACCCATCTTCCAGGAGAACACGATGAAACCCGCGAATTCCACCGCCGTGAAACCAGACTCCAGCAGCCTGCGCTCGACCATCGAGTGGCTGAAGAGCGAAGGGCTGCTGATCGAGACCGACCGCGAGGTCGATCCCGATCTTGAGATCACCGGACTGCAGAAACATTTCGACGGCAGCCTGCCGATACTGTTCAACAAGGTGAAGGGCAAGCCGCACGCGCGCGCGATCACCAACCTGTTCTCCGACATGCGGGTGGTGGACCGCATGTTCGGCTGGAACGGCCCTACCGATCGCACGCGCCAGCTCGCGCACGCGCTCAACCACCCGCTCAAGCCGACGGTCATCGAGCAGAAGGACGCGCCCTGCCAGGAGCACGTCATCACCCAGGACATCGACGTCAACAAGTGGATCACGGCGATCCGGCACACCGCGTTGGAACCGGAATTGACGGTCGGCTCGGGCATCCGCTGCGTCGTCGGGCCGTACTTCGACGGCGGCTCGGACCTCGGCTACAACCGCATGAACTTCCGTTGGGGCAACGTCGGCACGTTCCAGATCTCGCCCGGCTCGCACATGTGGCAGGTCTATACGCAGCACTACCACGACGACCAGCCGATCCCGCTCACCGTGTGTTTCGGCGTGCCGCCGGCCTGCACGCTGCTCGCGGGCGCGGGCTTCGACTACGTGATCCTGCCCAAGGGCTGTGATGAGATCGGCGTCGCCGGCGCGGTGCAGGGCTCGCCGATCCGCCTGGTCAAGGCGCGCACGGTGGACGCCCACGCGATCGCGGAGTCCGAGTACGTACTGGAGGGCTACATCCATCCCAAGGACAAGCGCTACGAGACCCGCGAGTCGGAAGACAAAGGCGTGCAGGGCAAGACCCCCTTCCATCCCGAGTGGGCGGGCTACATGGGCAAGGCCTACAAGGCTCCCACATTCCACGTCACCGCCATCACCATGCGCAAACCCGAGTCGCGGCCGGTGATCTTCCCGCTCGGCGTGCACACCTCGGACGACAGCAACATCGACACTACGGTGCGCGAAGCGGCGATCTTCGAGCTGTGCCACCGGCTGCAGCCCGGCATCGTCCAGGACGTGCATATCCCGTACTGCATGACCGACTGGGGCGGCTGCGTCATCCAGGTGAAGAAGCGCAACAAGATCGAGGAGGGCTGGCAGCGCAACTTCCTGTCGGCGATCCTGTCGTGCTCCCAGGGCATGCGCCTCGCCATCGCGGTGAGCGAGGACGTGGATATCTACTCGATGGACGACATCATGTGGTGCCTCACCACGCGCGTGAATCCGCGCGCCGACATCCTCAACCCGATCCCGGGCGGGCGCGGGCAGACTTTCATGCCGGCCGAGCGCATGACCGCCGGCGACAAGGAATGGACCGCCTCCAACACCATGTTCGAAGGCGGTATGGGCATCGACGCCACGGTGCCGTTCGGCTACGAGCAGGATTTCCACCGGCCCGTCTATCCGGTCGATCGCGTCAAGCCGGAGGACTTCTTCGACGCCAAGCAGATCGAGAAGATGAAGTCGCGCATGGCGGGCTGGGTGCTGTCGCTGGCGCGCACTGGGCGCTAGGGGAAAGACCGCCCTCGACCGCGCAACGCCTCCGGAGGGAAGCTGATGCTGCAGAACCTCTCGGTCATCGACGCGACCGAGCGCCTTGGCTGGCTCGCCGGGCGGCTGCTCGCTGATCTTGGCGCCGAAGTAACGAAGCTCGAGGCTCCGCAAGCGGAGCTCGAGGGCGCCGAATGGCGGGCGCTGAACGTCAACAAGCGCCTGCTGCGGCTGGATCCCGCGAGCGCGGAGGGGCGGGAGCGCTTCGAGCGCCTGGCGCGCGGCGCGGACATCGTGTTCTGCACGCCGCAACCGGGCGAACATCCGGCGCGGCTGCTCGAGCTGAATCCCCGTCTCGCCGTCGTCGCGATCACGCCCTTCGGATTGACCGGCCCGAAAGCCGGCTGGCTTGCTTCGGACCTGGAGATCATGGCGGCGGGCGGCGCGATGTCGCTCGCCGGCGAGCCGGAAGGCATGCCGGTGCGGGTGAGTGCGCCGCAGGCCTATGCATGGGCCGGCGCGCAGGCTGCGGTGGGTGCGCTGGTCGCGATCCACCATCGCGCCGCGAGCGGGAGGGGGCAGCTGGTCGACGTCTCCGCGCAGTCGGCGGTGATCACCGCCCTGGCGCACGCCCCGACGTTCGCCGACCTCTTGGGCATCACCCCGACGCGGGCCGGGGCCTACATGACGGGGCGTTCGGTCACCGGCGCGAAGTTCCGGGTGTTCTGGCGCTGCCGCGACGGCTACCTCAACTTCATCCTTTACGGGGGAGGCGCGGGACGGCGCACCAATGAGCAGTTGGTCGATTGGATGCGCAGCCGCGGCTTCGATCTCGGGCCGCTGGCCAGCATCGACTGGCGCCGGTGGGACCCGACCATCGTGACGCAGGACCAGGTCGACGCGATCGAGGTCGCGATCGAGCGCTTTTTCGCGACCGTCGCCAAGCGCGAGTTCCTGGAGGAAGCGCACCGGCGCGAGATGCTCGGTTACCCGGTCGCCACGGTGGCCGACATCGCGAGCGATCCTCATCTCGAGGCGCGCGGCTTCTGGCAGGACCTGCCGGGTCCGGACGGACGCAGCGAGCGGCACTGCGGCGCGTTCGTCGTGGTCGATGGACGTCGTCCGACGCTGCAATGCCCCGAATCCCAGGCGGCGCCGGCGGCGGGGCGCGCGCCGTGACGACTGCCCGCGCCCTTGGTGGCGTGCGCATCGTGGAATTCGGCGGCTACGCGGCCGGCCCGCACATCGGCAAGATGCTCGCGAATTGCGGCGCCACCGTCGTGCATGTCGAATCGCGCGCCCGGCCGGACGGTTTTCGCCTGCAATACCCGCCGTACAAGGACCAGCAGCCGGGTCTGGACAGCGGCGGCTGTTTCGCCTACTTCAACGACTCCAAGCTCGGCGTGACGCTCGATCTGAAGAATCCCGGCGGACTCGAGCTGGCGCGGCGCCTGGCGGCGGACTGCGACGTCGTGATCGAGAACATGCGCCCCGGCGTGATGGCGCGCATCGGCCTCGGCTACGACACGCTCAAGGCGTCCAATCCGGGCCTGGTGATGCTCTCGACGTGCAACATGGGGCAGACCGGGCCGCGAGCGGATACGCCGGGGTTCGGTTCGCAGCTCACCGCGCTCGCGGGCATGTGCCACCTCACCGGAGAGCCCGACGGCCCGCCGATGCTGCTGTACGGCCCCTACATCGATTTCATCGCCTCAACGCTGGGCGCGGTCGCGGTGCTCGCGGCGCTCGAACAGCGGCGCGCGACGGGCAAGGGCGCGTACCTCGACCTGTCGCAGTACGAGTGCGGACTGATGTTCCTCGCCGGGCCGCTGCTCGATTTCCACGTCAACGGCCGTGTCGCGCAGCGTTCCGCAAACGCCGACCCTGAAGCGGTGCTGCACGGGGCCTACCCGTGCGCAAACGGCACCTGGATCGCCGTTTCGTGCTGGTCGCAGGACGAACGCAGGCGGCTCGGCGACGCGATCGCGCCGCGATCCCTCGCGGAGTGGCTCGCCGCGCGCGATGCGCACGTTGCGGCGCAGGTGCTGCAAGCCGCGGGCGTGCATGCCCACGCGGTCAACACGATGGCCGATCTGTTCTCGGACCCGCAGCTTGCCGCGCGCGAGCAGTGGCGCCGGCGCACCCATGCCGTGATCGGAGAGCAGGCCTACTGTGCACCGGCGTTCACGCTCTCCGAGACGCCGGCCGAGATCACGCGGGCGGCCCCCCTCCTCGGGGCCGACAACCCGTCGGTGTTTCGCGATGGTCTTGGCCTGAAGGCCGAGGAATACGCAGCGTACGAGGCCGCGGGGGCGTTCAAGTGATCCGGAATCGCGCGCAGACCCGTTCGCAGATCTCGGCCACGACCTCCTCGCGCGTCGGCAGGTGCCGGCCCTTGTGCATCAGCCAGTCGATGACCGGCGTGATCGACCAGCTCAATGCAGCACCCTCGGCACCGAGAGCGTGAACTCCGGGATCTGCGCCTCGAACCGGGTGCCGTCTTCGGCGACCATCTGGTAGCTGCCGCGCATCGTCCCCACGGGGGTTGCGATCGCGGTGCCGCTGCTGTACTCGTGATGGTCGCCGGGGCGCAGCACCGGCTGCGCGCCGACCACGCCCAGGCCGCGCACCTCCTGCACCAGTCCCTGCGAGTCGGTGATGATCCAGTGCCGGCTGATCAGCTGGGCCGTGGCGTTGCCGGTGTTGTGGATATCGATGGTGTAGGCGAAGACGTAGCGCCCGGCGCTCTCGTCGGACTGGTCGGACAGGTACTGCACTGCCGCGCTGACCGATATCTCGTAGCGCCGTTCGTTGGCCATGCGCGAATTGTAAGACCTGGGGATAGAATGGCCGCCGTCATGCCGGCTCCCGCCACATTTCGCATCGCGCCCTCGATCCTTTCCGCGGACTTCGCGCGCCTCGGCGAAGAGGTGGCCGCCGTGGAGGCGGCCGGCGCCGACCTGCTGCACTTCGACGTCATGGACAACCATTACGTGCCCAACCTCTCGATCGGGCCGCTGGTGTGCGCGTCGCTGCGCCCGCGCACCGGACTGCAGATCGACGTGCACCTGATGGTGAAGCCGGTGGACCGCATCATTCCCGAGTTCGCGAAGGCCGGGGCCAATATCATCAGCTTTCATCCCGAGGCCTCGGAACATGTGGACCGCACGCTCGCATTGATAAGGGAATGCGGCTGCAAGGCGGGTCTCGCATTCAACCCCGCCACGCCGCTGTCGCATCTCGAGCACACGCTCGATAAGCTCGACCTGGTGCTGCTGATGTCGGTCAACCCCGGATTCGGCGGCCAGCAGTTCATCGCCTCCGTCCTGCCCAAGATCGCCGAAGTGAGGAAGAAGATCAACGCCTCGGGACGCGATGTCTGGCTCGAGGTCGACGGCGGCGTGAAGATAGACAACATCGCGGAAATCGCGAAAGCGGGCGCCGACACCTTCGTCGCGGGCTCGGCCGTCTTCGGCTCGAAGGACTACGCGGCGACGCTGCGCGAGATGCGCGCGCGGCTTGCCGTGGTATAGTGTTTTCGTCGTGAAACAACTCTTCAGCCAACTCAAGTCCCACCTCTGGTGCAGCTGGCGCCCCTGGCGCCGCTAATTCCTGCTTTGCCGCGGGATGCCTTTCCCCGCACCTCGTAGTTCCCCCGCAGTTGGCTGGTGATTCGCTGGAGTTGTTCATGACCGAGCCCGATTTCCAAAGCCTTGCCAAGCAGGGCTACACGCGCGTGCCGGTAGTTTCCGAGGCGCGCGCCGATCTGTACACGCCCCTCGCGGTATACCTCAAGCTTGCAAACGGCCCTTACACCTATCTGCTCGAATCGGTGGTCGGCGGCGAGCGCTTCGGCCGCTATTCGTTCATCGGCCTGGCCTGCGCGGAGCGGATCGAGGCAAAGGACGGCGTAGTGCGACGTCTTCTGCGCGAGGCGCGCGGAAAAGACGTCTGTATCGAAACAGCCGGTACCGAAGAGTCGCCGGCCGATCCCTTCGCGTACCTGCGCGGCTATCTCGCCCGCCAGCGCGTGGCGCCGGCACCGGAGGCATTGCGATTCGGCGGCGGGCTGGTGGGCTACTTCGGCTATGAATGCGTCACGCACGTCGAGCCCAGTGCGCTGAAAGGGGGCAAGCCCGACCCGCTGGAAACGCCCGACATGCTGCTGCTCGTGTCCGACGAGCTGGCGGTGATGGACAACGTCCTGGGCAAGCTCTACCTGGTGGTCTACGCAGACCCGCGCGAGCCAGGGGCGTACCGGGCGGCCCGCGAGCGGCTGCAACGCCTGCGCGCCCAATTGGCGTTGCCGATAGCGGAGGGGTTTTGTTCCGGTCTTGTCGACGAAGACAGGATTGATCGGCAGGCAAGCCTTGAATGCAGCTTCAGCGAAGAGCAGTTCCTTGCCGCGGTCAGGCGCTCGAAGGAATACATCTTCGCGGGCGACTGCATGCAGGTGCAGATTTCCCAGCGCACTTCGCGCGCGTTCGCCGCCTCGCCGCTCGCGCTCTACCGCGCGCTGCGCGGCGTCAACCCCTCGCCCTACATGTACTACTTCGATTTCGGCGACCACCATGTCGTGGGTGCCTCGCCCGAGATCATGGTGCGGCTCTCGGGCGGCGTCATCACGCTGCGTCCGATCGCCGGCACGCGGCCGCGCGGCAGGACGCCGGAGGAGGATACGAAGACCGCCGAGGAACTGCTGGCCGATCCCAAGGAACGCGCCGAGCACGTAATGCTGATCGACCTCGGGCGCAACGACGTAGGGCGCGTGGCGGCGATCGGCACCGTGCGGGTGACCGAGAAAATGGCGATCGAGCGCTACTCGCACGTAATGCACATCGTGTCGAACGTCGAGGGCCGCGTGACGCCGGGACTTGACGCGATCGATGTGTTCAAGGCGAGCTTTCCGGCCGGCACCGTGACCGGCGCGCCCAAAGTGCGCGCGATGCAGATCATCGACGAGCTCGAACCCGTCAAGCGCGGGGTCTACAGCGGCGCGGTGGGCTACCTCGGCTTCAACGGCGACATGGACGTCGCGATCGCGATCCGCACCGCGGTGCTGAAGGGGGGCAAGCTGCACGTGCAGGCCGCCGCCGGCATCGTGGCCGATTCGGACCCGCAGTCCGAATGGCAGGAGACGCAGCACAAGGCGCGCGCCATACTGCGTGCGGCCGAGCTTGCCACGGCGGAGCAGCAGCCGGCGGAGGCCGCATGATCCTGATGATCGACAACTACGACTCGTTCACCTACAACCTGGTGCAATATCTCGGCGAGCTCGGCGCCGGGGTGAAAGTGGTCCGCAACAACGAAATCTCGATTGATGAGGTGGCGCGGCTGCGGCCCGCGCGGATCGTGATTTCCCCCGGGCCCTGCACGCCGGACGAGGCCGGCATCTCGCTTGCCGTCATCGGCAGGTTCGCCGGGGAAATGCCGATCCTCGGGGTCTGCCTCGGCCATCAGGCGATCGGCCAGGCGTTCGGCGGTAAAGTGGTGCGCGCCAGGCGCGTCATGCACGGCAAGGTCTCGAGCGTGCGCCACGACGGCAGGGGCGTTTTCGCCGGGATTCCGGACCGATTCGCCGCGACGCGCTACCACTCGCTGGCGCTGGAGCGCGCATCGCTGCCCGCCTGCCTGGAGGTGAGCGCGGCGTCGGAGGAGGGGGAAATCATGGGCCTGCGGCACAGGACCCTGCCGCTCGAGGGGGTGCAATTTCATCCCGAAGCCCTGCTCACGGAACACGGGCATGCCATGCTGAAAAACTTTCTGGAAGGGAGAAGGACATGAAAATCGGAATCGCAGAGGCAATACAGCGCACCGTAGAGCATCGCGAGATATTCCACGACGAAATGCTGCACGTGATGCGGCAGATCATGCGCGGGGAGCTGACGCCGGCGCAGATCGCCGGCTTCATCATCGGCCTGCGGGTGAAGAAGGAAACGGTCGGCGAAATCGCCGCCGCGGCGCAGGTGATGCGCGAATTCGCCACCATGGTGCCGCTCAAGGACCACCAGCACGTGGTCGACGTAGTGGGCACGGGGGGCGACGGCGCGCATACCTTCAACATCTCCACCGCCGCGACCTTCGTCGCCGCCGCCGCGGGCGCAAAGGTGGCCAAGCACGGCAACCGCTCGGTTTCCTCGAGAAGCGGCAGCGCCGACGTGCTCGAGGCGCTGGGCGCGAAGCTCGAGCTCACCCCCGGGCAGATCGCGCGCTCGGTGGAGACCGTCGGCGTCGGCTTCATGTTCGCGCCCAGCCACCATCCGGCGATGAAGCACGCGGCGGCGGTGCGCAAGGAACTCGGCGTGCGCACCATTTTCAACATCCTCGGGCCGCTCACCAACCCGGCGGGCGCGCAGAGCCAGCTGCTCGGGGTATTCCATCCGGATCTCGTGGGTATCCAGACGCGCGTGCTGCAGCGCCTCGGCGCCCGGCACGTGATGGTGGTCCATGGCCGCGACGGCCTCGACGAGATCTCGATATCGGGCGAGACCCTGGTGGGTGAGTTGTTGAAGGGCGAGATCCGCGAGTACGAGCTGCACCCTTCGCAGTTCGGCCTCGAGGTGTACGACCGGCGCGCGATCCAGGTGAATTCGGTCGACGAATCCAAGCAGATGATCCTCGCGGTGCTGGAAAACCAGCCCGGCCCCGCGCTCAACATCGTGCTGCTGAACGCCGGCGCCGCGCTCTACGTCGCCGGGGTGGCCAGGACGCTCGAGAGCGGGATCGAGCGCGCGCGCAAGGCGATCGCCAAAGGCGAGGCGCG
>MEQQ01000107.1:0-18586 GCA_001770285.1 Betaproteobacteria bacterium RBG_16_66_20
CGGCGCATGTTCGCCTGCACCGAGCGTTCCGCGTCCGGCAGCAGCCGGTTGCCGACGGTGAAGGTTCCCGTCTGGTAAAACTTGACCGGCTGGAAGGACATCGCGCGCTCCTTCAGCCGATGCGCGCGCCGGGCGCGCCCATGCCGCGCAGCACCGCTTCGGCAATCGGGCCGGAGCGGCGCACCTCGCGCTCGCGCGCGAGCACGCGATCGACCGCCGTGCCGTCGAGGTCGAGAAAACTGACCGATTCGAGCTGGCCCGCGATCGCGTCGGCAAATACTCCGTGCAGTGAAGCCCGCGTGATGGTGCGCCCGCCGAGGCCGGCGATCACCGTGTAAACCGGCGTGGAGGGTGCGGCGAGCGAATTGTGCACGTTGCTCGAGACGATGCCGCCCAGCCCGACCGCGAGGCTCTTTTCGAGGACTACTACGCGCTTGGCGCCTTCGAGCGCCGTGCGCATCGCGGCGTGCGGCCAGGGCCGGAAGCAGGTGATGCCGAGCACGCCGATCCGGGTGCCGTCCGCGCGCATTTCATCCACCGTGTCCTTGATGGTGCCGAGCACGGAGCCAAGCGCCACTACGATGGTGTCGGCATCCTCCGTGCGATAACTGTGCAGCAGGCCGCCGGAGCCGCGGCCGAACACCGAGCGGAATTCTTCGGCGTAGCCGGGGATCAGTTCAAGCGCCTGCATCTGCTTGATGTGCGCCAGGTAGCGCACCTCCATGAACGCCTCCGGCCCCACCATCGCGCCGATCGACACCGGTTCGGCCGGATCGAGGATCTGGCGCGGCTCGTACCGCGGCAGGTAGGCGTCCACCTGGGGCTGGGCCGGAATGTCCACCCGCTCGTAGGCATGGGTCAGGATGAAGCCGTCCATGCAGACCATCACCGGCAGCGAGAGCTCTTCGCCGAGGCGGAACGCCTGGATGTGCAGGTCGAGCGCCTCCTGGTTGTCCTCGGCGAACAGCTGGATCCAGCCGCAGTCGCGCTGGCTCATCGCATCCGTATGGTCGTTCCAGATGTTGATCGGCGCGCCGATGGCGCGGTTCGCGACCGTCATCACGATCGGCAGGCCGAGGCCCGAGGCGTTGAACACCGCTTCGGCCATGAACAGCAGCCCCTGCGAGGCGGTGGCGGTGTAGGCGCGCGCGCCCGCGGCCGAGGCGCCGATCGCCACGCTCATCGCGGCGAACTCGGACTCGACGTTGATGAACTCGCAGTTGGCGAGCGCGCCGGACTTCACCATTTCGCCGAGCCCCTCGACGATGTGGGTCTGCGGCGAAATCGGATAGGCGCAGATCACCTCCGGCCGGCACAGGGCGACCGCTTCGGCGACGGCGTGCGAGCCTTCAGTCTGCTTGAGCATGGGCGGCTTCCTGCATTTCCCCGAGGACGTACTCGTAGGCGGCGCGCGCGGCGGCGATGTTGCCGTCGGCGACCTTGCGCGGGAACTTTTCGCGTATCGCGGCGAGCACCGAATCGATGGCGATGTGTCCGGACACCGCCGCGAAGCCGCCGAGCAGCGCGGCGTTGGGCAGCGGGCGCCCGACGTGCTTGAGCGCGAATTCGGTGGCCGGCACGGTGCACAGGTGCTCGGCGTGGAATCCCTGCACGAACTCGCCGATGCCGAGTTCGGAAAAGCTCCGCGAGGTGTTGATCAGGATGTAGCCGTCGCGCACCAGCCCGCCGAACACGTCCACCTGATGCAGCAGCGTCGGGTCCTGGATGATCAGTGCATCCGGCTGCATGATCGGCTCGCGCAGGCGGATCGCCTTGTCGTCGAAGCGGCAGAAGGCCACGACCGGTGCGCCGGTGCGCTCCGAACCGAAGCTCGGAAATGCCTGCGCGAAACGGCCCTCGCGGAACGCGGCGACCGAAAGCATCTCGGCGGCGGTGACCACGCCCTGGCCGCCGCGGCCGTGGATTCGAGTCTGAAACATAACCTCCTGTCCCTCTATGCGAGCATGGTAGAGGGCAGGTGCTGCGCGATATTGCGCTAAGTCAAAGAAGCAACCGCGGAGCCGGGCTCGCCCGGCGCGCCTGCCGCCGGGGTCAGAGTCTCCCGAGGTCGGTGATCGCGTCGGCGACCATCCTGGTGCCGACCGCGATCAGAAGGATGTCCGCCGCAACGCGCACGTACCTGTAGCCGGCCGGCGGCACGCCGATCTTGACGACAAGCGCCGGCGGAACGTCATGGATCATGACGTCTTGGGGCAGGGGACGGCCCACGCGCCATTTCTTTGCCTGGCCGGGCGGCATGCAGCCGTTGCGCTTCTTGGCCAAGCCCGGCGGGCAGTGTCCGCCGCGGAACTCCTCCTCGTAATAGCCGCGGATGTGGCTGCGCTTGTCTTCGTCGAAGTGTTTCTTTTTCTGCTTGCCCTTGCCGTGCCCTTTGCCTTCGCCGGCCCATTCCGGCTTGTCGGCGAATACGGGTGCGGCTGCAATTCCAAGCGCGACGCCGAGCGCCAGTGCAGCCGGGGCAATACGCATTCTGAGATTCATCTGCGACCTCGTTCCGGATTGAGTTGACCAAGCCTCACGATATGCCGAACCGGGACGCCGGCGCAGGCACTATTTCGCAGTTTTCACCCCAGCTCCGCCTGTTTTTCCAGCCATTCGCTCTCGAGTTGTCTGAGTTCCTCGCCGACATACGCCTGGTCGAGCAGCACCGCCTGCAACGCTTCCTTTGCTTCGGGCTGATAGAGCGCCGCGTCGGCCAGGCGCGCATCGAGGGAGGATTTCTGCGCGCTCAGCCGGCCGATCATTTCCTCCAGCCGTTTGAGGCGCGCTTCCAGGTTCTTCCTCGATGCGGAGGAGGATTTCGGCGCCACGTCTTTCTTCGCCGGCACGGCCGGGATCGATTCGGCCGGCTTCTCCAGCTTGCTCTTGAGCAGCCAGTCCCGGTAATCGTCCAGGTCGCCGTCGAAGGGCTGCAGGCTGCCCTTGGCGACGATCAGGAACTGGTCGGTGGTCGCGCGCAGCAGGTGCCGGTCGTGCGAGACCAGCACCAGCGTGCCCTCGAACTGCGCCAGCGCCACGGTGAGCGCTTCGCGCGTCTCCAGGTCGAGGTGGTTGGTAGGCTCATCGAGCAGCAGCAGGTTGGGGCGCGCCCAGACGATCAGCGCGAGCGCGAGGCGCGCTTTTTCGCCGCCCGAGAAATGCGCAATCGAGCCGGTGGCCATGTCGCCCGAGAAATTGAAGCCGCCAAGGAAATTGCGCAGGTCCTGCTCGCGTGCCGCTTTTTCCGAGCTTTGCGCGACGCGCGCGAGGTGCCAGGCCGGCGACTGGTCGTCGCGCAGCATCTCCACCTGGTGCTGCGCGAAATAGCCGACCGAAAGCCCCTTGTTGAAGATGGCCGTGCCCTTCAGGGGCGGCAGCTCTCCCGCGATGGTCTTGATCAGGGTGGATTTGCCCGCGCCATTGACGCCGAGCAGTCCGTAGCGCTGCTCCGACTGCAGCGAGAAATTTATGTCGCGCAGAACGGTATTGCCGGGGTATCCGGCGTCCGCGCCCTCCAGCACCAGCAGCGGGTTGGGCGCGCGCAGCGGCTCGCGGAACTCGAACGAGAACGGCGCGGCGACATGCAGCGGCGCGAGGTCCTCCATTTTTGCCAGCATCTTCATCCGGCTCTGGGCCTGCCGCGCCTTGGTGGCCTTGGCCTTGAATCGCTCGATGAAGGATTCCAGGTGAGCGCGTTCGCGCTCCTGCTTTTCCCTCTGGCTCGCGGCCAGCACGATCGACTGCGCGCGCTGCACCTCGAAATCGGAGTAATTGCCCGAGTAGCGCCTGAGCTTTTTCTGGTCGATGTGGAGGATGACGTTCACCACGCCGTCGAGAAAATCGCGGTCGTGCGAAACGACCAGCAGCGTCCCGGTGTAGCGCTTGAGCCACTCTTCCACCCAGAGGATGGCGTCGAGGTCGAGGTGGTTGGTGGGCTCGTCCAGCAGCAGCAGATCGGAAGGGCACATCAGCGCCTGGGCCAGGTTCAGGCGCATGCGCCAGCCGCCGGAGAAACCCGAGACGGGCTTTCCCAGTTCATCGTTCCTGAACCCCAAACCCACCAACAGCTGCTCGGCGCGCGAGCGCACCGTGTAGGCGTCGGCATCGCCCAGCGCCGCGTGCAGTTCTCCTATCAGGTTTCCGTTGTTGTCCTTTTCTGCCTGAGAAAGTTTTCTCTCAAGAATTCTTAGATTCGAATCTCCATCGATCGCGTACTCGACCGCCGGCCGCTCGAGCGCCGGCGTCTCCTGCGCGACATGCGCGACCCGCCAATTCGCCGGAAAATCGGCGTCGCCTTTGTCGGCATGCAACTCGCCGCGCAGCAGCGCGAACAGGCTCGACTTGCCGGAGCCGTTGGCGCCGATCAGGCCGATGCGGTCGCCCGGATTGAGCATGGCGTCGGCGCCTTCGAGCAGCACCTTGGCGCCGCGCATCAGGCTGAGTCGGGAGAAACGGATCATGTGGGCCCTGGAAAGGCCCGCGATTCTACCGAAGCGGGTGGCTCAATGCGCGGGAAAATCCCTGACGCCGGGATCCGGGTCGCGGCGGATCTGCTCCAGCAACGCTCGGGTAGCGCCCTCGCTAGAATTCGATCTTGTCGCGGATCGCGTCGATTCCCGCGCGGGCGCATGTGTCGTCCGCATCGCCTCCCGGCGCTCCGGAAACGCCGATGGCGCCGAGAATGGAGCCCTGCGCCTCGATCAGCAAGCCGCCGCCGAGCAGCACCGCGTTGGGCAGATTTCGAATGCCGCTCTGCGGCTGGCCGGGCTGGCTGATGCGCGCGAGTTCGGTGGTGGGGGTGCGGAAACTCGCCGCGGTCCATGCTTTGCCGATCGCAGTGCGGAATGTGTGCGCGCCCGCGTAGCGGTCCCTCAGCATCACCTGAGCGACGCCCGCCCGGTCCACGACCGCGACCGCAACCTGCCAGCCCGAGTCGCGGCATTTCTTCAGCGCCGCCTGCGCGGCGGCAAGCGCTGTTTCGGGCGCGAGCATTCGGACGGTATACGTAGCATCCTGCGCGCCTGCGGGCAGGGCAAGCGCAAGCAGGGCGGCGATGGCGAGCGATCTCATGGTGGTTTGCCTCATTGCGTACTATGAAGAGGATATTTGGCCGGCTATTTGGCGGGCCGCCGCTCGAACGATTTTGCGCGCACTTTGCCGTTGACGAACTGCACCGCGATCGACCCGTCGTCCGCGACCCACCTGGACGAAGTGCCGGACAGGCCGAGCACGGTGATGTTCGAGGATTCCCCCGGCTTGCCGAGCAGCGCCTGCACTTCCTGCTCGCTCATGCCGTCCTGGATCTTGGCGAAGTTCTCCTGCGTGACCTTGGAGCAGGCGGCGAGCAGCACAAGGGCGACGAACGTGCACCTGCTCGCGAAAACCCGGAGTTTCATACCGCTACTATAATCGTTTGATGCTCGTTAGACCCGCTGCGCCGCAAGACCTGCCGGCGATCCAGTCCATCTATGGCTACCACGTGCTCCACGGCCTGGCTTCCTTCGAGGAGGAAGCCCCGCCGCTCGCGGAGATGCGGCGCCGATTCGAGGACGTGACCGGGCGCGGCCTGCCGTACCTGGTGGCCGAGGACAAAGGCGAGCTGCTGGGCTACGGCTACTGCGCGCTCTACCGTGCGCGCTCGGCGTACCGCTTCACCCTCGAGGATTCGATTTACGTGAAGCACGGGCAGCAGGGAAAGGGCATCGGCAGGGCATTGCTCGCGGAATTGATCGTGCGCTGCGAAGCGCTCAACTACCGCCAGCTCATCGCGGTGATCGGTGACAGCGGCAATGCGGCTTCGATTGCGGTGCATGCGAGCCTGGGTTTCGTCCGCGCCGGAAACCTGCGCTCGACCGGCTACAAGTTCGGCCGCTGGGTGGATTCGGTGCTGATGCAACGGCCCCTGGGGAAGGGCGACGGCTCCAGGCCCTGATGGGACCGGGAGACGCGCCTCCCGAACCCTAGGCGCCGACGGTAAGGACGATTTTGCCCTTTGCCTTGCGCGCTGCCATCAGCTTGAGCGCCTCGACCGCCTGCTCCAGCGCAAACGTCTGCGATACATGGGGTTTCAATTTGCCTTCGCGGTACCACGCGCCGAGCTGGCCGATGCTCGCGGCGAATGCCTTCGGTTCGCGGCGCGCGAATTCGCCCCAGTACACGCCCACGACCGAGCTGCCCTTGAGCAGCGGCAGGTTGAGCGGGATCTTCGGGATCTCGCCGGCGGTGAAGCCGATCACCAGCAGCCGCCCGCGCCACCCGGTAGAGCGCAGCGCGGGCTCGGTGTAGGCTCCGCCGACCGGGTCGTACACTACGTCCACGCCCTTTCCGCCAGTGAGTCCTTTGATTTTCTCCCGCATATTCTCGGTCGTGTAGTTGATCCCTTCGTCCGCCCCGTGCTGCCGGCAGACCTCGAGCTTGTCCGCGCTCGAGGCGCAGGCGATCACGCGCGCGCCCAGCGCCTTGCCGATTTCGACTGCCGCGAGCCCGACGCCGCCGGCCGCGCCCAATACCAGCAGCGTTTCGCCGGCGCGGAGCTGTCCTCGGTCGCGCAGCGCGTGGTCCGAGGTGCCGTAGGTGAGCAGGAACGCCGCCGCGCTGTTGAAGTCCATTCCTGCGGGGATCGGCACCAGCCTGGCCGCGTCGACCTTCACCTCTTCGGCGAACGCGCCATAGGTGGTGACCGCGAGCACGCGGTCGCCCGGCTTGAATCCATGGACGCCGGCGCCGACTTCCTTCACCACGCCCGCCATCTCGCTGCCGGGGGAGAAAGGCAGCGGCGGCGTGAACTGGTACTTGTTCTGGATCATCAGCACGTCCGGGAAATTGAGGCTCGCGGCCCTGACGCTGACCACGGCCTCGCCCGCGCCGGCCCTGGGGGAGGGCAGTTCCTCGAGGACCAGCGATTCCGGGGGGCCAAACCGCTTGCAGAGGACAGCCTTCATCGCGTTACCATGTTTTTTTTTGGGAGAAATTGAATTATGACCGAACCGATCCTGCACCATTACCCTGTTTCTCCATTCGCGGAAAAGGTCCGCGCCATGCTCGGCTTCAAGGGCCTCGCCTGGAAATCGGTGCAGATCCCGCTCGTCATGCCCAAGCCCGACGTGGTCGCGCTCACCGGCGGCTACCGCAAGACCCCGCTGCTGCAACTCGGCGCCGACATCTACTGCGACACTGCGCTGATCGCGCGCGTGCTGGAGCGCCTCGCGCCGAGGCCGTCGCTGTTTCCGCAGGGCGATACGCTCGCGGTCCAGGCCGCGGCCTGGTTCGCCGACAATGTGATGTTCGGCATCGCGATCCCGATCGCGTTCCAGCCGGGTGGCGGCATGATCAAGCTGTATTTTCCCGACGCCACGCCCGAATTCCTGGAGAAATTCGGCAAGGACCGCGCCGCGATGCGCCAGGGCGGCACCGTGCGCCGCGGACCGCTGCACGAATGCAAGGCCAACATGCAGGGATTGCTGGAGAGAATCGAGGCGCAGCTGAAAGGGCCCTACCTTTTCGGCGGCGAGCTCTGCGTCGCCGATTTTTCGCTCTATCACGTGCTCTGGCCGGTCTGGAAAGTGGCCGATACGCGCCCGATGCTGGCGCCCTTTCCGAGGACGCAGAAGTTCATCGAGCGCATCGCAGCCATCGGCCACGGCAGGTCCACGGAGATCTCCAGCGGCGATGCGCTGCAGATCGCAAGATCGGCAACGCCGGAGGCGGTGCAGGGCGCGGTCGCGCTCGAAACCGGCGGCATTGCGCTGGGCGAGCAGGCGCAGGTGATGCCGGTGGACAGCGGGCTCGATCCGGTGACGGGCGAACTTCGCAACGCGTCCGCCGACGAGATCGTGCTTCGCCGCAGCGACCCGCGCGCGGGCACGGTGCAAGTGCACTTCCCGCGCTTCGGCTTTCAACTGAGCAAGGCGGCTTAGCCGCGAGGCAAACTCGGGCCCGGGCTATTTCTGCAGTTGCGGCGCGAGGTCCTTTCCCGCGGTCTTCTTCGCCTTGATTTCTTCCGCGATTTTTTCGAGCGCAAGGAACCGCTCCGGCGTGGACGGGTGCGATGCGCCGAAGCCGCGCTGTTGGATTCCGCCCGGATTTGCGGCCGCCATCCGCCGCCAGAAATTGGGCGCCCTGTCGATTTCGTAGCCGGCCCGGGCGGTGAAATACAGCCCCGCGTAGTCGGCTTCGGCCTCGAAGTCCTTCGAGAACACCATGGTCGCGATGTTGCCGAAGGCGCCTTGCGTATTGACACCCCGGCTTGCCGCGAGGACATCGAGAATAGTCCCGAGAAACGCATTGCCCATCTGCTTGCGAATGTGCCCCATCGTGTTATGCGCAAGTTCGTGGCCGACCACGACCGCCAGCTCCAGGTCGTCGCGCACGAAGCGCAGCATGCCGCGGGTCACCGCGACCTGCTTGCCGTCGGCAAATGCATTGATTGCATCCGCGCTATTGACGACGACTGGGTAGTCGCAGACCGGCTCGAGTTCGATCCGCAGCACCTGTTCAGCGCTGCCGCGTCGGATCTTGAAATCCAGCTGCTTGCGGGTCTTCGCGGCCTCCTCGAGCGCCGCGGCGAGCTTCTCGCGCGCACCCTCGCCGGATTGCGTCGATTTGCCCTCGACGGCGAGGATGATGTCTTTTTCGCGCAACCCGGCGCGTTCGGCCGGTGATCCAGGGGCGACCTGAATCACCTGCAGTTCGTCCCGCAGACCCGCGAGCCGCGCGGCGGTTTCGCGGAATTCCTTGGCGACGCCTTGGGCGTTTCCAATCCGCACGCCGATTGAGAATCGCACCTTGTCTTCGCAAAAGTTCGCGCCGCGCGCTAGGATTGGATAGGAAACCCGGTAGAGGCGCGCCAGATCTTCCTGCAGGTCCTGCCAGGCCAGCTCGCGCTGCTTGCGCGCTTCCTCGGCGATCGCCTTGTCCTCCACCGCCGGCCGCTGGGTGACCGGCGCGCAGCCTGCGAGGGTGCCGGCTGCAACGCAAAGCAAGAGCAAGCTGCGCGCAAGGATCGAGTGCTTCATGATTTGCGGTTGGCAGTGTACTCTCTGCGTCGAGAATTCCAAGGACAAAGGATGAGGCTCGACGAGCGGAAGATCAGCCCTGACTTTCCGAAAACACGAGGATTGCATCATGAACATTGCGCGTCTCATCCTGATCTTCTCCTCGCTTTGCCTATTCTCCCTCCCTGCCGCGGCGCAAATCGCGATCGAGAAGCCCTGGGCGCGCGCGACCGCGCCCGGCGCCAGGGTCGCCGGCGGCTACATGGTGATCCGCAATCAGGGTGCCGCAGGCGACCGGCTGCTGTCGGCGTCCTCGCCCGCAGCGGCGAAGGTCGAGCTTCACGTGCATGTCAATGACAACGGCGTGATGAAGATGCGCGAGGTGCCCGGCTACGAGGTGCCGGCCAAGGGCGCATTCGAGCTTAAACCGGGCGGCGCGCACCTGATGTTCGTCGACATCAAGCGGCCGTTCAAGGAAGGCGAGAAGGTGCCGGTGAAGCTGAAGTTCGAAAAAGCGGGCGAGTTGAGCGCCGAATTCCACGTCGGCCGCCTTGGCGGGTCCGCGCCCCCGAAGCGCTAACCGGAATTCAGTCTAGTCATCGCCCCGCAGCTTGGGATCCGCCATGATCGCGGCGCGCAGGCGCCGCATGCCGGCCAGCCAGCGGTCGCGATCGGCCGCCTTGCGGCGCTCGTATTCGGCGACTTCCGGGTGCGGCAGGATGAGGAAGCGCTCCGCCTCGATTGCCTCCACCACGCGTGCCGCTACGTCCTCGGCGCTCACCGAACCCTCCGAGAGGAACGATTTGCGGTTGCCCGAGGGCCCCAGCAGCATCGGCGTGCGCACGCCCTGCGGGCACAGGCAGGAAACGCGGATGCCGCGCTCGGCATAGTTCACCGAGAGCCATTCCGCGAATGCGACCGCCGCATGCTTGGAAACGGTGTAGGTGGCCGAGTCCACCTGCATCAGCAGGCCGGCGGCCGAGGCGGTGGCCACGATGTAGCCGCCGCCCTGCTTGAGCATGACCGGGACCACCGCGCGCGCGGCCAGGACGTGCGCCATGAAATTGACGTCCATCGTGCGCCGCCATTCCTTGAGCGATGCGTCAAGGCCGTGCCGTCCGATAATTCCGGCGTTGGAGCAGAAGATATCGACCGCGCCGTAGCGCTCGAGCGTGGCGACCACCAGCGCGTTCATGTCCCCCTCCTGCCCGACGTCGCAGCGTATCCCCATGCCGCCGACGCTTGCGGCGACCGCCTTGGCGTCGGTCCCGTTCAGGTCGGCGCAGACCACGCCGCGCGCGCCTTCCCCGGCGAGGCGCGCGGCCAGCGCCTTGCCGATGCCGCTCGCGGCCCCGGTAACGACACAGACCTTGTCCCTGATTTTCATGGGACGATTGTTCCATACAATTCCGGCTTATGGCTGAACTGGTACTGGTGCGGCACGGGCAGGCGTCGTTCGGTGCGGACGACTACGACAAGCTCTCCGAACTCGGCTGGCGCCAGTCGCGCTGGCTGGGCGAGTATTTTGCGGACAGAGGCGCCGCATTTGACTATGTAATGCTCGGTTCGCTCAGGCGTCATGCGCAAACCCTGGACGGGATCGCGCAGGGCATGGGCAGCGCGTTCCAGGGGGAAGCGGACGCGCGCCTGAACGAATACGACAGCGACACGCTTCTGCGCGCATACGAGGGAACACGCGGGGGCGGTCGGGTGCTGCCGCAGGGCGGCGACCGGCGCGAGCATTTCCGCATCCTGCGCGAAGCGCTCTACGCCTGGACCGACGGCACCTTGTTAAGTGGCAATCCCGACGGCGCGCCGCTGGAGCCCTTCGCCGAATTCCGCGGCCGCGTGCTGGCCGCGCTAGATTCGCTGCGCGCGCGCCCTGCGAAGCGCGTTCTGGTCGTGAGTTCGGGCGGCCCGATCGCAACCATCCTCACCGAGGTGCTCGGCATGCCGCTGCGCGGCGTGGTGGATCTCAACCTGCAGACACGCAATACCGGGATCACCGAACTGCAGGCCGGTGCGAACCGGATCCAGTGCGTGAGCTTCAACAACGTGCCGCACCTCGACCGGCCCGACCGGGCCGGCGCGCTGACCTACTCCTGAGGCGGTTGAAATCAGCGGTACTTCATGTATACGACGCGGTGCTCGGTGAAGAACTCTATCCCGGTTCGCCCCGCCTCGGGCACGCCGAAGCCCGATTGTTTCACGCCGCCGAAGCTGAACTGCGGCTCCTTGAGCGCGGTGTGCATGTTCACATGGGTCATCCCGACCTCGCTGCGCTCGGCGAAACTATGCGCCTTGGCGAGGTCGCGGGTGTAGATGGAGCTGGACAGGCCGAATATCACATCGTTGGCGATGTCGCAGGCCGCGTCGAAATCCTCCGCGACCATGATCGAAAGCACCGGGCCGAAGATCTCCTCCTGCGCGATCCGCATCGTGCGCTGCACGCCGGTGAAAACCGTCGGCTCGATGAAGCAGCCCTGCGCCATTTCGCCCTCGGTCACGCGCCGGCCGCCGCAGGCGAGGGTCGCGCCTTCCTTGCGGCCGATGTCGATGTATCTCAGGATGTCCTCGAGTTGCTGCGCGCCGCACACCGGACCGAGGTTGACGCCCGCATCCATGCCATTGCCGACTCGCATCGCCTTCACCCGCGCGACGATGCGCTCGGACAGCTCCTGCGCGACCGCCTTCTCCACCACCACGCGGCTCGTCGACGTGCACCACTGCCCGGCGCAGGCGTAGGCTGCGGTCACTGCGGCTTGCGCCGCCGCATCCAGGTCGGCATCGGCGAGCACTACGAGCGGGTTCTTGCCGCCCATCTCCAACTGCGTGCGCGCAAGGATCTTCGCCGCCTTTTCGTGGATGCGCCGGCCGACCGCGGTCGAACCGGTGAAGCTGATCGCCTTGATGCGCGGATCCACGGTCAGCGCCTCGCCGACGGTGCCGCCGCCGCCGGTGATGAAGTTCCACACCCCGGCGGGCAGCCCCGCGTCGACGAAGAGCTTGGTGAACTCATGGCCCGTCTGCGGCGTGAGGCTGGCCGGCTTGAATACGACCGTGTTGCCGGAGATCAGCGCGGGCGTGCCCTTGCGGCCGGGAACGTTGAACGGAAAGTTCCACGGGCTGATCACGGACACGACGCCGAGCGGCGCGCGGCTCGCGTAAGCGAACACCCCGTCGCTCGCCGAGGGCAGCTGCTCGCCCCCCATGCGCAGGCCCTGGTTGATCTGAAACTCCATCTCGCGGATCGCGCTGTCGATCTCGGTCTTCGACTCGGCGAGGGTCTTGCCGTTTTCCAGCGTCAGCACGCGCGCCATCGCATCGCGCCTCTGCGCCATGAGGCCGAGCGCCTGCTTGAGATACTCGGCGCGCCGATATACCGTGAGCGCGCGCCAGGCGGGGAAAGCCGCTTCGGCGGCGCCGATCGCGCGCCGCGCGTCCTCGACCGTGCAGGCGGGCCACAGACCGGTGATCTCGTCGAGGTTCGCCGGATTGCGCTGCTCGAAGGTCCCGCCGTCGGTGGAGGCAACCCAGTTTCCGCCAATGTAGTTTTGGAAGACGGTGGCCGCAGGCTTGTTGCTGGTCATGCGAATAGTCCTCGAAGCGGGTGAACACGGTTCGACCAATTATGGTACAAAAGCACCTGATTCCCGCTCTGTCTGGAGTTGAAAAATGACGACCGCCATAGCCCCGTCAAAGACGGCCCCCGGTATTGACGTCGATCAACTGCTCCGCATGTACCGGCGCATGCTGATGATCCGCTTGTTCGAGGAAAAAGTGAACGAGCTGTACACCCGCGCCCTGATGCCCGGCCTGGCCCATCTTTACAACGGCGAGGAAGCGGTGGCCGTTGGCGTCTGCGAAGCGCTCAAGCCCGACGATTACATCACGAGTACTCATCGCGGTCACGGGCATTGCCTCGCCAAAGGGGCCGCACTCGACCGGATGTTCGCCGAACTGCTCGGCAAGGAGGCGGGCTATTGCAAGGGCAAGGGCGGATCGATGCACATTGCCGATCCGGATACCGGCAACCTCGGCGCGAACGCCATCGTATGCGGCAGCGCGGGGATCGCCACCGGTGCGGCGTTCACCGCCAAGCGTCTGAAGACCGGCCAGGTCGCGGTGTGCTTCTTCGGTGACGGCGCGATGGGACAGGGACTGCTCTACGAAGTCATGAACATGGCGGCGCTCTGGAAGCTTCCGGTGATCTACTTGTGCGAGAACAATCTTTATGGCGAGTACACAAAAAGCTCGGAGACGCTCGCGGGCGACATATTGACGCGGGCCGCCGGTTTCGGTATCGAGGGGCAGAGCGTCGATGGGCAGGACGTCCGGAAAGTCTATGCCACGGCCAAGGAAGTCGTCGATCGCGTCCGTCGGGGGGCGGGTCCGGCCTTTCTTGTCTGCAATACCTACCGCTTCCTGGGGCACCATGTCGGCGATGTGAACCGTGAGTACTACCGGTCCAAACAGGAAGAGCAGCTGTGGAAAACCGAGCGCGACCCGCTCAAGCTGATGGCGGATTGGTTGACCAGCGAGCAGCTTGCCGATCGCACTCGATTGGATCGGATGCACGCCGAAGTGACCTCAGAAATCGAGAAGGCGGTCGAATTCGCGGTATCGGCGCCGTATCCGAGCGTGGACAAGGTGGCTCAGGACGTATATGCCTGAGACGCGTGAATTGACTTTGGGAGAGGCCGTCCGCGAAGCGCTGGCCGAAGAGATGCGGCGTGATCCGCGCGTCTTCATTTGCGGTGAGGACATCGCCGAAGCGGGAACCGTGTACAAGGTGCTTAACGGCCTGGTCGAGGAGTTCGGCGCCGAGCGCGTGCTCGATACGCCGATCTCGGAAGCGGGTTTCACCGGAATGGCGGTGGGCGCGGCGATGACCGGAATGCGGCCGGTGGTCGACGTCATGTTCGGCGATTTCTCCACCCTGGTGATGGACCAGATGGTCAATCAAGCCGCCAAGATTCACTATATGTCCGGCGGCAAATGGAAGGTCCCGATGGTCATGCGGGCCACCTTGGGCGCGACTCGCCGCTCGGCCGCGCAGCACTCGCAGTCGCTGCACGCGTGGTTCTGCCACATCCCGGGATTGAAGGTCGTGCTTCCGTCGACGCCCTACGACGCCAAGGGACTCATGAAGACGGCGATCCGGGACGACAATCCGGTGGTTTTTTTCGAAGACAAGATGATGTACCGGCTGAAAGGCCCCGTGCCGGCGGAGGACTACACGATTCCGTTCGGCGTCGCGGACATCAAGCGCGCCGGCACTGACGTCACGATTGTCGCAACCAGCAGCATGGTTCAGGTGGCGCTTGGCGCAGCGAAGTTGCTCGAGCAGGCCGGGATCAGCGCGGAGGTCATCGATCCGCGCACCGTTTGGCCGCTCGACGAGAAGACGCTCGTCGAATCGGTAAAGAAGACCTCGCGCGCCATCGTGGTCGACGAAGGCTATGGACGTTACGGCGTGACTGCGGAAATCGCGTCGGTCATTGCGGAAGGCGCATTCTTCAATCTGGAGGCGCCCGTAAAGAGAATGGGGGCGATGCATGTGCCGATCCCGTTCTCCCCGCCCCTGGAAGACGCGACCGTCCCCACTGAGCAGACAGTGTTCGAGGCGGCAACGGCGCTCTGCGGCTAGAACCCCGTCCCTCACCCGACAGACTATATGGCTGCCAGCGTCGTCATGCCTGCGCTCGAAATGGCGCAGGAGACCGGAAAAATCGTCTCCTGGTTGAAACAGGAAGGCGACGCCGTCAGCAAAGGCGAGCCGCTTCTCGAGATCGAAACCGACAAAGCCGTGGTCGAGATCGAGGCGACTGCCGACGGGGTGCTCGCGGGAGTCAAGTCGCGCGAAGGCGACGTGGTGCCCGTAGGCGTGACGATCGCGTGGATACTCGCGCCCGGAGAGCAGCCGCCCGTCGAATCATCCATTTCCGCGCCATCCGCGCGCAAGGTCACCGGGCAGCCGCAGGCCCCAAGTGCAACGCCGGCGCCGGCGCAAACGATTGCGCCCGCCGAAGGCGGTGCCAGAATTTCGCCCAAGGCCCGACGTCTGGCCAAGGAGCGCGGCGTGGACATCAACCGCATCCGCGGCACGGGCGCCGACGGAGCCATCACCAGCGAAGACGTTCTGGCGGCAGCGGAAACGCCCCCGCTCTCGGCCGCTCCGGCCCAGGCGGCAGCGGCGCTCAGCGCCATCGCCCGCCTGATGGCCGAGCGAACCACCCAGAGCTGGACGCAGGTACCGCATTTCTATCTGGTGCGTGAAGTCGATGCCGGAGCCCTTCTGCAGGCCCGGGAGGAACTGGCACCTGCCATCGAACGCGAGCGCGGGGTGAAGATCACGCACACGGACCTGCTCGTCGCGCTCACCGCGCGTGTGCTGAGAAAGCATCCGAAGATGAACGCGAGCTGGGCCGGCAATGCAATTCAGCTGAATCCGCAAGTGAACATGAGCGTGGCGATGGCGGTTCCCGATGGGGTCGTCGGAGCCGTAATTCCCAACGCGGATGGCGCGGCGCTCGGCGACATCGCGCTGCAGCGGCGGGACCTGACCGAACGCGCCCGAAGCGGACGCCTGAGGCCTGCGGATCTGGCTGCCGGAACCTTCACCATCAGCAATCTGGGCATGTACGGCGTCGATGCTTTCAACGCCATCATCGCGCCTCCGCAGGCCGCCAGCCTGGCAGTCGGGCGCATTGCCGAGCGGGTGGTGGCGGTGAATGGCCAACCCGGCGTCCGTCCGATGATGACCGTTACGCTATCGGGCGATCATCGAGTCGTCGACGGCGCTCAAGGCGCGGTGTTTCTCAATGATCTGGCCGAAGCGATTCGCGCACCGGGGGAAACGCTGCGCTCATGAAGCGGAAAGAAGGACCCGCCCGAGGTACCACGCCGCGCCGGCGGTGAACGCCGAGCAGGAATCAGGCTTCGAACCCCAGGCCCAGGGCGTTCAGCTTGCCGACTTCGGATTCGGAAAAGCCCCAGTCCAGGAGCGCCTGCCTGCCGCCCTCGCCGCGCTCGGGCGGCGCGCGCCGCACTGCCGCGGCGGTCCTCGAAAAGCGCGGCGCCGGCGCCGGCTGCTCGACCTTGCCTACCGTGACGAAACTCTTTCTGGCGGCGTTGTGCGCGTGCCTTCTCGCCTCGGAGAAACTGAGCACCGGCGCGAAGCACGCATCCGAGCCCTCGAACACGGCGCACCATTGGTCGCGCGTCTTTGCCAGGAATTTTTCCGCGAAAGCCTTTCTCAGGGCTGGCCAGCCCTTGCGGTCGTTCTGCCCCGGGAGTGCCTGCTTGTCCAGCCCGATCCTTTGAATCAATTCTTCGTAGAATTTCGCTTCGATGGCAGCGACCGAAACGTACTTGCCATCCTTCGTTTCGTAGACCTCGTACCAGGGCGCGCCGGTGTCGAGGATATTGCTGCCGCGCTCCTCCTGCCACGCCCCCGCGGCCAGCATGCCGGAGAACATCGTGCCGAGGAGCGACGCGCCCTCGAGCATCGCCGCATCGACGACCTGGCCCTTGCCCGAGGCTCGTGCCTCGACCAGCGCGCAGGCAACGCCGAAGCCGAGCAGCATGCCGCCGCCGCCGAAATCGCCCACCAGATTGAGCGGCGGCACCGGCGCCTCGCCCTTGCGGCCGAACGCATTCAGCACGCCCGCGAGCGCGATGTAGTTCAAATCGTGTCCGGCGCGCGCCGCCATCGGGCCGTCCTGGCCCCAACCGGTCATGCGGCCGTAGACGAGCTTCGGATTGCGCTCGAAAACCGCCTCCGGCGCGAGGCCGAGCCGCTCCATCACGCCGGGACGGAAGCCCTCGATGAGCGCGTCGGCGCGCGCCGCGAGTTGGAGCGCCGCCGCTGCGCCGTTCCCGGTCTTCAGGTCCAGCGTCACCGAGCGCTTGCCGCGCATCATCACGTCCATCCAGCGCTCGCGCTCCAGGCCGAGGCCCGAGGACTTCGGACGATCCACCAGGATCACGTCGGCGCCCATGTCGGCGAGCAGCATGCCGGCGAACGGCCCCGGGCCGATCGCCTCGAACTCCAAGATCTTGATTCCCGAAAGCGGTCCCATGGCGCTATTTGTGGAATAAAGCTTTTCGCTTTTCCAGGAAAGCGGCGACACCCTCGACGCCTTCGGGGCCGTACAGCGCCTCGGCGAAGGATTCGCGCTCGCGCTCGAGGTGGCGCGAAAGGTCCTGGCCGCGCGCTTCCTCGAGCAGCCGCTTGGTGCGCGCGATGGCTCCGGTCGCGCCGGCGGCGATCTGCGCCGCCCAGGCGAGCGCCTCTTCACGTGCGCGTCCCGGCGCGGCAATGCGGTTGACGACGCCGAACTGCGCGAGGCGCGGCGCCTCGACCGGGCATGCGGTGAGCGCGAGTTCGGCGGCGAGCTGCGGCGGCAGCGCCCGGGCGAGGAACCACGATCCGCCGCCGTCGGGATTGACGCCGACCTTGACGTAGGAGAGCGTAAACACCGCGTCCTCGGCGGCGACCACCAGATCGCAGCCGAGCGCGATCGAGAAACCGGCGCCCGCGGCGTGGCCTTCGACCGCGGCAATCACGGGCTTGCCGCAGGCACGCAGCGCGCGCGCGAGCTCGTTCACCGCCGCAATGCGCTCGATGATCGCCTGCCTCGGTTTGGTCGCCTGCATTTCGTGCAGCGATTTGAGGTTGCCGCCGGCGCAGAAATGCTTGCCTTCGCCGCGCAGCACGAGCGCGCCGACCGAGGCATCATCATTGGCGAGGCGCAGCGCGCGCGTCAGCCCGGCGGATATCTCCGGCGTCAGCGCATTGCGCCGTGCCGGGTTGTCGATGACGAGTTCCAGGACCCGGCCATGACGCTGTTCCCCGACGCGGGCTGCTGTCATGTCAGTGGATTCCCACCGCCGCTTCGATATTACGCACCATTGCCACCAGGCGCGGGCCGAGGTCGTCCTCGAGCTGGCCTTTTTTCAGGATGAAGGCGGGCACGCCGCAGTTGAAGGTCACGACTTCGCCGTCCACGTTGCGCCGCATCGGCGCGCCGACTGCGTGCACTTCGCGCCGCAGCTCGCCGTTCGACACGCAGTAGCCCTTGCCGCGGATGTCCTCCAGGCTTTTCGCAATGGCCGCCTGGTACTTGCGCAGCATCTCCGGCTCCTTCACCTTCATCTGGTTGAGCACCGCCTCGCGCTCGGGCGGGGTGCATGCGTAGAGGAACGCGCGGCCCATCACCGACTGGGCGATCGGAACCGAGGTGCCGATGTCGGGCAGCGTCGTCAGGTTGCCGCTGCGGCAGGCCTCGACGTACACCATGCTGAGCCGGTCGCGGATCCCCATGTTGACCGCGCCGCTGGTGTAGTCGGCGAGTTCCTTCATGAACGGGCGCGCGATCTGGCGTATGCTCATCGAGGCGAGCAGCGGATAGCCGATCGAGAGCACCGCCGAACCGAGCTGGTACTTGCCCAGGCGCATGTTGTGGCGCAGGTAGCCCAGCTTGGTGAGCGTGTAGGTCAGGCGCGACACGGTAGGCTTGGGAAGTCCCGTGCGCAGCGAAATTTCCTTGTTGCCGAGCATCGGTTCCATCGGTGTGAAGCAGCGCAGG
>MEQQ01000107.1:18626-19103 GCA_001770285.1 Betaproteobacteria bacterium RBG_16_66_20
CGCCCTCGTGCTCGTAGCTGAATGGGCCGGAAGGCGGCGAAAGCGATGCTGTAGGGTCGGATGCGCCCATGAGAAATCTCCTTGGCGGTTCTGCGGGTGGCCGGCGGGTCGTGCGTGCTGCGGGATGTTTCGCATTTCGATATTCCATCCACGCCGAGGGCGTGTCAACTTAGTCATACTGGATTTCACATGGCGAAATCCGCGCCGGCGCCAAAGTCGTGCTCTCCAGCCGCAAAGCCGAGGCCTGCGAAGCGGTGCGCGCGGAGTTCGAGCAGCAGGGTTTCGATGTCCTGGCGCAGCCTTGCAACGTCGCGCGCAGGGATGACCTGCAATGCCTGATCGACATGACCGTCGCCCGGTGGGGCCGCATCGAGATGGCGGTGGCGAAGGCGGCGGGGTCACGATCCTTTGAAGGCTTTGCGCTAAACTTTCAATCCCCCGAGGAAGTCCATGGACCTGAACTATTCCCAGGAAGAA
>MEQQ01000107.1:19180-19347 GCA_001770285.1 Betaproteobacteria bacterium RBG_16_66_20
TCGGTCGGCGGCATCATCGCCAACACCGTGATCGGCGCCTACGGCATCTCCAAGGCCGCCGAGCACCATCTGGTGCGCAATCTTGCCGCCGAGGGGGGGCCGAAGAACGTGCGCGTCAACGCGATCGCGCCCGGCCTCGTCAAGACCGATTTCGCCAGGGCGCTGTG
>MEQQ01000107.1:19430-19980 GCA_001770285.1 Betaproteobacteria bacterium RBG_16_66_20
CGGTGGTCCTTGCCTCCGACGCGGCCGCGTTCATCACCGGGCAGGTCATCGTCGCGGACGGCGGGATAACAATTCTATGAAGAGCTGACGCGAGATCTGCTTTCCTGCCGGGCTGGCGTCGGAGATGCGCGTATGCGTCTAGGATCTTGTCCTTGCCAGGAGTTGCTTGAAACGGATCACTGCGTTTTGCGCGGAAACGATTTCGATACCGCGGAAGACCCTGAGCGACAGCAGATCGCGGTCTCCGGACACGATCAGATCGGCGCGCGCCACGGCCGCGCACGCGAGGACTGCGTCGTCGTCGGGGTCGCGCGATACCTGTTTCGTCATCCGGCGGTTGCGGACCAACCAGGCAGCCGCCCGGAAATTGCGAACGAGCTCGTCCGTGGTCTGCCCGGTGCGCTGTACCCGTTCGGCGAACTTCGCACGGCAAATCACCTCGCGCATTTCATCAAGCAACTGCATGCTGGTGAAGATTCGCATTGATTCGTGCCGAGCCAGGACAAGCACCTCTCCGGGAACGCCGTGCCAGAGCAGCGCTGAAACGACA
>MEQQ01000108.1:0-17891 GCA_001770285.1 Betaproteobacteria bacterium RBG_16_66_20
CGTCCTTGGCGTGCATCTGCGCATAGGCGCCGTGCGCGGCCGCTTCCGCATCGCCGACGTGCACCGGCAGGCCCGCATCCTGCAACACCGAACCGAGCGCCGAGAGGCACAGCATCACGTTGTCCGGGCGGCAGCTGTAGCCCATCAGGCCGAAGCGCCAGATCTTGCCGGCCAAGGGTCCCAGGCCTGCGCCGATCTCGAGGCTGAACTCGGAGAGCAGCGTGCGCCGCACCTTGGCTTCGTCCACGCCTTCGGGACACAGCACCGCGTTCATTTGCGGCAGCTGGTATTTCTCCTCGACCAGGAACTTCATGCCCATTGCTTCCAGCCCGGCCTTCAGCGCCATGTGGTGGCGGTGGTGGCGCGCCCAGGAATTCTCCAGGCCTTCCTCGCGGATCAGGAGCAGCGCTTCGTGCAGCGCGAAGAGGGAATTCGTCGGCGCGGTGTGATGGTAGGTGCGCGTGGTCGCGCCCCAGTAGCCGAGCAGCAGGTTCATGTCCATGAACCAGCTGTGGATCTTGTCCTTGCGCGCCTTGACGCGCTCGACCACGCGCTCGGAGAACGACACCGGCGACAGGCCCGGCGTGCACGACAGGCACTTCTGGCTCGCCGAATAGATGGCGTCGATTTCCCACTCATCGACTTTCACCGGAGTGCCTCCCAACGAGGTCACCGCGTCTACAATCACGAGCGCATCGTATTTGTGCGCCAGCTTCACCAGCGTTTTCGCGTCCGACTGCGCGCCGGTGGAGGTTTCGGCGTGCACGAAGGCGACGATCTTGGCATCCGTGTTCTTCTTCAGCGCGTCCTCCAGCTTCTGCGGGTCGACCGGCTCGCCCCACTTGTCCTCAACCAGCACCGGCACGCCGCCGCAGCGGATCACGTTCTCGAGCATGCGGCCGCCGAAGACGCCGTTCTGGCACACGATCACCTTGTCGCCGGGGGCGACGAGATTCACGAAGCAGTACTCCATGCCGACCGAGCCCGGGCCCGAAATCGGGAACGTGAGCGGGTTCTTGGTCTGGTAGACGTATCGCAGGAGCGATTTCAGCTCCTCCATCATCTCGACGAACACCGGATCGAGATAGCCGATCGCCGGCTGGCTCATGGTGGTGAGCACGCGCGGATGGATCTCGGTCGGGCCGGGGCCCATCAGCGTTCTCTGCGGCGGGTGGAAGGAATGGATGCGTTTCGCGGGGGCATATTGGCTCATGGGATCACTCTCCGACATTCCGAACGGCGCATCCTCCGGGCGCGACTTCACGCGCACCGGGTTCTTCGCGCTGGCTTCGTTAATCACGTCTTCCGAACGGATGCGGCCCTGGGTGACGCGCTCGACTTCGCCCGCCCAACGCGCGGGAACGTAGCCGGTCTTCACCCAGTAGTGCACCACCGCCCGGTCGAGCTGGAACGCGCGCGCGACCTCGGCCTGGCTGCCGAACAGCTCGACCAGTCTTGCGGCGCAGTTTGGGGCTTCAACCACGCCGCAAGTCTAATACGTCAAATTCAGTTTGACAAGGGCAGTTCCCGGCGCGCCGGGCCAAGGCGCCCGAAGAGAGGCAGCTTGAGCGAGGGATCGAAGGGGTTGATGCCGAAGGTGAGGCCGAGCAGGTTCACCTCGAGCCCTTCGACGCCGCTCGCGGTAAGCGCGAACAGGCCGGCGAGAGAAAGCTGCACGCCGCTGCCGCTCGGCGCAGCGCCGACGATTGAGCCGCTCAAGTAATCCTTGCCGATCGCCGTCGGCGGCAGATCGGCCTCGAGTTCCGGCACGGCGCGCGTGATCCACGCGGTGAAGGTGTTGGAATTAGGGCCCGGCCAGGCGCTGTACTCGCCGGCGTACGGATAGCTGCGCGCCGCGGCATCGATGCGCGGGATCAGTATTTCGGCTTCGGCGCCGCGCTTGTCGGAGTAGAGCTCGGGTGCGTTTCCATACCAGCGCGCGTCGGCGGCGCGGGCGTGGATCGCGACCACCGAGTCCGACCAGCGCAGGCGCCAGCCGATGACTTCGTACACGGTATAGGCGCCGGCGTTCGCCGGTTTCACCGCGACCCAGGTGTGCACGCCGAAGCTGCCCCGCCAGCCCCAGGTACGCGCACCGTAGACCTGCACCACCGCCTCGGGCGTCGCCGCCGGGTCCGGCGCGAGCCCGACCGGCGCATGGCTCGCGGTGCGCCAGTCCTGCGCGATCACGGCCTTGCCCACGAGGAGCGCGAAAACCAGCAATCCCGTAAAGAGCAGGAATGCCAACAGCCGGTTGCGGCGGCGCAGATCCATCGGTTACTCGGAAAACGCGGCGGCAAACTGCGGCTCGCCGGGTTCCTTGAAGTCCTCAATGTTTTTCGGTTTTGAACTTGATTTCATTGCCAGGAAATCGAAGAGTTTGCGGTCAAGCAAATGCGAAGGGCTTACGTCGGTGAGGGCGCGCAGAATGGACTCGATCCGGCCCGGGAACTGCTTCTCCCACTGGCGCAGCATTTCGCCAATGACCTTGCGTTGCAGGTTCACCTGCGAGCCGCACAAGGCGCAGGGAATGATCGGGAAGGCTTTCGCCTCGGCATAGGCGGCGAGGTCTTGCTCGGCGACATAGGCGAGCGGGCGGATCACGACATGGCGGCCGTCGTCCGACAGCAGCTTCGCCGGCATCGCCTTCAGCGTTCCGCCGTGGAACAGATTGAGGAAGAAGGTCGCGAGCACGTCGTCGCGGTGATGGCCCAGCGCGATCCTGCTGGCGCCGAGTTCGCGTGCGACGCGATACAGGGCCCCGCGGCGCAGCCGCGAGCAGAGCGAGCACATCGTCTTGCCTTCGGGAATTACCCGTTTTACCACCGAGTACGTGTCCTGCTCGACGATCCTGAAGGGCACGCCGAGCGAGGTCAGGTAGTCCGGCAGCACGCGCTGCGGAAAACCGGGCTGCTTCTGGTCGAGGTTGACGGCGATCAGCTCGAATCTGACCGGTGATTTGTTCCTCAGAAAAACCAAGGCGTCCAGCAGGCCATAGCTGTCCTTGCCGCCCGAGAGGCAGACCATGACGCGATCGCCCTCTCCGATCATGCCGAAATCGCCGATCGCCTCGCCCGCCTGGCGCCGGATGCGCTTGGCGAGCTTGTTGACTTCGTAATCGGATTTGCGCGTATCGCTCATGAAAGGCCCGTCACAGGTGCAGCGAACGCCCGCCGTCCACCGCCAGGACCTGGCCGGTGACGAAGGGCGCCGTGGCGAGGAAGTGTACCGCCCGCGCGATCTCCTCGGGCGAGCCGATGCGCGCGAGCGGCGTGGCGGCGATGATGCGCTCGCGCTCGCGCGGCGCGAACTGGCCGTCCTCGGGCCAGGCGATGGCGCCGGGTGCAATCGCATTGACGCGCACCTCGGGCGCGAGTTCCAGCGCGAGCGCGCGCGTCAGTGCAACCAGCCCGGCTTTCGCGACGCTGTAGACGAGGTAACCCTTGAGCGGCCGCTCGGCGTGGATATCGGCAATGTTCACGATCGCACCGCAATTCTTCGCCAGCTGCGGCGCCGCCTCCTGCGCGAGAAAGAGCGCTGCGCGCAGGTTCGATCCGATCAGCTCTTCCCAGTGCCCGGGCTCGATCGAGCCTACTGCCGTGGGATAGAAGGTCGACGCATTGTTGATCAGCAGATCGAGCCGGCCGAAGCGCTCCAGCGCGGCGCCCAGCAGCGCCCGCGGCGCGATCGGCGCCAGCAGATCGGCTTTCACCTTGAGCGCGCTCGCGGCCCGCGCCGCGTTCAATTCCGCCTCGAGGCGCCCGGCCTCGGCTTCGGCGCCGCGATAGTGCAGCACCACGTTCGCGCCGGCCGAATGCAGGCGGCGGGCGATCGCCGCACCGATGCGCCGCGCCGCGCCCGTGACGAGCGCGGTCTTTCCCTGCAGTTCTTGCGACGTGCCGGCGTCCATGTCAGGCCGGAATTCTAGGGTAAATTCGCCGGCATGCGCCCCGTCGAACTCCCGTTGCCCGATCCGCAGGCGCTCGCCGCGAGCCGCGCACTGCTCGGGCGCATCGCCGCCGAACTGGGCGCTAGCGGGAACTGGATTTCCTTCGCGCGCTACATGGAGCTTGCGCTGCACGAGCCGGGCCTGGGGTATTACGCGGCCGGCGCGCGCAAGCTCGGCGCCGGCGGCGATTTCGTGACCGCGCCGGAACTCTCGCCGCTGTTCGCGCGCACGCTCGCGCGCCAGATCGGGGAATTACTCGAATCCGGCGACGCGGTGCTCGAATTCGGCGCTGGATCGGGTTTGCTTGCGGAGGTTTTGCTTTCTGAACTCGAGGGCGTGAAATACGAAATCCTCGAAACCAGTCCTGAACTTCGCGAACGCCAGCAACAGCGCCTGGGCAATCGCGTGCAGTGGCTCGACCGCCTGCCGCAGAAATTCCGCGGCGTGATGCTCGCCAACGAAGTGGCCGATGCGATGCCGGTGCACGCGCTCGCATGGACGCGCGATGGCATACGCGAACGCGGGGTGTGCGCGAACGAGGGGCAGCTTGCATGGTCGGACCGCGCCGCGCAGGGCGCGGTGCTCGCTGCTGCCAGGGAAATCGACGTGGCAATTCCTCCCTCGGGCCGCTACGAGAGCGAACTCGCGCTGTTCGCGCGCGCCTGGATGCGCTCGCTCGGCCGCTTCCTGGAACGCGGCGCGATCCTGGTCATCGACTACGGCTTTCCCGGGCGCGAGTTCTTCCATCCGCAGCGCTCGATGGGGACGCTCGCCTGCCATTACCGCCACCACGTGCACGGCGATCCGTTCTTTGTGCCCGGATTGCAGGACATCACCGCGCATGTGGACTTCAGTGCGCTCGGGCGCGCGGCCGCGGAAGCCGGGCTGAAAGTGCTCGGCTACGCCAGCCAGGCCCAGTTCCTGGTGAATTGCGGCATCACCGATCTGCTCGCCGAGGAAAACCCCGCCGACGCGAGGCGCTATCTGCCGGCCGCGGCCGCCGCGCAGAAACTGCTCTCGCCCGCCGAAATGGGCGAACTTTTCAAGGTGCTGGCGGTAGGGCGGGGCATTGACGCGCCGTTGCTTGGATTCTCAAGCGGAGACCGCTCGCATGCGCTCTAGCGCCCTACTATTGTTGTGTTTTGTTGCATTAGGAATAAATGCAAATGAAACAGATGCGGCCCGCAAGCGCTGGGCCGAAAGCCCCCACGGCCTGCTCCTCGAGCGCATCCTGCCGCCAGGATTCGAGGCAGACATGCTCCCCGAGCCCGCCTCGCGCGGCGCGCAGTTGACGCTGCGCTACTGCGTGCAGTGCCACAACCTCGCCAACCCGGCGATGCATGAAGCGAGGAAATGGCGGTCGATCGTAGAGCGCATGGTGTTGCGCATGCAGGGCCGGGGCAACATGGGCCGGCTGATGGCCGACATGATGGCCGGGGTGGAGGCGCCCGCGCCTGAAGACACCAAGCTGCTGGCCGCCTACCTGCGCAAGCACGCGCAGAAGGCGCTCGATCCGAGGCGTTATCCGGAAGTGAATTCGCCCGCGGGCGAATCGTTCCGCCGCGCCTGCGTCCAGTGCCACGTGCTGCCCGATCCCCGGCGCCACACGGCCGAGGAATGGCCCGCGGTGGTCGCGCGCATGCAGAAGAACATGGAATGGATGAACCGCGTCGTCGGCTCCAAGCCGCTGCCGGGCGAACCGCAGTTGAGAATCGAAGACATCAATGCGTTCCTGATTCGTCACGCGAGGAGGTAAGCGCCGATGCCCCGCAAAATCGTCGATCTTTCCATCTATCTCGAAAACGACGTGATATCCGATCCTCCGCCTTTCGGTCCCAAGATCACTTACATGGACCACCAGACGACCTTTCCGCAGATGGCGCCGTTCTTCCCCGGGCTGAAAAAGGAGGACTTGCCCGACGGCGCCGCATGGGCGGTGGAGAAAGTCGAGCTCATCACGCACAACGGCACGCACCTCGACGCGCCGTACCACTTCCACCCCACGATGAACGCAGCCTCGGGCCGGCCGGAGCGAGCCATCGCCATCGACGAGGTCAACCTCGATTGGTGCTTCCAGCCCGGCGTCAAGCTGGACTTCCGGGACTTTCCGGATGGATATGTCGTTACGGCAGAGGACGTGGAAGCAGAGTTAAGAAAAATCAAACATACATTGAAACCCCTCGAGATCGTCGTCGTGAACACCCGGGCGGGCTCGCGCTACGGCAACGACGACTACGTCAGCGCCGGCTGCGGCATGGGCTACGAGGCGACCATGTACCTGCTCGAGCGCGGCGTGCGGCTCACGGGCACGGACGCCTGGAGCTGGGATGCGCCCTTCGTCCACACCGCCGAAAAATACAGGGAAACGAAAGACGCGAGCCTGATCTGGGAAGGCCACAAGGCGGGGCGCGACATCGGCTACTGCCACCTGGAGAAACTGCACAACCTGGAAGCGATACCTTCCGACGGCTTCGTCGTCGCCTGCTTTCCGCACAAGATCCGAGGCGCCTCGGCCGGCTGGACGCGCGCAGTGGCGATCTTCGACGAGCTGTTGCTGGAGAGCTTTCGCCGCGACGGCACTGGGGAAACTCTAATGAATGTCGTCCCCGCGAAGGCGGGGACCCAGTAGGCGGTTGATACGCATGGGTTCCCGCTTTCGCGGGAACGACGGCATGCCCCTTAGAAACTAGCCGTTGAGCTTGCCCATCGCTCCGGCCGGATAGCGCGTACCCCTGGCCGCGCCGGGTGGGCACGCAGACTCGAGCGCGGCGATGTCGGCAGTCGAAAGCGCGATCCCGGTTGCCGCCGCGTTGGCCTCGAGATGGTCGGCGCGCCGCGTGCCGGGGATTGGCACGATGTCCTTGCCCCTGGCGAGCAGCCAGGCCAGCGCGAGTTGCGCGGGCGAACAGCCCTTGCTTGCGGCGATCGCGTCCACCGCCGCGGCGAGCCTGATATTTGCCGCCAGGTTTTCGCCCTGGAAGCGCGGGTGCGCCTTGCGCCGGTCATTCTCGGCCAGGCTGCCGGCGCCCCGGATCTCGCCGCCGAAGATGCCGCGCCCAAGCGGCGAATAGGCGACGTAGCCGATGCCCAGTTCGCGGCACAGCGGCAGGATCTCGCTCTCCGCATCGCGCGTCCACAAGGAATACTCGGTCTGCAGCGCGGCAATCGGGTGCACCTTGTGCGCCCGGCGAATGGTCTGCGGCGCGGCTTCCGACAGGCCGAGATGGCGCACCTTGCCCTGCTCGACCAGCCTGGCCATCGCGCCCACCGTGTCCTCGATCGGCACGCGGGGATCGACCCGGTGCTGGTAATACAGGTCGATGGTCTCGATGCCGAGGCGCTTCAGGCTCGCCTCGCAGGCCTCGATCACGTACTGCGGGCGTCCGTCGATGGCGCCGTCGGCACCGGGGGCCAGGACATTGCCGAACTTGGTGGCGATCAGGTAGTCATCGCGCCGCCCGGCGATGGCGCGCCCGACCAGTTCTTCGTTCTTGCCGTTGCCGTAGACGTCCGCGGTATCCAGGAAATTCACGCCGATGTCGGCCGCGCGCCGCAGCGTGGCGATGGCCTGCTCCTCGCTGCCCGGAAAATAGAATCCCGGCAGGACCATGCAGCCAAAGCCGATCGCGGGGACCTCGAGCGACCCCAGTTTGCGTTTCTTCATGCCCGGCTCCCGTTGCATCGTCCAAGCTAGAGTACCTGCGCTTCCAGCCATTCGGCAATCGACTCCGCGGCGGCGCGCCAACCGGCATCGAGCATCAAGGCGTGGCCGAGTCCCGGCAGCAGCCGGAACTCCGAGCCGAGCAGGCGCGCGGTGCCCTGCGCCGTCGCCGCCGGAATCAGGACATCCTTGCCGGCGCCCAGCACGAGGGTCGGCGGACGCCGGCCGCGCCAGGGGGACGGCAGGCCCCATCCGCTCATGTCGAGCAGCGCGCGTCGCGATTCGCCCTGCATGCGCCGGTAGCAGCGCTCGAGCTGCTCGGGCCCGGGGAGGGCGGCGAACAGCGCCTCGCCCAGCACCTGCGGCGAAGCGCGCCCGCCGCTTGCCACGGCATTGAGCCCCGCAAACAGCGCCGGACGGGTGAATGCGAGCGAAAAGCTCGAAGGCAGCAGCCCGTAGGCCGGAACCGGGCAGGCGAGAACCAGCGCGGGCGCCGCGCCTAGAGGGCCGGAGCCTCCAACGGCCACGCGCTCCAGGCATTTCTGCACCACCAGCGCACCCATCGAATGGCCGATCAGCACCGGCGGCCTGGGCAGCCGCACGGCGGCGCGCGCCACGTCCTCGGCGTAATCGGCAAGGCTGAAATCGTTCAGCTGCTCGCGCCCTGCGCTCCTGCCGTGGCCGCGCAGCGACACTGCATACGAGGGAAAGCCGCGCGCGGCGAACCAGTCGAGGAAATTCTCCTCCCAGCACCAGGCGCCCACATAGGCGCCGTGCACGAACAGCAATGGGACCTTCTGCGTCGCGCCCTTGGCCGGACGCGACAGCACTTCCAGCTGCATCAGGAGGGAATCGCCATGCCGCGCGCGACGGCCGGCCGCGCGCCGATGCTGTCGTACCAGCGCTTCACCGCGGGGAACGCGGCAAGGTCCACGCGGTGCCATTCGTGGCGCGCGACCCACGGGTAGGTGGCGATATCGGCGATCGAATATTCGTCGGCCAGGTAGGCGGCCTCGATAAGCCGCGTGTTCAGCACGCCGTAGAGCCGCTTCGTTTCAGCACCGTAGCGCTCGCTGCCGTACGCGATCTCGTCCTTCTTCGCGCGCATGAAGTGGTGCGCCTGGCCGAACATCGGCCCGACGCCGCCCATCTGGAACATGAGCCATTGCAGCGCGATGTATTTCCCGCGCACCGTCTGCGGCAGGAATTTCCCGGTCTTGCCCGAGAGATAGACGAGGATCGCGCCGGACTCGAACAGCGGCATCGGTTTGCCGTCCGGCCCCTCGGGATCGACGATCGCCGGGATGCGGTTGTTCGGGCTGATGGCGAGGAACCCGGGCTTGAACTGATCGCCCTTGCCTATGTTGACGGGGTGAACCTGGTAGGGCAGGCCGCACTCCTCGAGCATGATGGAAACCTTGCGCCCGTTCGGCGTGCTCCATGTGTAGAGATCGATCATTGCAGCCTCGTTGATTTCGAAGCCGCGCAGTTTACTCGCTGCGCAACGCCTCGAGCGGATCGAGCCGTGCGGCGCGGCGCGCCGGCAGCACGCCGGCGGCGAGCCCCACTCCTACCGCGACCACTTCCGCGAGCACCGCGTAATGCCACGGCGTGTGCACCGGCAGCGCCGGCAGCACGAGCTTGAGCGCGCCGGCGATCCCCCAGCCCATCGCCAGGCCGGCCGCCCCGCCGACCGCCGCGAGCAGCGCCGCCTCGCCGAGGAACAGCAGCAGGATCGCGCGCTGGGTGGCGCCGATGGCGCGCAGCAGGCCGATCTCGCTGGTGCGCTCGGCGACCGCGATGGTGAGGATGGTGAGGATGCCCACGCCGCCGACCACGAGCGAGATCGCGCCGATCGCCGCGACCGCGAAGGTGAGGGCATTCAGCACGGTGCCGAACACCTCGAGCATCTTCTGCTGCGGCGTGACGGTGAAGTCCTCGGCGCCGTGGCGCGCCACCATCACGCGCTTGATGCCCGCCTCCACCTCGGCGAGCGGCGCGGTCGGCTCGTACAGGACGTGGATCTCCATCAGGCTCTCGCGGTTGAACATGTCGAGCGCGCGGCCCACCGGAATGAACACGGTGTCGTCCAGGTCGAAGCCGAGAATCTGGCCCTTGGATTCCATGACCCCGACGATCCGGTAGCGCTCGCCGCCGATGCGCAGGCGCGCACCGAGCGGGTTTTCGCCGCCGAACAGTTCTTTCGCCACCTTGGAGCCGAGCACCGCGAGCGCGCGCGCCGCGCGCGGATCGTCGTGCGGCAGGAACTCGCCGCTCGCCACGCGCATGCTGAGCGCGCGCGAAAAATCCGCCCCCGTGCCGTAGAGCGTGACGCGGCGGCTCTTGCCCGCGTACACCACCTCGGCGTTGCCCTGCACCATGGGATCGGTCACCTGCACATAGCGCACGCGCGTGAGTGCCAACGCGTCGTCGATGGAAAGCGGGCGCACCGTGTTCACCGCGCCGAGCGACGCGCCGTGGGTGGTGATGCGCCCGGGCGTCACGGTCACGAGGTTGGTGCCGAACTGGGTGAACTCCGCGATGACGAAGCGGTGCAGCCCCTCGCCGATCGAGGTGAGCAGGATCACCGCCGCTATGCCCACCGCGATGCCGAGGGCGGTAAGCGACGTGCGCAGCCGGTGCGAGGTGAGCGAGGTGAAGGTGAAGCCGGCGAAATCGGCGGGACTCATCGCGGGCTTATCGCTTGGAGAGCGCCTGCACGGCGTCCAGTTTCGCGGCGCGGCGCGCCGGCGCGACCGAGAACAGGATCGAGGTGACGATCGCGGTGAGCGGCGCGGCGATCACCGCCCACCACGGCGAAGTAAAGGGAATGTTCGGGTAGATCTGGCCGAGCAGCAGCTGGCCGAGCTTGCCTGCGGCGAGGCCCACTGCGGCGCCGCCCAGCGCAAGCAGCACCGCTTCGGTGACGAAGGTGAGGCGGATCTGCGCCGCAGTGGCGCCGAGCGCCTTGAGCAGGCCGATTTCGCCGCGGCGCTGAGTGACCGAGATCAGCATCACGTTCATGATCAGGATGCCGGCAACCGCCAGGCTGATCGCCGCGAGGCCGCCCACCGCGAGCGTCAGCGCCTTGAGGATGCGGTCGAAGGTGGCGAGCACCGCGTCCTGCGTGATCACCGTGACGTCGCGCTTGCCTTCATGCCGCAGGCGCAGGATCTCCTCGATGTCGGCCTTGGCCGGGCCGATGCTCTCGCGGCTCTTGGCCTCGACCAGGATCCGGAACAGCGCCTCGGTGTTGAACAGCGCCTGCGCCGCCGCCACCGGCACGATCACGATCTCGTCGGTATTGAAGCCGAGCGACTCGCCCTGCGAGGCGAGCACGCCGACGACGCGAAAGCGCCGGTCGCCGACCCGCAGCCATTGGCCGAGGGGCGAGCGCCCCGGAAACAGCTCCACGGCGAGCTTGGTCCCGATCACGCACACCGGCAGGCTGTCGCGCGGGTCCATGACGGGCAGGAACTGGCCCTGCGCCATCTCCATGCTCCGGATGTCCATCAGCTCGTGCGTGGAACCGAGCACGGGGGTTTCGCGGCTGCGCGAACCGGCGCGCACGTCGCCCGCGCCGACGATCAGCGGCGCGAGGCGCCGCACGGCGGCGCTGCGCTTCAACGCCAGTGCGTCGTCGATGCTCAGATCGCGCGGCGTCCGGCCGATGAGCACGCCGGGCATCGCGCCCGCGGTCTCGCTGCGGCCGGGCAGCACGATCACGAGGTGCGTGCCGAGGGACCCGAACTGATTGACCACGTACAGGCGCGCACCTTCGCCGAGCGAGCTCACCGCCACCACGGCGGCCACGCCGATGCCCATCGCAAGCAGGATCAGCAGCGTGCGCGAGCGGTAGCCGCGCACCACGCGCCAGGCAAAATCCAGAACGTCCGCGAACCGCATGGCCGGAACAGGGGAACCTCTAGGTTCCCCCGTTACCCCCTGCATCGGCCTTCTGGTCGCTGACGATCGCCCCGTCGATCATGCGAAGCGTCCGCTGCGCCCGCCCGCCGATCTCCGGGTCGTGCGTGACCAGCAGCACCGTGCCGCCGTCGTGGTGCACGCGCTCGAGCACCGCCATGACCTCCTGCCCGGTATGGCGGTCCAGATTGCCGGTCGGTTCGTCGGCGAGGATCACCGCCGGCCGCATCGACATGGCGCGCGCGATCGCCACCCGCTGGCACTGCCCGCCGGAGAGCTGGTCGGGCCGGTGCCGGGCGCGCGCCTCGAGCGCGTACTCGGCGAGCAGTTTGCGCAGGCGCTCGCGGCGCTCGGCCGGATCGACGCCGGCGAGCACCATCGGCAGCTCGATATTCTGCGCCGCGGTCAGCCGCGGCACGAGATGGAAGAACTGGAACACGAAGCCGATCTTCTCGCGCCGCACGCGCGCCTGCTCGTCGTCGGTGAGGCCCGTGACATCGCGCTCGTCGAGCTCATAGCGCCCCGCGTTCGGACGGTCGAGCAGGCCGATCAGGTTGAGCAGGGTGGACTTGCCGGAGCCCGACGGGCCCATGATCGAGAGGTACTCGCCTGCCGTGATATCCAGGTCCACGCTGCGCAGCGCGTGCACCTCCTCCTCGCCCACGCGGAAGATGCGCTCGATGCCCCGCAGGCGGATCATTTGCCCGGCGCGGCGGCCGCCTTCGCTTCCTCGACCGCGCGCGCGCCGGCCTTGACGCCGGCGCGCTCGAGCGACGCGACCACGCGTTCGCCGGGAGCGAGTCCGGACTTGATTTCGGTGTACTCCCAGTTGGTGAGCCCCGTCTCGATGCGCCGTTCCTCCAGCATGCCTTGCGACGAGAGCACCATCACGCGGTTGCCCGGCATGAGCGCGGCGGTGGGAATGCGCAGCACTGCGTCGCGCGCGGCAACCACGACCTCGATGTCCGCGCTGTAGCCCACGAGCAGGTGGCGGACCTCGCCCGGGGAGTCGAACGCCACCTCGATCTCTACGGTGCGCGCCTGCTTCTCGAGCGCGAGCACGTAGGGCGCGATGCGCCGCAGCTTGCCCGGAAAATGCTTGCCGCGGTAGGCGTCCAGCGTGACGCGGCCGGACATGCCGATCCTGAGCTGGGCCGCGTCCACCTCGTCGATCGGCGCCGTGACATACAGGCAGGAATCGTCGATCAGATCGACCGCCGGCAGCGTCGGAATGCCGGGCGGCGAGGGCGTCAGGTACTCGCCCACTTCGCCGTTCACTTCCGCGACGATGCCGGCAAACGGCGCCCGCATCACCGTGCGCGCGGTATCGGCGCGCGCCGCGGTGACGCGCGCCTCGGCCTCCTTCGCCAGCGCGCGCGCCGAGTCGCAGCCCGCCTGGCGCGACTTCGCTTCGCTTTCGGCCCGGTCCACGCGGTCCTCGGAAACGAACCCCTTGTCGCGCAGCTGCCGCGTGCGAGCCGCTTCGCGCACCGCGTTGTCGGCGAGCAGGCAGGCCTCGCGCACGCGCGCGCTGGCGGAATCGAGTTGTTCGCGGGAAACGCGCTCGCGCGCCAGCAGGTCGTCGTTCCACAGCACCAGCAGGAGCTGTCCCTCCTTCACCCGGTCGCCCTCGCGCACCGCGAGCCGCTCGATGCGTCCGCCCAGCGGCGTGGCGAGCTTGGCGCGGCGGCAAGCCGAGACCGAGCCGGCGCGCGTATTGGCCACCGTGGTTTCGACCCGGCCTGACTCGGCCGCGGCAAGCACCACGGCGACCGGCGCCGGCCGGGTGGCGTTCCAGGCGAATACCGCCGCCGCCGCAAGGACGATCACGGCGAGAGCGCGCAGCAGCCAGCGCGACGTGTTAGCTCCGTTCATGGGCCCAGATTGTGCCGTTATTCCGCTGCGCGCACTTGATCCGGCGCAAACCGCCGGTCAGCGCGCCAGGCTCGCCGCGATTGCCTGCTCGCGCGCCCGGTCGATCAGCGCCGGGATCGCCGCGGGCTCCGGCGCCCGGTGCGCAACCGCACCGGCGTCGACCGCGGCCGCGGCCGCGAGCGCGCGCTCGATCGTCGTCGCGTCGAATCCGGGTTGCACGATGCGCGCAACCTGAAGCATCGCCCTGAAGCGTTCCGGGCGGCGGATCGCGTCGCCGCGCTTGAGGAGATTCAGCAGGCCGCCGGGACTGGAGGCGTCGAGTGAAGAACGCAGGCGGCAACAGAGCACCGCGAGGTCGCGTTCCTCGTTCGGCACGCGCAGGCGGTCGCACAGGCCTTCGATCTCGGATTCCTGCAGCGGCCAGCAAAGCACGGCGAAGCGCACGGGCAGCGTACCGGAGAAGGTTTTCGGAATCTCCCTGAGCTCCGGCAGCAGCTTTGGCCGGAAGTCGCAGCGCTCGAGCGCGTCGAACATCCGCTCGGCGTGCTCTTCCAGCAGGCCCCTGCCGAATTCCTGCCAGACGCGCTCGGCCACCAGGTGGTCGGCTTCGCCCGTGTCCACCATGGACTTCATCAGCGCCATGGTTTCCTCGGCGATGCGGAAACCGAAGCGCGCGGCAAAGCGCGCGACGCGCAGGATGCGCACCGGATCTTCATGGAACGCGTCGCTGACATGGCGCAGCACGCCGTCTTGCAGATCTCTCTTTCCATGGAAAGGGTCTATCAGCGTACCGTCTTCGGCCTTCGCCATCGCGTTGATGGTGAGATCGCGCCGCGCGAGGTCGTCCTCGAGGGTCACGTCGGGGGCGCTGTATACGGTGAACCCCTTGTAGCCGCGCCCGCTCTTTCTTTCGGTGCGCGCGAGCGCGTATTCCTCGTGGGTCTCCGGATGGAGAAAAACCGGGAAGTCCTTGCCGACCGGCGTGAAGCCGGCGGCGACCATGTCTTCCGGCGTTGCGCCGACGACGACGAAATCCTTGTCCTGGACGGCGAGGCCGAGCAGCTCGTCGCGCACCGCGCCGCCCACGACGTAGGCCTTGACTGCAGCTATCTTCGCGCCCGCCAGCGTAATTGCGGATACCGCTCGCGCGGTCCTGCAGGCGCGAGCCAGGCAGGCGCCGCGGCTTCCAGGGCGACCGGCTGAATCCCGAACGGGAACGCGCAGTCGCACACGCTCGGCACCTGCATCGAAGCGTAGTTGTCCCGCGTCAGCAGCGCCACCGGCAGGAACTCCATCATCCAGGCCTGCAGATAGGACAGTGAATCGGGCAGGCCGACGATCAGGCGCCGGCGCCCGGTAATCCGGCACACATAGTCGAGCAGTTCCCGCAGCGTGTATTCACGCGGGCCGCACAGGTCGTAGCGCTTGCCGGCGGCTTCGCGGCTCTCGAGCGCCGCGATGCACGCGCGCACCACGTCGCCGACGTAGACCGGCTGGAAGCGCGCGCCGGGAGAACCGAGCGCGAGCACCGGCAACAGCGCGGCGAGCTGCGCGAACAGGTTCAGGAACCGGTCCTCGGGCCCGAAGATCACCGAAGGCCGGAACACGGTCGCCGCGAGATCGTCCGCGGCGAGCACCAGCTGCTCGCCGATGCCCTTGGATCGCAGGTATTCGGAAGGCGCCCTGGCGCCGGCGCCGAGCGCGCTCATGTGGAGCAGCCGGCTGACGCCCGCCTCGCGGCATGCGGCGACCACCGACTGCGCCAGTTCCACGTGGGCCTGGGCGAACTGCGGCCCGTAATGGTTCGGCCCCTCCTCGCCCGGCCGCGCGCGCCTGCTATGCAGGATACCGACGAGGTTGACCACCGCGTCGCGCCCGGCGGCAAGCCCGGCCAGCGCGCGCGAGTCGCGCACATCGGCCTCGATCACGTCGACCGTGGGGAGCAGGATCAGGTGCTTGGCGCGCTCGCGGCGCCGCGTCGGCACGGTGACGCGGGCGCCGCGCGCCGCCAGAGCGGCGACCAGATGGCGGCCGACGAAACCGGAACCGCCGACGACGAGAAAGTTTTCGTATTTCAAGGCAGTTCTTCGTTAAAGCGCTCGCCGGAGGATTTCGCGGGTACCTGGCCGAGCCGTTCCTTCAGGGACACAAGCTTACCGCCGATCAGTTGCGAGTAGTACATCGTGTTCGCCATCACCTTCTTGACATAGTCGCGCGTCTCGTTGAACGGGATGGTCTCCGCATAAATCGCGCCCTCCAGCGGCTTGGCGTCGCGCCAGCGCCGCGCCCGGCCCGGCCCCGCGTTGTAGGCCGCCGAGGCGAGCACCGGATGGCCGAGGTCGTCGAGAACGTGCTTCAGGTAGCCCGTGCCCAGCGCAATGTTCATCGATATCTCGGCGACGCGCGCCGGACTGAAATCCCTGAGGCCGTTGCGCTTGGCGACCCAGCGCGCGGTCGCGGGCATCAGTTGCATGAGCCCCCTCGCGCCGACGGAGGACTTGGCGTTGACGATGAAGCGGCTCTCCTGGCGCACCAGACCCAGCAGCCAGGCTTCCTCCAGGCCGAAGCTGCGCGCGTTTTCGTTGAATATCTCGCGAAACGGCGCCAGGTAACGCACCTTGTAGTTGTGCATTTGCGAGGTCCGGTCGGCGGTGTTGATCGCACGATCGAAAATCCCGGCGCGACGCGCGAGTTCGGCGGCCGCGAGCAGCTGCGAATCGTCCATGGCGCGGATCGTGAATACCCATTCGCGCGTCGCCTCGGAGCGAAGCTCCAGCCGGTAGAGCTCGAGCGCGCGCGCGAGGCCCGGATTGCCCTTCGCGGCTTCGACCTCCGCTTCGCTCGGGACGTGGAACGGCTCCGGAACCCCCGCCATCGCGCCGAGCTCCTCGGCGGCGAGCAGACCGTAGAAACTGGCTTGTCCCGTTATCCGCAGGAAATAGGCGCGCGCACCGTCGTCGCGCCCCTGCACGCCGAGCGCGCGCCCGTACCAGTAGGTCCAGGCCGGGTCCCGGCGCGCGCTCACCGACATGCGGTCGACCGCGTCGCGCACCGCCTGCCAGTCCGCCGCGCGCAGCGCGGCGCGCGCTTTCCAGGCCAGTTGCTCGTCGTTCAGCGTGCTGTCGTCCGCAAGCTGGTACCACTGGTGCGCATCCGGCAGCAGGCGCCGCGCGCCTTCGTAGGCGAGGCGGCCCCAGAGATACTTCGCATCCGCGGGCGGCAGCTGCGGGCCGAGTTTGCCGCGCAGCGCTGCCGCCGCCGCTTCCGGCTCGGTGCGCGCGAGCCGCAGCACGGCGAACAGCGCCATCTCCCGCGTCGCGCGCCGCTCGAGATTGTGCGGCGTGCCGGCAAGCAGTTTCTTGGGCGCGGTTGCCGCCTGATTGAGCAGCCGCTCGTCGTGCGTCTCTCCCGCCGGCAGCGTCGCGAGCGTGCGCCGCGCGGCCGAGACCTGCCCGTTCTCGAACAGCACGCGCACCCGCCGCCAGACGTCCTCGACGGAAAACTTCCGGGCGTCGAGCATGCCGTCGGCGAGCGTGTTGCAGCCCTCGGGCAGCTCGCGCGGCTCCAGCCAGACCGCGCGCGCCTCCTCGTAAGTACTGTCGTCGCCGCGCGCGAGGCGCGACAGCCACGCATAGCAGCGGATTTCAAGATCGTCCTGCGCCAGCAGCGGCAGCGCCTGATCGAAGCCCGGCCAGTCGCCGCGCTTGCCCAGCACCTTCAGCCAGTCGGCGCGCAGCCGTTCCGCGAGATAGCTGCCGGCCTCGCGCCCGAGGAAGGCGCGCACGTCGGCTTCGGCGGCATCTTCTAGACCCAGCTTCAGGCGCCAGTACTCGAGATAGGGCGCGAGCACGTGACCGCCGAGCTGGCCCGAGAATTTCTGCAGCTTGACCGGGTCGCCGGCGCGGAAGGCGTCGTAGGCCTTCAACATGGCTTCATCTGCCGCAGCTACCTTGGGCGCGCCGAAACTGGCGCCGGTCCAGAGCGCCATCGCTGCTATAGTGATGAAGAAACGCCTAAAAATCATGGAGTAAGCTTAGCACTGCCGCGGCAAGCCTGCATGAATCCAGATCAACTGAAAGCCTGGCGCAAAACCGAGCGCAACCGGCTGATCGCGGCACGCGAGGCGCTCGATGCGGCGACGCTGGAACGCTTCCGCCTGAGGATAGACGCCCATCTGGAGCGCGCGTTCCCGGGTCTCGCCGCGGCGAAGCTCGCCTTTTGCTGGCCGATCCGGGGCGAATACGACGCGAGGCACCTTGCAAGAACGCTGCGCGGGCGTGGCGCGTTGACCGCGCTGCCGGTCGTCGTGGCGCCGCGGCAGCCGCTCGTGTTTCGCGAGTGGCATCCCGGCGTGCGCCTCGCGCGCGGACCGCTCGACATTCCCTACCCCGCCGATTCGCCCGCGGTGGTTCCCGACGCGGTGCTGCTGCCGATGAACGGCTGGGACGCAAAAGGCTACCGGCTTGGCTACGGCGGCGGCTT
>MEQQ01000108.1:17949-25636 GCA_001770285.1 Betaproteobacteria bacterium RBG_16_66_20
GAGTTGGCGCGAATGGAGACCATTCACCCGCAGAGTTGGGACATCCCGATGGACTGGGTCGTGACCGAGCGCGGCATCTACCGGCGCGACGCCGACGGACTCGCGTTCCTCGGCGAACCCCCCGCTAGCGAGCCGAGCGCCCTTGCCTCGCCGGTGTGCTACGCGAGCGAGATCGCGCCCGGCTATTTCGGCGAGCGCAAGGACTGAAAATCCGCGTGTCGGTGCTTCGATTCCGCCCTTGGCCACCAACATTTTTTCGGTTGCAAACCGACATGGCGGTCCACCATCACCGGCGACTTCAAGCATGGCGGATACGGCTTATCTGAGCGCCGCTTTCACTTTCCCCAACAGCTTGGGCGTGATCTTGGTCTGATGTTCAACCTTGCTGATGTAGGCTTGGGTGACGCCTAGCCGCTTCGCCAGTTCTTTTTGGGTCACGTTGGCTTTGATGCGTGCCAGTGCAATCGGACTGTCCACGTAATCCTCCAACGCGAACGGCACACGGTCTGCGCTTTTGTCCGCCGCAGCCTCAAGCCCTGCCAGTTCGTCCTCAATCTGGTCGCGCAATGCGTTATAGACGGCAACCGGAATCAATACGAACTCGGGCTTGCCGAACATGGACTTGATGATTTGAAGCTTCAAGGGAGCGTTCATTTGTATGCATCTCCACGGGGTTTGATCTTTTCAATCGTAATAATCTGAACTGCATCCTGCCGGTCGTAAATAATTCGCCAATCCCCTACGCGCAAACGGTGCAGCGGCGTACCGGACAGCCGCTTGGAATCCAGCGCCGGATCGTCCGGATTGAGGCCGAGCTGGTGAATCTTCTCCGCCAGCCTGACTCGTTCGTTGCGGGCCAGGCTTTGCAGCTTTTTCTGAGCCTGCCGCCGCATTAAGACTGTGTAGGGCATCGGTTATATTAACGGTTGTTTTTAGTTATGTCTAGCCGAGGCCGGTGCTATTCCTTGTTCCGCGTAGTGCACGCGGTTGAATGACTGGTGGGTGGAACTTCCAGTCTGGCACCTAGATGCCGATTAGGTGAGGAGGGGTCCATCCCATTGCTTACGAACGGCTTGCACTTCAGCAATCGCGTGTTCGCTCGTTCGTCTTCACCGGGGGAAACGTCACAGTGAAGGACACCGCTGCGACCCTCGTAGCTGCCATGGCGCGCATGAAGCGAATTGCTCGCTCAAACCCCGGACCTTTGATCTATCACCTTGGCCGCCCCGGCAAGCCAGTGAGAATGCAATAGGTCGAATTGCTATCGGGAGATACAACTCACCTAAACGACCGTCTGAACGCCAATCAGCCGAGGAACAGGCGGTACGCCGGATTGCGGGTTTCGTCGGCGTACGGATAGCCGAGCTTGCCGAGGAAGCGGCGGAATTCGCCCATGTCGCTCTTGGGCACCTGCATGCCGACCAGGATCGAGCCATAGTCGGCGCCGAAGTTCCGGTAGTTGAACAGGCTGATGTTCCAGCTCGGGTTCATCGTCGACAGGAACTTCATCAGCGCGCCGCGCCGCTCCGGGAATTCGAACCGGTAGAGCAGCTCTTTCGCGCCGGCCGGCCTGCCGGTGCTGGAGCGAAGCAGATGACCGCCGATCATGTGGCGCATGTGGCCCTTCGCCACCTCGTCCTCGGAAAGGTCCAGCGTGCGGAAGCCGCCGCGGCGCAGGCGCCGCGCGATGCGCGCCGTCTCGTCGCGGTCGTGCACCGTGACGCCCACGAAAATGTGCGCCTCCCGGGGATCCGACATGCGGTAGTTGAATTCGGTGATGTTGCGCCCGCCCAGCGCGCGGCAGAAACGCCGGAAGCTGCCGCGCCGCTCCGGGATCGTGACCGCGAGCACTGCCTCGCGGTGCTCGCCAACCTCGGCGCGTTCGGCGACGAAGCGCAGCCGGTCGAAGTTGGTGTTGGCGCCGCAGGCGACCGCCACCAGCGTCTTGCCGCGCACCCCATGGCGCTCGACCCAGGCCTTGGCGCCCGCGATCGCGAGCGCGCCGGCGGGCTCGAGCACCACGCGCGTGTCCTCGAACACGTCCTTGATCGCGGCGCACATCTCGTCGGTGTCGACCAGCACCATCTCGTCGACCAGTTTCTTCGCCAGGCGAAAGGTCTCCTTGCCGACCTGCTTCACCGCGACACCGTCGGCGAACAGACCCACGTGGTCCAGCACCACCCGCCGGCCCGCCTTGAGCGAACGCGTCATGGCATCGGAATCGACCGGTTGCACGCCGATCACGCGCACCGCGGGGCGCAGGCGCTTGATGTAGGCGGCGATGCCCGCGATCAGGCCGCCGCCGCCGACAGCGACGAACACCGCGTGTATCGGGCGCGTCGTCTGGCGCAGGATCTCCATGCCGACGGTTCCCTGCCCCGCGATCACGTCCGGGTCGTCGTAGGGATGCACGAAGGTCAGGCCGCGCTTGCGCTTCAACCGCATCGCGTAACGGTACGCATCCGAGTAGCTGTCGCCGCGCAGGATCACCTGCGCGCCGCGCGCCGCTACCGCGTCGACCTTGATCTTCGGCGTGGTCACCGGCATCACGATGACCGCGCGGCAGCCGAGCTTCTGCGCCGCCAGCGCGACGCCCTGCGCGTGGTTGCCGGCGCTCGCGGCGATCACGCCTTTGGCGAGCTTCGCGGCCGGCAGGTTCGCCATCTTGTTGTAGGCGCCGCGCAGCTTGAAAGAGAACACCGGCTGCAGGTCCTCGCGCTTGAGCAGCAGCCGGTTGCCCAGGCGCCGCGACAGACCGGGCGCAAGCTCGAGCGGCGTCTGCAGCGCCACGTCGTAGACGCGCGCCTTGAGGATGCGCTCGAGATAATCGTTGCGTTTCATCGCCTCAGCCTAGCATTTTAGGCGGCCTGCAGCTTCGCCACCGCCACCGCGAGCCACTTCACGCCCTGGCGGCCGAAGTTCACCTGCACGCGCGCGTCGCCGCCGTCGCCCTCGGCGTCGACGATCACGCCGGCGCCGAATTTCGGGTGCGTGACGTTCTGGCCGATGCGGAAGCCCGAGGATTCGCGGCTGCTCGCGAAGAACGGCTCCTTCTTCGGGAAATATGTGTCCTTGTTGTCCGCGTAGGCCCGCTTTCCCGCCGGCGCGTCGAAAGACATCGCGCGCTGCTGTCGCGCGAAGCGCGGCGTCAGCCATTTCTTCAGGCCTTCCGGGATTTCCTCCAGGAAGCGCGAGGCGAGGCTGTAGCGCGTCTGGCCGTGCAGCATCCGGGTCTGCGCGAACGACAGGTACAGGCGCTGCCGCGCGCGCGTGATCGCGACGTAGGCAAGCCGGCGCTCCTCTTCCAGGCCGTCCTTCTCAACCAGGCTCTGGTCGTGCGGGAACAGGCCCTCTTCGAGGCCACTCATGAACACGGCGCCGAATTCCAGGCCCTTGGCCGAATGCACGGTCATCAGCTGCAGCGCGTCCTGTCCCTCCCCGGCCTGGTGCTCGCCCGCTTCCAGCGCGGCATGGGTGAGGAATGCGACAAGGGGGCTTGTTTCTTCTTCGGAATCCAGATTGTGTTCTTCCTGCGTGAAGGCGGCGGCGGCATTCACCAGTTCCTCCAGGTTCTCGACGCGGTCGGCGCCTTCGCGCTCCTTCTTGTAGTGCTCGATGAGGCCGCTGCGATGAATCACGTGCTCGACCATTTCGGGCAGGGGGAGATTTTCGGTTTCGCTTTTCAATTCTTCGATCAGTTTCTTGAAATTTCCCGCCTTCCCTTTCGGATCCACAGCCTCAAAAAGAGAAATTCCCTTTTGCTTGGCCGCGTCCTGCAACAGCTCCATCGAGCGGGCGCCGATGCCGCGCGGCGGGAAGTTGGCGACGCGCAGGAAGGAATTGTCGTCCGACGGCGTGGCGACGAGGCGCAGGTAAGCGAGCGCGTGCTTGACCTCGGCGCGTTCGAAGAAGCGCAGGCCGCCGTAGACGCGGTAAGGAATCGCGGCACCGAACAGCGCGTGCTCCAGCACCCGCGACTGCGCGTTCGAGCGGTACAGCACCGCGACGTCCACGAGGCGCGTGCCTTCGCGCTTGAGCGCCCCCACTTCCTCGGCGATGAAGCGCGCCTCGTCGGCGTCGCTCTCGCCCTCGAACACCCGCAGCGGATCGCCCCGTCCCGCCGAGGTCCACAGGTTCTTGCCCAGGCGGTTGCGGTTGTTCGCGATCAGCGCGTTGGCAGCATCGAGGATGTTGCCCTGCGAGCGGTAGTTCTGCTCCAGGCGGATGACCTTGCCTTTGGCATACTCCTTCTCGAATTCCGCCAGGTTGCCGACGTTGGCGCCGCGGAAACCGTAGATCGACTGGTCGTCGTCGCCCACGGCGAAGAGCCGCGACTCGGGCCCGGCAAACAGTTTCAGCCAGCGGTACTGCAGGCGGTTGGTGTCCTGGAACTCGTCCACCAGGATGTAGCGGAAGCGCGCCTGATAGTGCCGCCGCAGTATTTCATGTCTATTTAACAATTCAAAACTTCGCAAAAGCAATTCCGCAAAATCTGCGACGCCTTCGCGCTGGCACTGCTCGTCGTAGGAGGCGAAGAACTCCACCTGGCGGCGGGTGGGCTCGTCGCCGGCCGGCACGTCGCGCGCGCGCAGGCCTTCCTCCTTGTTGGCGTTGACGAAGCGCTGCAGTTCGCGCGGCGGGAAGCGATCCTCGTCGATGTTGAGCGAGCGCGCGAGCCGCTTCACCGCCGAGAGCTGGTCCTGCGTGTCCAGGATCTGGAATTCGCGCGGCAGCCCGGCCTCCTGGTGATGCGAGCGCAAGAGGCGGTTGGCGAGGCCATGGAAGGTGCCGATCCACAGGCCGCGCGGATTCACCGGCAGCATCGCGCTCAAGCGCACGAACATCTCGCGCGCGGCCTTGTTGGTGAAGGTGACGGCGAGCACGCCGCCGGGTGCCACGTGCCCGGACTTGATCAGCCAGGCGATGCGCGTGGTGAGCACGCGCGTCTTGCCGCTGCCCGCGCCGGCGAGCACCAGCGCGTGCTCGTCGGGCAGGGTTACCGCGGCGAGCTGTTCGGGATTGAGGTGTTCGAGACGCAGCGACAAAGCGCGCGCATTATCTCACGCCGCGTTTCACTTTCTATTCGAGCTTGATGTTCAGATCCTTGATCAGCCTGCCGTACTTGTCGTAGTCGCCGCGCAGCAGGCGCGCCATGTCGGCCGCGGCGCCGCCGACGGGTTCCATCGCCGCCTGCGCGTAGCGCTCGCGGATGGCCGTCTCGGCGAGCGCCCTGCCGATCTCGGCGTTCAGGCGCGTGACGATCTCCGCCGGGGTGCCGGCGGGCAGGAAGACCCCGAGCCACTGCTCGATCACCAGGCCCTTGTAGCCTGACTCCACGTAGGTCGGCACCTCGGGCAGGCTGGGCGCGCGCGCCGCGGTCGATTGCGCGATCAGCTTCAGCTTGCCCGCCTTGTAATGCGGGATCAGCGGCGAGGAACCCAGCGAGCCGATCTGGATCTGGCCGCCGACGAGATCGGTGATCGCCTGCCCGCCGCCCTTGTAGGGCACGTGCGTGAGCTGGATTGCCGCGAGCTTGGCGAACCACTCCGCGGTCATATGCTGCTGCGAGCCCGCGCCCGAGGTGGCGAAGCCGAGGCCCGGTTTGCGCTTTGCCGCCGCGACCAGCTCGGCGACATTGGAAACGCCGAGCGATGGATGCACCGCAAGCACCACGGGCTGGCGTGAAAGCTGGATCACCGGCACGAAATCCCGGAACGGGTCCCAGGAAATCTTGTACAGGTGCGGATTGCTCGCGATCGCGTCGGGCGCGACCACCAGCGTGTAGCCGTCGGGCGCGCTTTTCGCCGCCGCTTCGAAGCCGATGTTGCCGCCCGCCCCGGCGCGGTTCTCTACGATCCCGGAGTGCCCGCCGAGCGCCTGGCCGACGCGTTCGGCGAGCGGCCGCGCGGCGATGTCGGTCGAGCCGCCCGGCGGATACGGCACGATCCAGCGGATTGGCTTCGCCGGCCAGCCCTGGGCATGGACCGCGCTTGCCACGAGAAGAATGATTGCGAGGAAAGATCTTGCGAAGGTCATTTCAGTTCTCCCGGCCCTTTATAATCCGCGGCTTCCCGGCACTGCGCCAGAGCACAAAGCGACATGCAGGAGCGATACCAACCCCGGACCATAGAAATCGACGCCCAGAATTTCTGGGAGTCGAAGCGCTCGTTCCACGTCGCCGAGGATCCGGCGCGGTCCAAATTCTACTGCCTGTCGATGTTCCCCTACCCCTCGGGCAAGCTGCACATGGGGCACGTCAGGAACTACACCATCGGCGACGTCCTCACCCGGCATTACCGGATGCGCGGCAGGAACGTGCTGCAGCCGATGGGCTGGGACGCGTTCGGCCTGCCCGCCGAGAACGCCGCGATGGCGAACAAGGTCCCGCCCGCGAAATGGACCCGCGACAACATCGCGTACATGAAACAGCAGTTGCAGAGCCTCGGTTTCGCGCTCGACTGGGAGCGCGAGCTCGCGACCTGCGACGCGGACTACTACAAGTGGAACCAGTGGCTGTTCACGCGCCTCTACCGCAAGGGCCTCGCCTACAAGAAGACCGGCGTCGTCAACTGGGACCCGGTCGACCAGACCGTGCTCGCCAACGAGCAGGTGATCGACGGCCGCGGCTGGCGCACCGGCGCGGCAGTCGAGAAGCGCGAGATCCCGATGTACTTCTTCAGGATCACGCACTACGCCGAGGAGCTGCTTGGCGCGCTCGATGGCATGAGCGGCTGGCCCGAGCAGGTCAAGCTGATGCAGAAAAACTGGATCGGCCGCTCGGAAGGAGTTCGGGTCGGTTTTCCATACAAATTGGAAGATCAGGATCGCGTCCTGTGGGTATTCACGACCCGCGCCGACACTTTGATGGGCACGACCTTCTGCGCCGTGGCGGCGGAGCATCCGATTGCCGCCTTTGCCGCAAGAGCGAATCCTTCCCTCGCCGCGTTCGTAGAGGAGTGCAAGCGCGGCAGCGTGGTCGAGGCGGAACTGGCTCAGATGGAAAAGAAAGGCATGCCGACCGGGATATTCGTGCGGCATCCGATCTCGAACATGGAGCTTCCGGTTTGGGTCGGAAATTACGTTCTGATGAGTTACGGCGAAGGCGCCGTCATGGGCGTGCCCGCTCATGACGAACGGGATTTCGGCTTTGCCAATACCTATGGCCTGCCGATCCCGCAGGTCATCGAGGTGATGCCGCCGCGCGCCGATGAACGGAGAGTTTTTTCATCCAGTGAATGGAGCGAGTGGTACGCGGACTATGGCAGGTGCATCAACTCCGGCAAGTACGACGGCCTCGACTATCGGCAGTCGGTGGACGCGATCGCGGCAGACCTGAAGGCGAAGAGCCTGGGCGAAAAGCAGGTGCAGTGGCGTCTGCGCGACTGGGGCATCTCGCGCCAGCGCTACTGGGGCTGCCCGATCCCGATCGTGCACTGCGCATCGTGCGGCGACGTGCCGGTGCCCGACGACCAGCTGCCGGTGGTCCTGCCCGAGCACCTCGTGCCCGACGGTACCGGCAACCCGCTCGCCAAATTGCCGGCGTTCTACGAAACCAAATGCCCGTCCTGCGGCAAACCGGCGAAGCGCGAAACCGACACCATGGACACCTTCGTCGATTCGTCCTGGTATTTCGCGCGCTACGCCTGCCCGGACCAGGCCGCTGCGATGGTGGACCAGCGCGCCAGGT
>MEQQ01000109.1:0-969 GCA_001770285.1 Betaproteobacteria bacterium RBG_16_66_20
CTTGTCCTTGTGCCACGCGAACAGCGCCTTGCCGGTGAGCAGCGCCTGCGGCCCGCCGTTACGCTTCACTTCAGGCGGGCTCGAGCCGGGCGCGCTGATGAACTCCACCTTCGGCACCAGCACGCGCCTGGAATGTTCGTCACGGAACAGGATCGTGCGTCCGGCGGCGAAGTACATGAAGGCCGAGCCGAAGGAACCGGGGAAGCGCTTGCCCACGGCCCGCACCAGGTTGATGTTCGCTGCGCCATCGATCTGCGCGCCGCCGAGGAAAAAGACGTCGATGCGGCCCTGCCCGGCGAGGTCGAACAGCTCGCGCGAGCCTTCGCTGAAGGGATTGCCGGCGCGCCTGTGGAGTAAGGAAATTCTCAGCTTTTTGTTATGAAAAGCTCTTGCAAAAAACGCCCCCATCGCAGGAATGGGCGAAGCCGCGCCCACCGCGACGTGCGTCGCGCCGCCGATCAGGCGCGCGATGCAGCAGGCGAGGAATTCTTCGCGCGCGTAGGGTTCCATACGTATTCGTCCAGGTAGCGCTGGAACCCTTCCTTGGTCCTGGCGGCTTTCGCGTAAAGGGCCAGGTGCGCATCGTCGATGCCGTAGAGGTCGGCGACCGACAGCGGCCACGCGCCGCGCTCCGCCCGCGCCACGCCGCTCACGTAGACCGAGGACAGCACACCGGGCGCGAGCAGTTCGTCCTCGAGCATGTCGCCGGGCCGCTGCTCCTCGTACGTGACGAAGCACCGGCGCGATGCATGCGCCATGGTCGCGAGTTCCCTGCGCCGGCCGATCCACACGTTGCCCGCTTCGTCCGCCCAGCGCGCATGGAACAGCGCGATATCGGGCTGAATCGCGGGAACGATGAGTATCGGGTCGTTCTGCGCCAGCGGATTGTTCACCACCTTCCAGTCAGGCCTCACGGTGAGGAGGTCGGAGCCGATCACGCCGCGCAGCGGCATGAACGGCACGCCTTTC
>MEQQ01000109.1:1015-1825 GCA_001770285.1 Betaproteobacteria bacterium RBG_16_66_20
TTACTTTGATAATATTTTTTTCAACAGCTTCCGTAAAACGCGGCGCGAGGCCGGCTTCGCCGAGCGACACCGCGCTCGCCTCGACCTCGGCGACGCAGCCCGCGCCGATCAGCAGGTCGGCGCTCAGGCCGAGCACCGGCACGCCGAGCAGCTTCAGGTTTTCCGCGTTGCGGCGTATCAGGGCGTGCACCACCGCCATCGCCGGCATCGAGTAGTCGGGAGGCAAGCCGAGGAAAGCGCCGTCTGGAATTTCTGCCGCTATTTCTTCGGCATTCTCCAAGAATTTGACTTCATTGGAAGGCAAACCAATCAAGCTGTACCACCTACGGTCAGGCCGTCGATCTTGAGCGTCGGCTGGCCGACGCCCACGGGCACGCTCTGGCCTTCCTTGCCGCAGGTGCCCTGGCCGCCGTCCATGCGCATGTCGTTGCCGATCATGCTGACGCGCGTGAGCGCATCCGGGCCGTTGCCAATGAGCGTCGCACCCTTTACTGGATGCGTTATTTTGCCTTTCTCCACCATATAAGCCTCGGAGGCCGAGAACACGAACTTGCCGTTGGTGATGTCCACCTGCCCGCCGCCGAAGTTCACCGCATACAGGCCCCGGTCCACGCTCTTGATGATCTCCTGCGGATCGCGCGTCCCGGCCAGCATGTAGGTATTGGTCATGCGCGGCATCGTCAGGTGCGCGAACGATTCGCGCCGGCCGTTGCCGGTGACCGGCATTTTCATCAGGCGCGCATTCAGGCTGTCCTGCATGTAGCCGCGCAGGATGCCGTCCTCGATCAGCACCGTACGCCGCGTCGGGTT
>MEQQ01000109.1:1863-10677 GCA_001770285.1 Betaproteobacteria bacterium RBG_16_66_20
GCAGCGTGCCATCGTCCACCACCGTGACGCCGCGCGAGGCCACGCGCTCGCCGAGCCGGCCCGAAAACGCGGAACTGCCCTTGCGGTTGAAGTCGCCCTCGAGCCCGTGGCCGATCGCCTCGTGCAGCAGGATTCCCGGCCAGCCGGGGCCCAGCACCACGGTCATGGAGCCCGCGGGCGCGGGCCTGGAGTCCAGATTCACCAGCGCCTGGCTCACCGCCTGCGCGGCGTAGCCCTCCAGCACCGCGTCGCTGAAATGCGAATAGTCGGTGCGCCCGCCGCCGCCCGCGAAACCCATTTCGCGCCGGCCGCCGCTTTCGGCGATCACCTGGACTGAGAGCCGCACCAGCGGGCGCACGTCGGCCGCGAGCACGCCGTCGGAGCGCGAGATCAGCACCACCTCGTACTCGCCGCCCAGATGCGCCATGACCTGGCTGACGCGCGGGTCGAGCGCACGGCAGCGTTTTTCGAGTTTCTCCAGCATCATTATCTTGGCGTCGGAATCGAGCGACGCAAGCGGATCGAGCGGCTGGTAGCGCGCGGGCGCCTTGGCCCTCACCGCGACTCTGGTCTTCCTGCCGACGCCGGCGGCGGCGATGGCGCGGGTCGCTTTTACCGCGTCCTGCAGCGCATCGAAGCTGATTTCGTCGGAATAGGCGAAGGCCGTCTTCTCGCCGGCGAGAGCGCGCACCCCGACGCCCTGCTCGATCGCGAAGCTGCCCGACTTGACGATGCCCTCCTCCAGGCTCCAGCCCTCGGAGCGCGTGTACTGGAAGTACAGGTCGGCATAGTCGAGCCGGCGCGCGGCGAGCGAGCCGAACACCGCTTCGAGCTTGCGGCTCTCGAGATCGAACGGCGCCAGCAGGCAGGCGTCGGCGGTGGCAAGCAGAGCGTCGGAGTCCATCAACGGGTATTCCTCACATTTTGCGGTGTTGCAGCGCCGGCAGCGATTGTCTCACTTCGGCCAGTCTCCCGGCATCGAGTTCGGCGAGCACGATACCCTCGCCCTCGGCGCGGCTGGCGAGCACCTCGCCCCAGGGATCGACGATCATGCTGTGGCCGTGGGTGCGGCGGCCGTTCGGATGCAGCCCGCCCTGTGCCGGCGCGATCACGTAGCACTGGTTCTCGACCGCGCGCGCGCGCACGAGGAGCTCCCAGTGCGCTGCACCGGTGACCGAGGTGAAGGCCGAAGGCACCAGCAGCGCGTCCACCACGCCCAGGGCGCGGTACAACTCGGGGAAGCGCAGGTCGTAGCAGACCGACAGGCCGATGCGCCCGAACGGCGTATCGATCGCGACCGGCTGCTCGCCGGGCTCGATGGTGCGCGATTCGTCGAAGCGCTGCTCGCCCAGGTCCAGACCGAAGAGGTGCATCTTGTCGTAGCGCGCCACGCGCCGGCCTTCGGAGTCGAACACGAGGCAGGCGCTCCTGACTTTTTCTTCATTCAAGGAAACAAGAGGAATCGTCCCGCCGACCAACCAGACCCGGTTCCTGCTGGCGGCGCCGGCGAGAAAGTCCTGGATCGGCCCGTAGCCGTCGGCTTCCCGCACCATGACCTTGTCGGTCTCGTGCCGGCCGAGAATGCAGAAGTATTCGGGCAGCGCGACCAGCTTCGCGCCCGCGGCGGCCGCTGCCGCGATGAGGCGCGCCGCGGCTTCCAGGTTCGGCGCCACCTCGGGCGCCGAGACCATCTGTACCGCGGCAACGCAGACCTTGCCTGCGGCGGCGCGGACCCTGGCTCCGTCAGGCATCACCGGATCACCGTATCACCGGATCGGAATCCCGGAGCTCTCCAGCGGGTCGGGCGGCGGCGCCGGCGGCTGCACCTTCTCCACCTTCGGATCGGTCCAGGTGCCGCTGATCGCGTACTCGAAGGCAAAGATCTTGCCCAGCGGATTTTTCAGCAGGCGCCCGGCGATCAGCGTCGCGAAGCCCGCGATCGGGTTCACCAGGCCCACCACCGTCGAGGCGGTGTCGCCCAATTGCGGGATCACCTTGACGCTCAGGTTCTGCGTCTCGAGCGACAGATCCACCTGCCCGGTCATCTCGACTTCGGCCGCCGGCCCGCGCATGCGGAACTCCTTCACCGCCATGACGCCGCGCTCGATGTCCATGGAACTCGCGATACGGTCGAACTGGAAACCCTTGGAAAACACGTCGCGGAAATCCAGCGCGATGCGCCGCGGCAGCATCTGCAGGCTCATCAGCGACACGAGTTTGCCGATGCCGGGCTCGATCTCGAGGAACTGCCCGTCCTCGGCCTGCATCTGCAGCTTGCCCGCCAGGGTCGCGTAATCGATCGTAACAGGGTCGCCCTTCCAGGTGAGCGCGCCCTCCAGCTTGCCGTGCCCGGCCTTCAGGTGGTCCGGGTAGCCGAAGCGCTCGAGGAACCGGCCAACATCGCTCACAGCAAGCTTGAAATCGAGCGACGTGAGCGAACCCTCGGCCTGCCTCCAGAGACCGGATCCGGTAAGCGCGGAATCGGGGTTGGTCATCGCGAGCTTTTCGATGCGCCAGTCCCTGCCTTCATGCCGCGCCTGCACCTCGACGCGCCCGAGCTTGCGGCCGCGATGCGTGAAGCTGTCGGCGACGATGTCCACCGCCGGAAGCTCTTTCAGCGCCTCGCCCGGTTTCACGCTCGGTGCGTCCTCGGGAAGGGTAAAGCGCGCGAAGCGCGCCACCAGCCTGCCGCTGCCCTCGGAGCGGTAGACGACGTCGCCCGCGAATTCCGCCGTGCTCATGGTCGCCGACCAGCCGGTGCCGTCGGTGGCGCCCTGCATCGCCACCGACCGCATGCGCTTGCCGAGCGCATCGAGGATGCCGACCTTGAGATCGTAGCTGATGCCCTCGGCGCTGATGCCACCCTCCGCGAACAGCGGCAGCCAGCGCTCCAAGTCGAGCACCGGCAGCGCGCCGCGCACGGTCATGCCGCGCCGCTCCGGAATCCTTTGTGTCTCGCCCGCAACTGGGTTCAGCGTGATCAGCGAGCGCTGCACCCGCATTTCCCGGCCCTGCCCGGCACGCAGGAATTCCGCGGTCGCGATGCGTCCCGCCTGCGGCCCGAGCGCGATCGAAATCCGGTCGCGGCCTTCACCCGGAAGCACCTCGATGCGCAACGGCAGGGTCTCGCCCGCGGTCTTCGACAACGGCGCCGGCAGAGTGCTCGCCACCCCTTCGAGCGGAGAGTCGAAATTCAACTGGACGCGCCCGTCCTTCACCGTGACGGCGGCGGTGTAGCGCGACGCACCGGAAAGGCGGCGGCGCCACGGATGGTCGAACAGCGGGCGCATACCCTCTATCGTGGCCCGGCCCTCGGCGACGACAGTGACGCCGGTCTCGGGTCCGGAACCTCCCGAGATCCTCACCTGGTCGCCGAACAGCTGGCCGCGCACGTCCTGGATCGCGAGCGAGGATTCGGTGAAGCTCACCAGCCCGCTTGCGCGCTGGATCGGCGGCAGGCGCGGGTCCACGGTGATCGCGTTGGCAGCGAACTGGTACTCCCCCGCGACCTTGCTCGCCGCCATCTCGTGCAGCATCAAATCGAGCCGCAGCCGCAGCTTGCCGCGGCCGACGGAGGCGATGCCGTCGGTGAAGCCGTCGATCATGCGCCGGACCGGACTCTCCCTGATGTAGTCGAGGAACAGCGCCGTGGCGCCCTCGGCGCCGCCGTCGATGTGCAGCCGCGGGCGCTCGTCGAAAACGCTCGGCAGCGTCACCCGCACATTGGCGATCTTCGCGCCGAGAATGCTGCCGCTGCGCCCGACGACGTCGATCCTGTCGCGCTCGAACATCAGCTCGGCCTCGATCTGCTCGATGCGCGGCCAGCCGCTGGCGTAGTCGAGCACCCCGCCGGAAACCCTCGCCGCAACCTGGAACTGCCCTTTCGCAGGGTCGACGAACGGGAAATCGCGCAGATCGCCCTTGAGGCGCAGCCGCACATCGCCCGCCTCGCCGGCGAGGACCGCATTCGCGACCCATTCGCGCGCACGCGCGCCCATGAGCGTGGAAAGCGGCAGGTATTTGGCGGTTTTCCTGCCGTCGGCGCGCGAGAGCTGCGCCGAAAGATCGACCACGCCGGGCCCTTCGCCGCTCCACGCATAGCTGCCGTAGGCGGTGCCGGCGAAATCCTCGTTGGCGAAACTCAGGTTTGCGAGGCGCACCGCAATCCCTGCATCGGCGCCGGCGCGCTCCCAGCCGACCTCGCCGTTCAGCGACTCGAGCTGGATGCGCGGCTCGGGGAACACCGTGGGAAGGTCGAGTTCGCTCTTTTGCGAGGCGAGGCGCACGACGCCTTTCTTGTCGGTCGCCTCCACGGTCCCGGACAGGCCCGCGAATCCCGGGATGCTGCGCCATGCGTTCATGCTCAGGCCCGCGAAGCGGGTCTTGGCGCTGAAGCTCGCCTGATCGGGCAGCTCGCCGGTCCAGTCGAATTTCGCATCGAGCAGGTTGCCCTGCGGCGCGAGTTCTGCGAGCAGTTTTCTGAGGTCGGCGGGAAACGGCAGGAATTCCGCGAGGTGCGCGAGCGGCGCCAGTTCGATCAGGTTGGCGCTGACCGAGCCGCGCTGCGCCAGGGTGGTGCTGCTTGCGGGCTGCCAGATGGCGCGAAAGCTGGTCGCGTTCATGGCCGGCGCGCCGGGTCTCGCGAGCGCGAGGTTGCGCACGCCGAAATCATAGCCGCCCGCGGTCTCGCGCCCGTAGACCCGCCCGCGCACCGCCGAGATTTCCAGCACCGGCAGGTCCTTGCCGAGGCGCGCCGAGACGTTCGACAGCGCGACATCCGCCGTTGCCTGGGAGATCCTGCCGCCCGAGAGCGTCGCCCACAGGCGCAGCGCGCCCTCGCCGCGGCGCACGTCGAGCGGGTAATCCACCCACGCGCGCCAGCCGGCGAGGTTGGTATAGCCGAATTCGGCGTACACACGCCCGTTCCAGTTGGCCGGCTGCTTGACGCTGGAGCCCGCGAGCGCGGCGCGCACTTCCAGCCCCGGGCCGAGCTCCCGCGGCGGGCGCGCCGAGAGCCCGATCGCGTGCGCGTCGCCGTCGTTGGCGAGGCGGAAGCTGAGCCCCGACAAGCTGAGCGCGGGCGCCTTGCGGCTCTCGTCGAGCCATTCTACTTCGGCGCCGCGCACCACGATCTCGCGCTGGCTCAGGATCCAGTCGGTCAGCTTGCCGTCGCCCCTGTCCCCCGAAATGCGGATGCCGGCGACGAACAGCTCTCCCTGCGCGTCGCGCCGCACCGCGAGCTTGGGCCCTTCGATGACGAACGAGTGCAGCCGCAGGTCGCGCGCGATGAGAGAGCGCCACGCCACCACGTTCTCCACCATCGGCAGCACCAGCGCCTCGCGGCCGCCGCTGTCGTAGACCCGCACGTCGGAGATCGACAGGCGCGGCCGCAGCCCCTGCCAGTCGGTGGCGAGGGCGCCGATTTTCACCGGCAGCCCGATCGAGCTCGAAATCGCGGCGACGATGTCCGCGCGGTACTGCTCGACGTTCGGCAGCAGCCAGTAGCGCAGCGCGAGAAACAGGGCCGCGAAAGCGAAAAAAGCCGCCCACGCGAGGATTTCGAGCGCGCGCAGAAGGTTTCGAAGCGGGGTTTGGGCCGGGATTCGCATCGCGCTTCTCGCGACTCCTATATCCTCTGTGACAACCGCAACGCCCATTTTATCCGTAAATGCCGGATCCGATTCGGAAAATCGCCCTTTCGCGCTATGCCGCCCAGCGCCTCGCCGCGGATCCCGATTTCGCGGCCGACGCAGACGCGGCACGCGCGCCGTTCAGTGCCGCCGAAATCGCGCGCGCCCTGGAAGGCGCGCGCAGCGACGACGAAGCCGCGTTCAAGCGCCGGCTGCGCCGGCTGCGCCAGCGGGTGCTGCTGCGAACGATGGCGCGCGATCTGGCAGGCGACATGGACGCCGCGGGCCTCGCCGAAGTCTGTCAAACCACCAGCGACCTGGCAGAGTTGACGGTTCGCGCCGCGCTCGACTGGCTCGGCGATGGCGAACTCATCGTCGTCGCCATGGGCAAGCTCGGCGCGCGCGAACTGAACGTCTCGTCCGACATCGACCTCGTCTTCGTCCATCCCGGGCTGGATCAGGATTCGGCCGATCCGCAGCGGATCGAGCGCACCGGCCGCAAGCTGATCGCGCTGCTGAACGACGTCACCGAGGACGGCTTCGCCTTCCGCGTCGACATGCGGCTGCGGCCCTACGGCGACTCGGGAGCACTGGTGAGCAGCTTCGGTGCGCTCGAGGCGTATTTCGTCGAGCAAGGCCGCGAGTGGGAGCGCTACGCATGGATCAAAGCGCGCCCGATATCAGGAACGCCTGCGGGCGTTGCGGGCAGCCGGCACGGCGAACTTGACGCCATCGTGCGGCCGTTCGTCTACCGCAAGTACCTCGACTACGCGACCCTCGCGGCAATGCGCCGGTTGCATGCCGAAGTGCGGCGCGAGGTCGCGCGGCGCGAGCTCGCCGGGCACGTCAAGCTCGGGCCGGGCGGCATCCGCGAGATCGAATTCATCGCCCAGGCGCTGCAGCTGATTCGCGGCGGCCGCGATCCGGCGCTGACGGTGAGGCCGACGCTTGAAGTGTTGCAGGAGCTTTCGAAGAAAAATCTGCTGCCCGGCAGCGCGACCGAAGAACTTTCCTCCGCCTATGTCTTCCTGCGCAATGTCGAGCACCGCTTGCAGTATCTCGACGATGCACAGACGCACGAGCTGCCCACCGATCCGGAGGACCGCTCGCGGATCGCGCAGATGGCGGGTTTCGATGCCTGGGAGGCCTTCTTCGCGCAACTGGATGCGCATCGGCAGGCGGTAACGCGCCATTTCCAGGCGGTGTTCGCAGAACCCGGCGCCGAAACCGATGCCGCGCCCTGGCCGGACCATCCGCGCCTCTCCGCCCTGCGCTCCAGCCAGCGCTACCTGCAACTGCCGGCGGACTCCACGCGCCGTTTCGACGCCCTGATTCCTGCGCTCGCGCGCACGGCCGCCGCGACGCCCGATCCGGAAGCAACCCTGGCACGCGGCATCGACCTGCTGGTGGCGATCGCGCGCCGCGCCGCCTACCTCGCGCTGCTCGCCGAGCGGCCCGAGGCGCTCGAGCGCGTGACGCACATGATCGGCGCCTCGAGCTGGGCGGCCGAGTTCGTCACCCTGCATCCGCTGCTGCTCGATGAGCTGCTCGACGACCGGCTGCTCTACGCACCGCCCGACTGGCGTGGATTCGAGTCGGGCCTGCGCGCCGCGCTCGCCGCGGCGGGCAGCGACGTCGAGCGCCAGATGAACGCGGTGCGCGAACAGCACCAGTCGCAGCAGTTCCGGCTGCTGGCGCAGGACCTCGCGGGCCTGCTCACGGTCGAGGTCCTCGCCGACCACCTGTCGCTGCTCGCCGACATCGTGCTCCAGGTCTCGCTCGAGAAATGCTGGGACCACCTCGCCACGCGTCACCGCGAGCGGCCGCGCTTCGCGGTGATCGGCTACGGCAAGCTGGGCGGCAAGGAACTGGGCTACGCCTCCGACCTCGACATCATCTTCCTGCACGACGATGCCGACGAACGCGCGGCCGAGAACTACGCGCGCCTCGCGCTGCGCTACAACAACTGGCTCGGCGCGCGCACCTCGGCGGGCACGCTGTTCGAAACCGACCTGCAGCTGCGCCCGTCGGGCTCGAGCGGCCTGCTGGTGTCGTCGCTGGCCGCATTCGAGGAATACCAGGAACACGCCGCCTGGCCCTGGGAGCACCAGGCGCTCACCCGCGCGCGCTTTTGCGCCGGGGACAAGGATGTCGGACTTGAATTTGAGAATATAAGAACCAGAATTCTGAAACGTGAAAGAGACCCTGCCGCACTCGCGCGCGAAGTCCTCGCGATGCGCGAGAAGCTGCACAGCGCGCACCCGAACCGCTCGGGCCTGTTCGACCTCAAGCACGACCGCGGCGGCATGATCGACATCGAATTCAGCGTGCAGTACCTGGTGCTCGCGCATGCGCACCGCCACCCGGCGCTTACCGGCAATCTCGGCAACATCGCGCTGCTGAAAATCGCCGCCGACCTGGGCCTGATCGACCAAGCGCTCGCGGAAAAATGCCGCAACGCCTACCGGGATTTCCGGCGCCTGCAGCACGCGCTGCGCCTGAACGGCGCGCGCTACGCGCGCGTGCCGCCCGACCAGGCGTCCGCCGACTACGCGGCGGTGCGCGATCTGTGGAAAGCGGTCTTCTCCGCCTACCAGTAACTCAGCGCGCCCTCGGCCTGCGCAGATTCGGATTGGCCATCTCCAGATCGGCCCGGACCTTTTCGCGGCTGCGCTCGTAGACGATCTCCCGCCCCATCACGCTGCCTGCGTAGGCGAAGCCGTTGCGCGTCGGCGTCAGCACGCACTTCAAGTTGTGCATCCCCTCGCCGATCACCACCTCGATCGCCTCGGCCCGCTTGCTGAAAACCACGACTTCCATGGTCTTGCCGGTCTCGGTGATGCGTACGGTGATCTTTTCGTTGTTCATGGCGTCCTTGGCGGTTAGGTCACGTAGTGCACATTATCGGATGAGGTTCTCTGGAAGAGTCAGGACGTAGAGGTAGAAGCCTCCTTCACGACAGCGCCCGGAACAGGGTTCTTGAAGGACGCGAAACTGGCCGGCTTGAATACCAGCACCAGGGCTACGACCAATGGCGAGTTGATCAGCACCAACACGATCGAAGAAGCGATCTTTGCTGTGGATGATAAATTACCCACCCCAGCTTCCTTGGCCAAAACAGCGCGCCAACCGACCCAATAAGCAAGCCGAGCGTTATTGCAATCCTGATGAAATCGGGTGTTCC
>MEQQ01000109.1:10697-22424 GCA_001770285.1 Betaproteobacteria bacterium RBG_16_66_20
CGGTGACAATGACATAGTGGCCGATCAGGAAATATGCTGCTATTCGCAACGCCTTGGTTTGCATTTTTCCTCCACAGAAGTTGCAGAAGACAATTCCGTCTCCCGCTACTTCATCAGTTCGTCCAGCTGCGCGCGCAGATTGCGGCGCGCTTCGGCGGCGGCAGCGGGATTGCCGGCGACGGTTGCGCCTCTCTTGAGGCAGGCTGGCGGGCCACGCCCCGCTTCCGCCGGGAATGGACCGAGTATGCTGGGCAGCCGCGCGAAGCAGTCGGCGCCGTTGCCGACGTTCGGCAGGAAGATCTTGCCTCTGGCCTGGTCGAAGGCATGATGCGCGCCGGGGTAGACGTTGATCGCGACGTCCTCGCCCGAGGCCTGGAGCGATGCGGCCAGCTCGGCGCAGGGTCTGGACGGGGTCCAGTCGTCGGCCTCTCCGGTGTGGATGCGCACCGGCGCCGAAACGCGGTTGCGCTCGGGGAAGGCGGCATTGCAGTTCGGATAGAAGGGAAAAAAGGCGCGGAACGACGGCTGTCCCGCGGCTGCGTAGGTTTCCTTGGCCCATGCGGTGGAGGCGAGCATGGTGAGCGCGCCGCCATGCGAGAAACCCATGAGCGCGATACGCCGCGAATCGATCTTGCGGTGCGCGGCCAGCAGGCGCAGCGCGCCATAGGCATCGGGCACGCGCTGCACCGGCAGCAGGATGCGGCCATTGGTGCAAACTTCGGTGATGCCGCGGCCGCGGAAACTGTCGATGACGAAGGTGGCGTATCCCCACTCGCGCAGGACCGGTCCCCACGCCGCCCCGACATTGCGGTTGCCATTGCAGCCGTGCGCGAGAACCACCGCCGGGAAAGGCCCGCTGCCTTCGGGAAATAGCAGTTCTCCCGAGAGCGACGCTGAACCTCCCGGCGTGAACCTGCGGCCGTCGGCGCTGCGCTGCAGGCTGCCGGCGCTCGGGAACGCGATGACGCCGGCATCGGCCGCCGCGGGCGCCGCGGTCAGAACGATCGAATCGGATGCGCAGCCGCCCAGCGCCAGCAGGCCCAACAGGATGACGATTGCTCTGATGCGCCCTCTCCAGCAGTTCCAACTGCGGCGGAGCCTAGCACTAGATCGCTTCGCGCGGTGTCCGCGACGCCTGTGTCTCGCGCCGCAATGGGCCATCCACTTCGGAGGCGAAGCGCGCCAATGCGTCGAGCAGCACCTCACGCTTGAGGCGGTACAGGACGCGCTGGGCTTGCCGCTCACGCTCCAGGAGTCCGGCGCGCGCGAGCACGGCGAGGTGCCGCGAGATGGCCGGCGGGCTGAGCGAAAAGCGCTCGGCGAGGTCGGAGGTGGAAAGCGCCGTCTGCGACAGGAACGCAATGATCTGCCGCCGCGGAACGGAGGCGAGCGCGCCGAAAATACGGTCGGGATCCATCGCAATTCCTGCATTAACAGATTTGCTAATAGTCTACCGGATTTTTTTGTTTACAATAGCCGCTCACGTTCAGGGAGAAGTGATGGCGAAGGCAAGCAAGGGAGCGACGGCCCCGCTGTCGATGGCGGATCGCGACGGCTGGATCTGGTACGACGGCAAGCTGGTGCCGTGGCGCTCGGCAACCACGCACGTCCTGACGCACTCGCTGCATTACGGCCTCGCGGTCTTCGAGGGCGTACGCGCCTACAAGACGGTCGGCGGCACGCAGATTTTCCGCCTGCGCGAGCACAGCCAGCGGCTGATCAACTCGGCGCACATCTACCTGATGAAGATCCCGTACCGCATCGAGCGCCTGATGCAGGCACACCTCGAGGTGGTGGCGGCGAACGGCCATGAGGCCTGCTACATCCGCCCGATCGCGTTCTACGGCTCCGAGAAGATGGGCGTCTCGCCGGTGGGCGCGAAAGTGCACGTCGCGATCGCGGCCTGGCCGTGGGGCGCCTACCTTGGACCCGAAGCGCTGAACAAGGGCATCCGCGTGAAGACCGCGTCGGTCGTGCGCCACCATGTCAACGTGACGATGGCGCGCGCGAAGATGTCGGGCACCTACCCGAACTCGGTGCTGGCGACGCTGGAAGCGACGCAGCACGGCTATGACGAAGGCCTGCTGCTCGACGTCGACGGTTTCGTCGCCGAAGGCGCGGGAGAGAACATCTTCATCGTCAAGAACGGCGTCATCATCGAGCCGGAACTGACCTCGGCATTGACCGGGATCACGCGCTCCTCGGTGATCGAACTGGCCGAGGGCCTGGGCTACAAGGTGATGGCCAAGCGCCTGACGCGCGACGACATCTACATCGCCGACGAATGCTTCTTTACCGGCACCGCCGCCGAAGTGACCCCGATCCGCGAGCTCGACGGCCGCAAGATCGGCGAAGGCAGGGCGGGCCCGGTCACCAAGGCGCTGCAGAAAGCGTTCTTCGACGTGGTCACCGGCAAGGACCGCAAGCACAAGCAGTGGCTGACGCCGGTGCCGATGAAGCAGGCGGTGAAGGGGAAAAGCCGGTGAGCACGGATACCCGCAGTGACACCTCGTTGCAGGTCGAACTCACCGAGAAGGACCTGCCGCTGCACTGCCCGCTGCCGGGCGCGCCGCTCTGGGCGCGGCATCCGCGCGTGTTCCTGGATGTGGTGAAGCATGGCGAAGCGCTTTGTCCCTACTGCGGGACGAAGTACCTCTACAAAGGTACTGCGCCGAAAGGCCATTAGTCTGTCGCGCCTCCTTGTCGTGGCGCCCAACTGGATCGGCGACGCGCTGATGGCGCAGCCGCTGCTCATCCGCTTGCGCGCGAAACTTCCCGGCGCCCGGATCGAGGTGCTCGCGCCGCCCTGGGTGGCGCCGGTCGCTAGGCGCATGGCCGAAGTGGACGAAGTCATCGAAGCCGGCCTGCGCCACGGCGCGCTGCAACTCGGCGCGCGCTGGCGGCTCGGGCGCCGGCTGAAACAGCGCGCCTTCGACCAGGCCATCGTGCTGCCCAATACGTGGAAGTCCGCCCTGGTCCCCTTTTTTGCGGACATTCCCGTGCGCAGCGGCTATGCGGGCGAGTTGCGATACGGGCTTCTGAACCTCACCTACCGGAAAGCAACCGGCCGCGAAGCCATGGCGCTCCACTATGCGCGCCTCGCGGAGCAACCGGGAATCGAACCGGAACTTCCTTTGCCTTTTCCTTGCTTGAGATTCGATCCGGAAAAAATGGCAAGAACTTCAGCGCGCTTCGGCATCTCCGGCCGGTACACGGTTTTCTGCCCGGGCGCGGAGTACGGCCCCGCGAAGCGCTGGCCGCATTTCCGCGAACTCGCTTCGAAGCTGGATTCCCAGATCGTTTTGCTCGGATCTTCATCGGACAAGAAGGAAGCAGAACAAATTCCAGGCAAGAACCTCGTCGGACAAACGACGCTCGATGAAGCGATCGACCTCATCGCCGGGGCCGCGGCGGTGGTCACCAACGATTCCGGGCTGATGCACGTCGCCGCGGCCACGGGCACGCCCCAGGTGGCGCTGTTCGGTTCATCCAGCCCCGAGCACACGCCGCCCATGTCTGCCGCCGCCCGCGTGCTCTGGCTGAAGATCGAGTGCAGCCCCTGCTACGCGCGCGTATGTCCGCTGGGGCATTTCCGCTGCATGAGGGAGATTTCGGTCGCGCAGGTGCTGGAAGAGATGAAGAAATCGGAGCCTGGCCCGGTTCATTCGTCATGAGCGCGAAAATCTTCCCCACCGCCCAGGACGCCGAGAATGCGTTCTATGAGGCGCTCGAGCGCTGCGACCTCGAGGCGATGATGGCGGTGTGGTCCGAGGACGACGACATCGTCTGCGTGCACCCGGCGGGGCAGCGGCTCGCGGGCCAGGAACAGGTGCGCGAGGTGTGGCGCCAGATGTTTTCCAGCGGGCCCAACATGCGCGTGCAGATCGCACAGCAGCTGGTCATCCCGGGAATGATGCTCGCGGTGCACAGCGTGCACGAAAGCATCACCGTCGCGGGCGAGCAGCGGCCGCGGCCGCCGATGGTGGCGACCAATGTTTACCTGCGCACCGCTGCAGGCTGGCGCATGATCGTGCATCACGCCTCGCCCGCGCAGGCACCGGCAGCGGAAGCCGCGCCCGCGGAACCCAAAATCCTTCATTGAAGCGCCCCCTTGCCTTCCTATAAAGCCCCTTGGTGGCTGCCGGGCGGGCACCTGCAGACCATTTACGCCGCGCTTGCACCGGCACCGCAGGTTTCCTATCGACGCGAGCGATGGGAAACCCCGGACGGCGACTTCATCGACCTCGACTGGGCAGGCCGGTCCGAAAACCCGGCCGGCCCGGTACTGGCGCTGTTTCACGGCCTCGAGGGGAGTTCGGCCAGCCCCTACGCGCGCGTGATCGCGGCGCAGGCGCTCGCGCTCGGCTGGCGCTGCGTGGTACCGCATTTCCGCGGCTGCTCGGGCGAACTGAACCGCCTGCCGCGCGCCTATCACTCCGGGGACAGCGAAGAAATTGCCTGGATACTTGAAGCGCTTGCCGCAAGAACCGGAATGCTTTATGGCTGCGGCATCTCGCTCGGCGGAAATGCGCTGCTGAAATACCTGGGGGAACAAGGCGAAGACGCCGTCGTCCGCAAAGCGATCGCGATCTCCGCCCCGCTCGATCTTGCCGCTGCGGGCGGCGCACTTGATGCCGGCCTGAGCAGGGAAATCTACACCCGGATCTTTCTGAGAACGCTCAAGACAAAGACCTACGCCAAGCTGCACCGCAAACAGATCGCCATCGATGCCGGGAGACTGAAGCGGGCCCGCACGTTCTGGGAATTCGATGACATCGTCACCGCACCGCTGCACGGATTCCTCGGTGCAGACGACTATTGGGCGCGCGCCTCGAGCGGCCCCTGGCTCGGCCGGATCCGCGTGCCGACACTGGTGCTCAACGCGCGCAACGATCCGTTCATGCCCGCTGCAGCATTGGACGCGATCAGGGATGTACCGCCGAACGTGGTGCTAGAATTTCCACGTAGCGGCGGCCACGCCGGATTTCCCGGACGCAGACGCTGGCTGGCGCGACGCGCCCTCGATTTTCTTTCGGCACCATGAACGTCCCCGCAGAAATCTTCCGCACCTACGACATCCGCGGCATTGCCGGGAGCACGCTCACGCCCGCGGTGGTGCGCGAGATCGGACGCGCGCTTGGCACGCTCGGCCGCGAGCGCGAGGCGCCGGGGTCGGGAAGAAGGACCGCTTTCGCCGTGGGCCGCGACGGGCGCCTCTCGGGTCCGGCGCTTTCGGCCGCACTGATGGACGGACTGAACGCCGCGGGCGCCGACGTGATCGAACTCGGGATCGTGCCGACGCCCGTCAGCTATTTTGCCGCCCGCCACCTGGGCTGCCGCAACGCGGTGATGGTGACCGGCAGCCACAACCCGGCGCAATACAACGGCCTCAAGATGGTCGTTGCGGACGACACCCTCTCAGGTGACGAGATCCAGGCCCTGCGGCGAAGGGTCGAAAGCGGCGTCTTCAGTTCCGGCGACGGAAGAAGGAGCCGTGAAGACCTCCTCGACGCCTACGTGGATCGCATCGCCGGCGACGTCAAGCTGGCGCGGCCCTTCAGGGTCGCGATCGACTGCGGCAACGGCGTCGCGGGTGTGGTCGCGCCGCGCCTCTACCGGCGTCTGGGCTGCGATGTGATCGAACTGTTTTCGGAGGTGGATGGAAATTTCCCGAATCACCATCCGGATCCCTCGCGGCCCGAGAATCTCGCGGATTTGATCGAGGAATTGAAAACCGGAAAGGCCGAACTCGGACTCGCCTTCGACGGCGACGGCGACCGGCTGGGCGTGGTCACGAAAAGCGGCAAGATCATTTTTCCAGACCGCCAGCTGATGCTCTACGCCAGGGACGTGCTGTCCCGCAATCCCGGCGCCGAAATCATCTACGACGTGAAATGCACGCGGCTGCTCGCACCCTGGATCGAGCAGCATGGCGGACGGCCGCTCATCTGGAAGACCGGGCATTCGCTGATCAAGGCGAAGCTGAAGGCGACCGGCGCCCCGCTCGCCGGCGAGATGTCCGGCCACATTTTTTTCAAGGAGCGCTGGTACGGCTTCGACGATGCGCTCTACTGCGGCGCGCGTCTGCTGGAAATTCTTGCCGGGGAGGTGGATCCGAACCTGGCACTGGAGAGCCTGCCGGATGCGCCCTGCACCCCGGAGCTGAACTGGAAGCTCGCCGAAGGCGAACCGCACGCGATCATCGCCCGGCTGCAGCGCCTGAGCCCGTTCTCCGGGGCAAGCCGCGTGCTGACGATCGACGGCGTGCGCGCCGAGTTCAATGACGGCTTCGGCCTCGCGCGCGCTTCGAACACCTCGCCGGTGATCGTGCTGCGCTTCGAGGGAGATACGCCGCAGGCCCTCGCGCGCATCCAGGAAGACTTCCGCCGCGCCCTGCAGCCGCTGAAGCCGAATTCACCGTTGCCCTTCTAGGGCAACGGTCCTGCGATCGCCGCTGCCGTTCTAGGAATTCAAGCTCTTTTCAAGCCGCCGAGCAGCGCCGCTACCGGCCGCGCGCGGCGTTTCGCCTGCGCGTTGGCGGTCTCCTCCGGCTTGGGCACCGCGGGCGCGGTCCCCGGCTCGTAGGGCCTGGAGAAAATCGGATCGTGCGGTTTTTGCGGCGGCCTTGGCTGGGAAATCTGGGCAGGGCTCTGCTGCGGGCTGCCGTTCTGCGCGCCGTTCTGCGGCCTGTACTGGGGTTTCTGCTGCGGCCGGTGCTCCGACCTGCGCTGCGAACCCGGTCGCGATCGGCCCGCGCCTCCGGCCCCGCGGCGGCGTGCATCTTCTCCGGACTCCCCGCTTACCAGCGTCGCCACGGTGCCGGCGGTCGCGAAACCCGGGACCAGGACGCGGTCGAGCTTCATCTTGATGAGTTTCTCGATCGCAGCGAGCGCTTCGGCATCCTCCGGCGCGACCAGCGAGATCGCTTCGCCCGTCAACCCCGCCCGGCCAGTGCGGCCGATGCGGTGCACGTAGTCCTCGGGCGAGTGCGGAATGTCGAAATTGACCACCTGCGGCAGGCTTTCGATGTCCAGGCCCCGGGAGGCGACGTCGGTGGCGACCAGTACGGTGGTCTTGCCCTCCTTGAACGCCTCCAGCGCCGCTTCGCGCTCGGCCTGCGTCTTGTCGCCGTGGATCGCATCGACCTGGATGTGGTTGGCCCTCAGCTGATGCGCCAGCCGGTTGGCGCCGATGCGCGTGCCGGTGAAAACCAGCACCTGCTTGAGGCCCCTGGTCTGGATCAGGTAGGCAAGCAGCTCGCGTTTCTTTTCGCGCGCCACCGGGTGAACTACGTGGGTCACCAGGTCCACGGCCGCGTTGCGCGCCCCGACCTGCACCTCGGCCGGATTCTTCAGCAGGGCTTTGGTCAGATTGCGGATCTCGTCGGGGAACGTGGCCGAGAACAGCAGATTCTGCCGTACCGGCGGCAGCAGCGCGATGATGCGCTTGATGTCGGGCAGGAAGCCCATGTCGAGCATGCGGTCGGCCTCGTCCAGGATCAGGACCGAGACCTGGTTGAACATCACCGTCTTGTTGTGCACGTGGTCGAGCAGCCGCCCGGGGGTGGCGACCAGAATCTCGACGCCGCGCCGCAATTGCGCGATCTGCGCGTTCATGTCGGACCCGCCGTACACGAGCGCGGTGCGCAGCGGCAGGTACTTGCCGTATTCGCGGAAGCTTTCCTCGACCTGGATCGCGAGCTCGCGCGTCGGCGCGAGCACCAGCACGCGGATCGGATGGCGCGCCGGCGACTGGGAAGTGCTCGCGTGCGGCGCGAGGCGCTGCAGCGTCGGCAGCGCGAATGCGGCGGTCTTGCCGGTGCCGGTCTGGGCGCCGGCCATGAGGTCGCGGCCCTCGAGCACGAGGGGAATCGCCTGTTCCTGGACGGGGCTCGGCTGCTCATAGCCGAGATCCTTCACGGCTTGCAGCAGCGGCGGAATCAATCCTAGCTTTTCGAAACCGGAACTAATGACGTAATGCCTTGAATTCTAAGAAATTCAATTATACCCTTTAATTATCCCCGTTACCGGGGAATCACGGGGCTATGACCAGTTGCGTCTGCGTTACCAGCGCGACCAGCTTCCCGGCTTCCGACCGGATGGTGGTCTGGCAGACCACCGTGGTGCGGCCCTTGTGCAGCGGCACCGACTCGCCGATAACGCGCGTGCCCAACGCTGCACCGCCGATGAAATTGGTTTTCGATTCGATCGTCGTGGTGCGCGCACCCTCCCGCATGTTGAGGATCGCCGCCACCGCGCCCAGCGTATCGGCGAACGCCATGATCGCGCCGCCGTGCAGGTTGTCGCCAGTGGTGCACAGGTCCTGGCGCACCGCGAGCTGCGCAATCACCTTGTCCGGTGTTACGTCGGTGAATTTGATCCCCATCAAATCGGGCAGCAGGCCTTTGACGCGCTCCTGGATCGATGCGGCGAGATTCATTTCAACGCACGCTTCAGTTGATCGTGCGACGTGCGCGCTCGGCGGTTTCCTGCGGCTCGACGCCGGGGAGCTTGAGTTCCATGTCCCAGTCGCTCTTTTTCACCGCCGCCTGCAGCAGGCGGCACACCGAGTGCAACAGCACCGGGTCGAGCGTGAGCGTCACGCCCTGGCCTTCGGCCGGGTGCATCGCGAGCACCGGATGGCCGTTCGGGTCATGGCCGGTCTGGATGCGCGCGAGCAGCAGCGGCTCGGCGCCGAGCGGCGTGGCGCGCGTGCTGTCGTCGTAGGGCTTGGAGAAATTCGCCTTCGACACCGCCTGCTCGTGCTCGATGTTGAGCAGCGCCTTGCGCGCCTCGGGATTGGGCTGGGTGCGGATGCGCGGGCTCGCTTCCTCGGCGAGCTTGACCAGCAGCGGCCACAGCAGCTTCACGAAGCGGCGCGTGAGCCACATGCGCACCTCGACCTTCTCGCTCGCCGCGATCAGCATCAGCAGGCGGTCCTGTTCGGCGGCGAAATCGATCTTGAGCTGGTGCAGGCGCATGCGCGAAGCAAACCCCGGGGAAGCGGAATTGTAGAATGTTCTGGTGCTAATTATCTCCCCGGCAGCCACGCCGCGGGACATCTCGGATGTCCACGCGCTATTCGGCGAATACGCGGGCATGGTCGCCGAGGCGCTGTGTTTCCAGAACTTCGACCAGGAACTTGCCGCGCTTCCCGGGGAATATGCACCGCCCGGAGGGGCGCTCCTGATAGCCCGCGACGCGGATGCGGCAGCCGGCTGCGTCGCGCTGCGGCGCCTTGACGCCGGGACCGGCGAAATCAAGCGGATGTACGTGCGCGAGCGCTACCGGGGCAGCGGCCTGGGGCGGCGCCTCGCCCTTGCAGCAATCGAAGAAGCAAGAAAAAGAAGCTATACGCGCGTGCTGCTCGATACGCTGCCGAAGCTCGCGCCGGCGATCGCGCTCTACCGCGACCTCGGATTCCGGGAAACCGGTCCCTACCTGGCGTGCCCGACGCCCGGTGCGCTCTGTTTCGAGCTCAGGATTTCCTGATTTTCTCGAGCAAAGAGGTGCTCGAGCGCTGGTGCTGGAACGGGATCGATACCACGCGCCCGCCGCGCGCAAGCGTCTCCTTGCCGCCGACGATCTGCTCGACCGCCCAGTCGCCGCCCTTGGCGAGGACCTCCGGGCGGACCGCTTCGATCAGCGCCGCCGGGGTATCGGCGTCGAACCAGGTGACCGCGTCCACCGCGCCGAGCGCGGCGACGAGCGCCATGCGGTCCTCGAGCGCATTGACGGGGCGTCCATCCCCTTTCCCCAGCCGGCGCGCCGAAGCGTCGCTGTTCACCGCGACCAGAAGCGCGGCGCCCAGTTCGCGCGCCTGCGCGAGATAGGTTACGTGGCCGCGGTGCAGCAGGTCGAAAACGCCGTTGGTGAACACCAGCGGGCGGGCCAGTTGCGCGGCCCAGCGCGCCGCGTCCCCGGGCGCTTTTATTTTTTCCTCAAATCCCAGGCTAGGACCCGCTCTTCTTGGGTTCCTCGGCCTTCGCCTTGGAGGGTGCGCAGATGGCGTCGGCAGGCTTGCAATATTCGAATACCTTTACGACCTTGCGCACACCGCCGGTCGTGCGCGCGACTTCCACCGCCGCCGCGGCCTCGCTCTCGGTCACGATGCCCATCAGGTAGACCACCGAGGCCTCGGTCACGACCTTTACCAGCAAAGTGTTGAACCTGTTGGCGTCGAGAAAGCGCGCCTTCACCTTGCCCGTGATGGTGGCGTCGCTGGCGCGCGACGAAAACGACGAGCCGCCGGCGACCTGCAGGTCGTTGGTGACGCTGCGCACATTGGGCGTGCCGGTCACGATCTTCCCGATCTCGGCCTTGGCCTTCTCGTCCGGCACCTCGCCGGTGACCAGCACGCTGCGGTTGAACGAGGTGATGTTGACGTGGACCCGGTCGCCGAAACGCTCGCTGACGCGGTTGGTCGCGCGCAGCTCGATGCCCTCGTCGTCAACCTGGGCCCCGGTCGTGCGCCGGTCGACGGCGGACATCGCGGCGGCGCCCGCGCCCACCACCGCCATTTCGACGCAACCCTGCAGCGAGAGGGCGAGCAGGGGAAGGACCAGGAGCAGCAGGATCGACGGGATCCGGATTTTGTTCATCATTTTTGGTCTCCGAAAAGCTGTGTATCGATGCCATCGCACAGGCAATGTAGAACCAGCAGATGCACTTCCTGTATCCGCATGGTGCGCGCATGCGGCACGCACACATGGACATCGCCGGGCGCCAGATGTTCCGCCATTTTTCCGCCGCCCCGGCCGGTGAGCGCCACCACGGCGACGCCCAGCTCGCGCGCCGCCTGCATGGCGGCAACCACGCTGCCGGAATTGCCGCTGGTCGAAATCGCAAGCAACACGTCGCCCTTGCGGCCCAGCGCGCGCAGCTGCTTCTCGAACACCTGCTCGTAGCTGTAATCGTTCGCGATCGACGTGAGCGCCGAGGAATCGGTAGTGAGTGCCAGCCCCGCGAGCGGCGCGCGCTCCCGCTCGAAGCGGTTGACCAGTTCGGCGGCAAAGTGCTGCGCGTCTGCCGCGGAGCCGCCATTGCCGCAGGCGAGGACCTTGCCGCCCGCCCTGAGCGCGGCGGCCATCAGGCCGATGCCGCGCGCGATCGGCGCCGACAGCAGCTTCGCGGCATCGAGTTTCAGCCGCGCGCTGTCGGCAAAATGCGACGCCACCTGCGCTTCAAGCGATGCGCCCTGCTCGGCATGTCCCATGCGCGGCAGTTTACACCGTGAATTGCGGCGTCGTTTCCAGGGCTACTCCAGATAGACCTCGAATTCGATGCGGCGCGCGCGGTTGCGATGCTCGACGAGGCGGCTGACCCGCGCGCGCAGCGGCGTGCCGCGATCCATGCCCCAGGCAAGCGCCGCATTCTCGCGCCGCGGCACATAGCCGAGCTTGCGGCCGCGCCAATCGACGCGCACCGCGTTCGCGTCATTCGGGTTCTGCGCCTCGCGCACCAGCTCGAGCGGGTCGCCGAAGCGCAGCAACGGCCAGACCGCCGCCGCTTCGCCATGGCGGTACCCCGCCAACGGGGAGCTTTGCACAAGAATCTGAACCGAAGGAGTCTGTCCGGGCGCGCACAGGCTGAAGAAAAGCAGCGGCGCAAGAACGCTACGCGGTAAAGGCATTGCGGATCCACTGCACGCGGCTCGCCTCGAGCGCATCGAGCAGCAGCACGTCGAACCTGCATTCCGCGTCCGGGCGCCGCGCCAGGTACAGGCGGG
>MEQQ01000109.1:22432-27441 GCA_001770285.1 Betaproteobacteria bacterium RBG_16_66_20
CGGGCGCGCTTGGCCGCGGTGACGCTCTCGGCGGCGCCGCCGTAGCGTTGGTCGCGCCGGTAACGCACTTCGGCGAACACCAGCGTCCGGCCCTCCTCGGCCACGAGGTCGATTTCGCCGTGGCGGCAGCGCCAGTTGCGCGCCAGCACCCGCAGGCCCGCCCTGCGCAACAGTTCCGCGCACAGTTCTTCGGCTCGCGCGCCGGCCCGGTTCATGGCACCTTAACGGATCGCCACCGCCCGAGGTTGACCCCGCCTTTGACCCGCACATCCGGAACGCTCTACGTCGTTGCCACCCCGATCGGCAATCTGGCCGATTCGAGCCCCCGCTCGATCGAGGTCCTGCGCGCGGCCGATATCGTCGCCTGCGAGGACACCCGCACTTCGCGCACCCTGCTCGCGCACCACGGCATCTCGGCGCGCACCGTCGCGCTGCACGCGCACAACGAGCGCCAGGCGGGCGAGAAACTGCTGCGCGCGTTGCGCGAGGGCAGCAATGTCGCGCTGGTGAGCGATGCCGGTACGCCGGGGGTATCGGACCCCGGCGCGCTACTCGTCGAGGCCGCGCACCGCGAGGGCCTGCGCGTGGTACCGGTACCGGGACCGAATGCCGCCGTCGCCGCCTACTCGGCTGCCGGGTTCGCCTCGGGCCGTTTCCTGTTCGCCGGTTTCCTCCCCGGGGGGAGCAAGAAGGCGCGCAGCGTATCCCTCGATGGCCTGGACATGCCCTGGCCCGTGATCCTTTACGAAGCGCCGCACCGGGTACTCGAGACGGTGGAGGCGCTGCTCGCGCGCTTCGGCCCGGAACGCGAGCTGGTCATTGCGCGAGAGGTCAGCAAGAAGTTCGAGGAAATCGCGCGCATGACGCTCGCCGCGGCGCCGGGGTGGCTGGCCGCGGGACCGCACCGGCAACAGGGCGAATTCGTGCTGGTCCTCGGCCCCGGCGAACAAAAACCCGCCGGGCTTGCGGAGGGAGAGAGACTGTTCAAGATTCTTCTCGAGAAAATGCCGGCCAGCGATGCCGCAAAGCTTGCTGCGCGGATCACGGGGCTGCCCAGGAACGCGCTGTACCGGGTGGCGCTGGGGCCGCCGGCAGGCGGCTCCAAGTAGAATCGGCGCATGGACCGGCTCACCATCACGCGCCCGGACGACTGGCACTTGCACCTGCGCGACGGGCCGGCGATGGCCGCGGTGCTTGCCGACACGGCGCGGCAGTTCGGCCGCGCCATCGTGATGCCGAACCTGAAGCCGCCGGTGACCACCACGCAGCAGGCGCTGCATTACCGCGAGCGCATCCTGGGCGAACTGGCGCCGGGTTCCACCTTTGATCCCCTGATGACGCTCTACCTCACCGACGACACGCCGCCGGAGGAGATCGCGCGCGCCAAGCTCTCGGGGCGGGTCCTGGGTGTCAAGCTTTACCCGGCCGGCGCGACCACGCATTCGGACGCGGGCGTGACGCGCATTTCGCGCTGCTTCGCGGCGCTGGAAAAGATGGAGCAGCTCGGCCTGCCGCTCCTGATCCACGGCGAAGTGACCGATCCCCTGATCGACGTGTTCGACCGCGAGAAGGCCTTTATCGACGAAGTGCTTGGACCGATCGTCGAGCGCTTCCAGGGCATGAAGGTGGTGCTCGAGCACATCACCACGCGCGACGCCGTGCATTACGTGGAAGTCACCGGCCCCAACGTCGCGGCGACGATCACCGCGCACCACCTGCTGCTCAATCGCAACGCGCTTTTCCTCGGCGGCCTGCGCCCGCACCACTACTGCCTGCCGGTGCTCAAGCGCGAAGAGCACCGCGAAGCGCTGGTCGAGGCCGCGACCTCGGGCAATCCCAAGTTCTTCCTCGGCACCGACAGCGCGCCGCACGCGCGCGCGGCCAAGGAAGCGGCCTGCGGCTGCGCCGGCGTGTACAGCGCGCATGCCGCGATCGAGCTCTACGCGGCCGCCTTCGAGGAAGCCGGCGCGCTGGCCAGGCTGGAAGGCTTCGCCAGCCGCTTCGGCGCCGAGTTCTACGGCCTGCCGCAGAACCAAGACACCATCACCCTGGTGCGCGAGGAGTGGACCGTGCCGCAGACCCTGGCCTTCGGCGGCGAGCAACTGGTACCGCTGCGCGCCGGCGAGACCGTTGCGTGGAAGCTCGTCTGAGGCATCCGATATTCGATCCGGTCAGGCCCTGGCTCGGGCGGTTGAAGGATTTTTCTCTCGCAAGCCTTAACCGCCTGGCAGGCGATTCGAACATCAGGACCGAAGGCGGCAAGACGATCCGGTTCGTTCCGCGCTCGACTTCCGATCCCTATTACGAAATCCAGGTCTACGAGACCGGCCAGGTGCAGACGCGCGCGGACAACCGGCACGACCTGTTCAACGCGCTCGCCTGGCTCGCGTTTCCGAAGACCAAGGCGCGCATCAACGCGATGCACGCGGCCGAGATCCCGCGGGAGCGGGAGACAAACGGCGGCAGGCGCGGCCGGCTGCGGGACATGCTTACGATTTTCGACGAAGGCGGGGCCATCGCGGTGTGCGGCGTCGAGATCGCGAATCTGATCCGCCAGGCTCGATGGGCCGAACTGTTTCTCGAACGCCACCGCGATCTGCGCATCGTCGTGATCGGACATGCGGTCCTGGAACAGGCGCTGGCGCCGCATCCCGGAATCACCTGCAAAGTCATTTTTGCCGATCCGGAGCGCGATCTCGACGCCCAGGCCGCACAATGGCTCGCCGCCGAAGGCAAGTCGCCCCGCGACCTGCCCCCGCTTCCGGTATTCGGTTATCCGGGCTGGTTTCCCGGCGGCGGGCAACCGGGGTTTTACGCCGATAAGCGGTACTTTCGTCCGCTGCAGCGCGGTAAAATGCTATCGGGAGTCGGCCAGGCAGTCGCTGCACCGAAAGGTGCAGAGGAAAGTCCGGGCTCCAGAGAGCGGGATGCGGGCTAACGACCCGGCGTGGCGACGCGACGAACAGGGCCACAGAGACGAGTCCCAGCCGCAAGGCTGGGGGTGAAACGCGGCAACCTCCATCCGGAGCAACACCAAATAGGCAAGCATGGTGACCGAGGGCAACCTCGGCACTGGAGGCCGGCTCGGTCGGGCTTGCGGGTAGGTGGCTTGAGCCTAGGAGCAATCCTGGGCCTAGAGGAATGGCTGTCGGGGGGGCCCTTTTCGGAGGGTTCCCCGTCACAGAACCCGGCTTATCGGCCGGCTCCCGCTTTTTAGCCGTGAGAATTTGTAGGACAAAGGGATAAATTCACTTGCCGGCCGGCCGGACCGGGACGGATAATTCCTGGCTAACGGTCCTCAATGCACGCGCGGCTCAACCAGAACGACGTCACCAATCGGATCAACGTCGAAGACGCTGACCAGGTCCGGGACGCCGTGATCGCGCTCTACAGCGCCCGCTACCCGGGCGCCGAGCTGCGGCCGCTGGCACGCGCTTTTGACGACGTGAAAGCGCTGTTCGAGGGCAATTACCCCGGCTACCTCCCCTGCGACACGCTGTACCACGATGTGCGCCATACGCTGGACATGACGCTGGCGATGGCGCGCCTGGTCGACGGCCACGACCGGGCGCAGCCCGGGGCCGAACAACTCGGGGCGCGCCGCGCGGTGCTCGGCGTGGTGATCGCGCTGCTGCACGATTCGGGCTACATGCGGCGCGTCTCCGAATCGGGCGTCGAAAACGGCGCCGTGTTCACCAAGATACACGTCAGCCGCAGCGCCGATTTCCTCTCCCGCTACCTGCCGAGGATCGGTTTCGGCCCCGAGGCGGACCTCGCCTCCCGCCTGGTGCATTTCACCGGCTACGAGATGGACGTGGACGACATCAAGACCTCCGATCCGAAGGACCGGCTGCTCGGCTACATGGTCGGCACCGCAGACCTGATCGGCCAGATGTCGGACCGCATGTACCTCGAGAAATGCCGCGAGTTCCTGTACCAGGAGTTCGTGCTGGGTTCGATTGCGCGCGAAATGCTGCCGGACGGGCGCGAGATCGTGCGCTATTCCTCGCCCGAGGACCTGATCTACAAGACGCCCGGCTTCTACGAGTACGTCGCGCGCGACCGCATCAACCGCAAGCTCGGCGCGGCCGACCGCTATGCCGAGGCGCACTTCGACGGACCGAGCCTTTACCAGACCGAAATCGACAGCAACATGGGCTACCTGCGCGAGGCAATCGAACGCGCGGACCTCAACCGCCTGCGCAGAACCTGCTACTCACTGTCCGCTCGGCACATCAAGGCCGCCTGAAATCTGTGGGGTTTGTCACACCCCGCTGAATTTACTCCGTTTTTTGCCAAGTCCCCTCTTGTAACGGGGGGCCGGCCGTGGCAAAAGTATCGGATGACACTTTCTGACAAGTTGCCCAGCGGCAGGAAACCGCTTGCGGCACCCGCGCTCGCGCGCCTGCTTTCGGACAGCGCGCTCAGCCGCGCCGCGCTCGCGGCCTGCGGTTTTCCGGTGGCGCTCTCGGACGCGAGCGCGAAGGGCCGGCCGCTCACCTACGTCAACCCCGCGTTCGAGGTGTTCTTCGGCTACCGCGCCAACGAAGTACTCGGCCGGCCTGTGATCACGCTGCTGTTTCCCGAGGACGAGGCCGCCGCGGGCATGTTCAACGAAGCGCCCGCGCGGCTGCTGATGCGCGCGCGCCGCAAGGACGGCGCGGCGGCGGAAGTCGAGCTTTCGATCGGCATGGTGCACGGCGTAGACGGCAGCCTGACGCACTGGGTGCTCGCCTTCGCCGACCGCGGCGAAATCGCGCGCATGCAGGAAGAACTGCGCGTGCTCAGGGCGATCGCCGCCGCGCCCTGACCTGCGCTGTATTTAACCAGGTTCCAGGGCGCCGACCAGCCAGCGCGCGGTGCGCAGCAGCCGCGCGTCGAAGTGCCGCCGGCCCACCAGCTGCACTCCGAGCGGCATGCCGTTCGATCCGCGCAACAGCGGCAGCGACAGCGCGGGCAATCCGGCAAGCGTCCAGAGCGTGCAGAAGGTCGGATCGCCGGTCGAATCC
>MEQQ01000110.1:0-8189 GCA_001770285.1 Betaproteobacteria bacterium RBG_16_66_20
CTACTTCATCAGGCTCGGCAGGTAGAGCGAGATCGACGGCACGGCGATCAGGATCGCGAGCCGGACGCAGTCCATGGTGAAAAAAGGCAGCACGCCGCGGAACACGGTGCGCGTCGGCACCTGGGGCAATAGCGTCGAGAGCACGAACAGGTTCATCCCCACCGGCGGGCTGATCAGGCCGATTTCGACCACCACCACGATCAGGACGCCGAACCAGACCGGGTCGAGGCCCAGGTGCACGATCAGGGGGAAGAACACCGGCACGGTAAGGAGGATCATCGAGAGCTCCTCCATCGCCGTGCCGAGGATCACGTAGATCGCCATGATCGCCGCCACCACGAGAACCGGATGGACCTGAAATTTGGTCACGAACGCGGTCAGGTCATTCGGCATCGTGGTGATGTTCACGAACTCCGCGAACATCAGCGCCCCGATCAGGATCAGGAACAGCATCGAAGTGGTGCGCGCACTCTCGACCAATGCCTCATAGAGCGCCTTCCAGTCGAGCGCGCGGCGCGCCAGTGCGAACACCAGGGCGCCGGTGGCGCCGACCCCGGCGCCCTCGGTGGCGGTGAACACGCCGCCGTAAATGCCGCCCATCACCAGCGTGAACAGCGCGATCACGCTGGTTACCCCCTTGTAGATGAGCGACAGGGCGAACACCGCGAAGGCGCCGAGGATGGCGGCATCGTCGCCTTCCAGCGCTTCGAATTGCACTGCGGCGAGCAGTGCGACGGCCAACGCGGCAAACCAGACAACGCCGTCCAGGGTCGCGAAGCGCTCGCGCCAGCTGAGCCGCTCGCCGCGCGGGCCGGCCTTCGGGTCGCGCCAGGTGACGTACTGCACCGCCAGGCACAGCAGGGAAACGGCGAGAACGCCTGGCAGGATGCCGGCGGCGAAGAGCTTGCCGATGTTGGTCCCGGTCATGATCCCGTAGATGACCATGATGGTCGAGGGCGGGATCAGGATGCCGAGCGTGCCGCCGGCGGCGATGGCGCCGGTGGCGAGCGCATCCGAATAACCGTATTTCTTCATCGACGGATACGCCACCTTGGCGAAGGTCGCCGCAGTGGCGATCGAGGAGCCGCAGATGGCGCCGAAGCCGCCGCAGGCGACGATGGTCGCCATCGCCAGTCCCCCTCTCAGGTGCCCGATGAAGGAGTAGGCACAGCGGAACAGTTCCTGCGACATGCCGGCGCGGGTGACGAAATTGCCCATCAGGATGAACAGGGGCACCACCGACAGGGTGTAGTTGCGGCCGGTCTCGTAGATCTTGGTCTGCGCAGTGGCGAAGGCCGCGCCCCAGGTCCAGTCGCGCATGTAGGCGTAGCCGACGATGCCGACGATGCCCATCGAGAGCGCGATCGGGATCCGCACCAACGCGAGCACCAGCATTGCGAGCAGACCGACGAGGGCTTCGGTCATGCCGGGATGCGGACCACGCGACTGGTCAAGTGGTCGCCTGCGAGGTGCGCGCCTCGCCGGGCAGGAAAATCTTGTACAGGTGTACCAGGCCGGTGAGCAGGATCATCGCGGCCATGAAATAGACGAAGGGGCCGACCAGGATCTTGAGCACGTCGGTGGTATCGCCGTAGCCGGCGATCTTGCCCGCCTTGATCCAGACCTGCCAGGCGAGGAACAACATCACCGCCGCGCAGACCGCGTGCGCCGCGCGCACCAGCAGGCGCAGGGCGCGCGGCGGCAGCATGCGGTCGATGAAATCCATGGTCACGTGCTCGTCGGCGTGCGACACCAGCGGCAGGCCGGCGAAGATCAGCACCAACAGCATCAGTTCGGTGACCTCGAAGCCGCCGCGCAGCGGGAAGTTGAACAGATAGCGCGCCACGACGTCGACGAAGGTCAGCAGCATCATGCACAGCAGGATGGCTGCCGAGGCGATGCCCAGCAGCGCATCGAACGGGCGTTCCCACTTGTGCTCGGCCTTGTGCGCAGGCGAGTTCATAAACAAGGAGGGCGCGGTCTTGTGCCGCGCCCTCCGTGGCTCCTCTGGCCGGGATTACTTGCCCGCGGCGACCTTCTTCAGTTCCGCGCGGAACTCGGCCAGGACCTTGGCGCCGTCCACGCCCTTGGCATTGGCGCCCTTGATCCACTCGTCGTCCAGTTGCTTGGCCTTCGCCATGACTTCCTTGACGAACGCCGGACTGGCGGTGTCGATCTTCACCGCGGCCTTCTGCAGGGCCGCGAGGCCGATCTGGTCGGCGGTGTCCCAGGACTTGCCGTTCGAGCGCGCGGCGTATTCGTAGCCGAATTTCTCGATGATGTCCTGATCCTGCTTCGAGAGCTTGTTCCACTTGTCCTGGTTCATGAAAAAGCCGAACGAGGAGCTGTAGAATCCGCCCGGGAAGACGGTGGCGTTCTTGAGCACCTTGTCCAGCTTGAACGAGATAACGGACTCGAGCGGGAAGAACACCCCGTCGGCCACGCCCGAGGCCAGCAGCTCGTAGGACTCCGGTGCGGGCTTGACGAAGGCCGAGGCGCCAAGCAGGTTGCCGAACTTCTCGGCGATGCCGCCGCCAGTCCGGATCTTCATGCCTTTCAGGTCGGCGAGGCTGTTGATCGCGCGCTTGGTGTTGAACATCTGGCCCGGGCCGTGCGTCCACACGGCGAGCAGTTTGACGCCGTTGTATTCGCCGACCTTGTGGAAATGCTTCCAGTGGATGCGGCTGAATGCGACCGAATTGATCTCCGCGGTCGCCCCCGCGCCGGGCAGCTCCGCCATCAGCGGCAGCACGTGGCGCGCCGGCGTGTAGCTGGCGGTGACGTAGGACAGGTCCATCAGGCCGTCTTTTACGGCGTCGAAAGTGCCGGGAGCCGCCGACGGATGCTTCGGCAGTGACTGGAATTTGACGCGACCGTTGGTCGCCTTCTCGACGTCCGCAGCCCAGTTCACCTGCCAGATCGTCAGGTGGTGAGTCGGCGGCACCCAGGACGAAAACGTGAGGGTGGTCTGGGCCCGTACAGGTAATGCGAGCGCGGCGCCTACGGCAGCGGCCAGCGCGAGTTTACGGATCGTGATCATGAATTTCTCCTCCTCCTTGAGAAAGTCTAGTTTAGCAGTGCCTCAGCCATCTCGCGCAGCTTGCCCTTCTGGATCTTGGTCGCATTGGCGCCCGGGGTGACCGGGAACGCATCCACCGGGATCACGCGCAGGGGCACCTTGTAGCGTGCGAGCCGGGAGGCAACGTGCGCGATGGCCGCCGCTTCATCCAGAACCGCGCCATGCTGCAGCACGACGAACGCCACCGGAACCGGTCCCCCGGCCCGCGGTACGCCGACGACCTGGCAGGCAGCGATGCCCGGCGCATCCTGAACCACCGCCTCGATTTCCATCGGGCTGACCAGGAAGCCGCCCAGCCGCAGCGCGTCGCCGATCCGCGTCAGGAACACGAACCGCCCGTCCGCGAGCGTGTAACCCAGGTCCCCCGAACGGTAGTAGCCGTCGCCGGTGAGCGCCTCCCGGGTGGCTTCGGGATTGCCGTGGTAGCCGGCCATGCGGCTCGAGGGCGCGAGAAATTCCAGTTCACCCGGCGCGCCGTGCGGCTGGATTTCACCCGACGCAGGATCGCGCGCGCGCACGCGAGCCGCAGGGCTCACCGGGAGGCCGCCGGCGAGCATTCGTTCCGCCACCGCCGCGCGCTCGTCCTGGCGCGCGAACAGTGCCTGGATCTCGCTGGCGCCGTAGAGGCCGACGAGCTTGAGGCCGCGCGCGTCTGCGCGCCGGACGATGTCGCCCTGCGCCGGGTTGAACGCGGCGTAGCCGAAGAAACGCGTGCTCGAAAATGAGGCCCCGGCAATATCCAGAAGCTGGGCGGCCGCCTCGTCGGTGCCGTTGATGTGCGTGACGCGGTGCGCAACGATGTCGCGCACAGCCTGCTCCGCGTTCCAGGTTGGCGCCATGAGCAGCGGGCGGCCGGCGGCGAGCGACGCCATGGCGCTGCAAAAACCGTACACACCGCACAACGGTGGTGCAAGCAGCATGGCGGCATCGGAATCGATAGAAAATGCTTTAACAACATCCATTGCGTGCCTGATTACGGTGCGTTGGTCGTGCAGCACGAACTTCGGCGCCTTGGTCGTGCCTGAGGTCGTGAAGATCGCGCAGCCCGCACCGGGGGCCGCATCGTCTTGCAGCAGCGGGGCGCCGCCAGAAAGCAACATATATGAAAGCGCGGCCTTGCCAAGCAGCGCTCCAGGCGGATTCGCCCCGGCTTCGTCATAGATGACGACCGACTGGAGATGCTCGAGTGCCTGCGGATCGCAGTTGCCGAGAATCCCGGAAAAGTCTATCCCCTTGAATCCGGGCCAGAACAGCAGCACCCGCGAGCGCGAGCGCTGCAGGATGTCGGCGAGTTCATGGCTGCGGAAGCGCGTGTTGACCGACACCGCGACCGCGCCAAGCTGCGCGCAGGCAAGGAAGCTCGCCAGCCAGGCGGGCACGTTCGGCAGCCAGAGCGCGACGCAATCGCCCGCGCGCACGCCGAGTTGCTGCAGGCCGCGTGCTACGCGGCGGCTCTCTGCGGCGAGTTCGCGGAATGAGACCGGCCGGCCGCGATCGATCAGCGCCGGCGCGGCGGTGTTCAGGCGTTGCGCGAGGAGCGCGGGCAAGGTGCCGGGATTCATACTAAAAATAATAAAAATAATTCAACGATCAGGACAAAATCCGCATTGGCGCGAAAAAATCCGTTGCGGCGATTGTATTCGTGAACCGATGCCGATATGATGCACGCTCATTTGCGACGCGCGCATGCGCGGCGCAGGTGGAACCGGAAAGAGGGAGAGCGCATGTCATCCGTTGTTACGAAATCGGATCTCGTTCATGCCGCGGCGCGCGCCGGCAATCTGAGCAAGACCGCGGCAGGTGAAGCGGTCAACGCCATCTTCGATGCCATCGTAACCAGCGTCGCCAAGGGCAACCGCGTCACCGTGGTCGGGTTCGGGACCTTCCTGCCGCGCAAGCGCAAGGCACGGGCCGGCCGCAGTCCGGCCAGCGGCAAGGAGATCAAGATCAACGCCAAGACCGTCCCGGCATTCGCCGCGGGACAGGGCTTCAAGGACGCCGTCGGCGAGCGCTAGCCGGCCGCGCTGCCCGCTGTTTTGACGGGCTGTGAGGTTTGCCTCGCAGCCCTTTGTTTTTCCGGGCATTGCCAAGCCCCATCCGAATTGGCAAAATCTGCCGCCTAACCCTGATACGACCATGGACGGACCACTCATCCTTTCGCTCGACAACCACGGTGTGCCGCACCGCTGGATCAGCTGGCAGCAGGCGTGCTTCTACTACGCCAAGAACCTTGTGTCCTGGACCATGGGCGAGGAGACCTTCACGTTCTACGGCGGGGTCTCGCGCATGACCGGCGAGCGCTCGAGCATCACCGCGCATTCGATCATCGCGATCAAGGGCAAGGCGCTGGCGGCCAAGGGCTTCAACCAGGTGCCGCCGCTCAACAACCGCGAGCTGTTCCGTCGCGACCGGCACACCTGCGCCTTCTGCGCGGGCGAGTTCAGCTTCTTCCGCCTGACGCGCGACCATATCCGGCCGCTGTCGCGCGGCGGGCGCGACACCTGGATGAACGTGGTCACCGCCTGCCGCCAGTGCAACGGCCAGAAACGCAACCGGCTTCCCGAGGAAGCCCGGATGGAGCTGCGCTACCTGCCATACGTGCCGAACAAGGCCGAGTACCTGATCCTGACGAACCGCCGGATACTCGCCGACCAGATGGAGTTCCTGAAGCAGCACGTGGCGGCGCACTCCCGCCTGGTTCTCGCCCCTGCCTGATTTCTGGCGTAACAGCGGCTTCCACCTGCTCGAGCGGGACGCCGCGGGCAGGCTGCGGGTCACAGCTGATTTTCTGCGCGCCTATTATCTGAGGCCGGAGATCCATCCGCTCGAGGAGTCCTGCGAGGCAGAGCGGCGGCTTCACGCCGCCCTGATGGAAGATCCGGAACTGGAAATTCCCGAAACAGGTCTCGCTTCGATCCTCGACGCCGACGCACGCGACAACTACAGGATGGTCCTGAAATTCAGGGACCGGCTGCTCGCGGCCGGCAGCGTGGAAGGCTGCTACATGAACCTGTTCAGGGGCCATGTGGACCTGCCGCCGCTGTTCATCGAACAGATGGCGCACGTGGTCCTGCGCAATATCCTGGACGCCGCCGCCGATCCGCTGCAGCTGCGCGCCGCGGAACTGTTCTTCCGCGAGCAGAAGGCGACCATCCAGGACGGCCATGCGCTGCTCGCCGACCTGGAAACGGTCCAGATGCACGCCTCGGGCTCGCAATACGGCGGTCTCGGGCGCCTGATCGTCGAAGCGCAGGGCGCGACGGCGAAAGCGAACCTCGACGTCCTCGACCGCGCCAATGCGGCGCTGTACTGGGAGCGGGAGTCGCGCTACGACACCGTGATCAGCGTGACCTTCGGCCGCGCCGCGCTGGACGCGTTCTGCCGCGTCATGGAAGCTTGGATCTTTCATTTTTTGAATGTTGAAATTCATATAAAACCCATCAGAAACATCGAGGAACTCCGCTGGGCCTGGCACATCGGCCTGGATGCCGAATCCACTGCGATCCTCAATTCCCTCTGGTCGGGCGAGGAGGTGGATGCCGGGCGCATGCGCCGCATTCTCGCCCTGTTCCGCATGGAATTTGCCGAGCCTGGCGAGATGCGCCGCGACATCGCCGGCAGGCCGGTCTACCTGGCGCTGGCGGTTGACGAAAACGACGTCGTCAGGATGAAACCGCAAAATCTCCTCTTGAATCTTCCCCTGAATGAAGCCTGAATACTGGGACCGCGCCAAGCGCTCGCTCGCTCGCCGCGATCCCGTGATGGCGCGGATCATCCGCCGCCATCCGCGCGTGCACCTCGCGCCGCGCGGCGAGCCGTTCCACACCCTGGCGCGCGCGATCGTCGGCCAGCAGATCTCCGTCAAGGCGGCGCAGAGCGTATGGAACAGGTTTGCGGTCCTGGTTCCGGCGCTGGAACCGAAGCAGGTTCTGCAAGTGAAACGCACCGATCTGAGAGCCTGCGGTCTTTCGGCGCGCAAGGCCGAATACATATCCGACCTCGCGCTGCGCTTCGCCGATGGCGCGGTGCAGGTCCACCGCTGGCCGCAGATGAGCGACGAGGAAGTGATCGCCGACCTGGTGCAGGTGCGCGGCATCGGCCGCTGGACCGCCGAGATGTTCCTGATATTCAACCTGCTGCGGCCCGACGTATTTCCGGTGGACGACCTGGGACTGCGCAAGGCGGTCCGCCTCGCGTATTTCAAGCGGGACGTATCGGCGAAAACCGTCGCCAGGCTGGGTGCCACCTGGAGTCCCTGGCGTTCGGTCGCGACCTGGTACCTCTGGCGCTCGCTCGATCCGCTGCCGGTAGAATACTGACGCCCATGAAGACGGTATTCCTCGACTTCGAGCAGCCGGTGGCCGAGCTGGAGGGCCGGATCGACGAACTGCGCTACGCGCAGGACGACTCCGCGGTCGACATCTCCGAGGAGATCCAGCGGCTGACGAAGAAGAGCCAGGCGCTCTCCAAGGAGATCTACGCCAAGCTCACCCCCTGGCAGGTGGCGCAGGTGGCGCGCCATCCGCAGCGGCCCTATGCGCTCGATTTCATCGGCATGATGTTCAGCGGCTTCGAGGAGCTGCACGGCGACCGCGTGTTCGGCGAGGACGCTTCGATCGTGGGCGGCCTGGCGCGCTTCGACGGCGTGCCCTGCATGGTGCTCGGCCACCAGAAGGGCCGCGACACCAAGGAAAAGATCCTGCGCAATTTCGGCATGCCGCGCCCCGAGGGCTATCGCAAGGCGCTGAGGCTGATGCAGATCGCCGAGAAATTCTCGCTGCCGGTGTTCACCTTCGTGGATACGCCGGGCGCCTATCCGGGAATCGACGCCGAGGAACGGGGCCAGTCCGAGGCCATCGGGCGCAACCTCTACGCGATGGCGAGCCTGAAGACGCCGATCATCGTCAGCATCATCGGCGAGGGCGGCTCGGGCGGCGCGCTCGCGATCGCGGTAGGCGACGTGACGCTGATGCTGCAATACGCGACCTATTCCGTGATCTCGCCCGAGGGCTGCGCTTCGATCCTCTGGAAGAGCGCGGACAAGGCGCCCGAGGCGGCCGAGACGCTCGGCATCACCGCCGGCCGCCTGAAAACGCTCGGGCTCATCGAC
>MEQQ01000110.1:8254-11024 GCA_001770285.1 Betaproteobacteria bacterium RBG_16_66_20
GAAGGCGCTCACCGAGGCGCTCAGGCAGCTGCAGGACAAGAAATCGAAAGAGCTGGTCGAGGAACGCCTCGAGCGGCTGATGGCCTATGGCCGCTTCAAGGAAACCGCCGAGCGCTGACGCTACGGTCGTCGCGTCGGCGAAGTCCCTTCTCGCCCAAGCGGGCGGCCTGCGCGGCAAGCGCGTCGCTGCCGGCCTGTCGGGCGGCGTCGATTCGGTGGTCCTGCTGCACCTCCTGCACGCGCTCGCCCCGGCGTTCGGCTACCGGCTCTCGGCAATTCACGTCAATCATGGGTTGAGTCCCAACGCCAACGATTGGCAGAAATTCTGTTCCATGCTTTGCCTGGAATGGGAGGTTCCGTTCAGGGCAGTTCGCGTGAACGTTCAAAAACAAGGCCGTGGCCTCGAGGCGGCGGCGCGTGCAGCGCGCCGCGCAGCCCTGGCGAGCGTTCGCGCTGACGCGATTGCGCTGGCGCATCATCTCGACGACCAGGCGGAAACCGTGCTCTTCAACCTGCTGCGCGGCGCCGGGCTGGAAGGCGCGAGCGGCATGCCGGCGCTGGGCAGGCTGGGCCGCAAGCTTCTGCTGCGGCCGCTGCTCGGGGTGCCGCGCCGCGCAATCCGCGCCTACGCCGCCCAGCACCGGCTGGCGTGGATCGAGGACGAGTCCAACGCCGACGAGGCGCTGACGCGCAATTTCATCCGCAGGCGCGTCGGTCCGCTGCTCGAATCGAGATTCCCGCGCTGGCGCGAGAGCCTCGCGCGCGCCGCGCGCCACTTCGCCGGCGCGGGGCTCGACGCGCGCGCAATGCTGCGCGCCTACCTGAAGGAGAGGGGCCTGCGCGCGCCCAGCGAGGCCAAACTCGTGGAGATGTTGAAGCAGCTCGGCTCAGCGAGCGGCGCGATCCAGCACGACGGTGTCGTTTTTCGCCGTTACAGGAAAAAGATTTTCCTTGCAAAAGAAAAAAGCAGATCGCCGGCATTCAAGCCGCAGACCTGGAACGGAGAGTCCAAATTGCCGTTGTCCGCGCTCGGCGGCGAGCTGCGCTTCCGCCGTGTCCGCGGACAGGGCATCGACAGCAGCCTGCTGCAAAAGCACGCCTTCCACGTGAGGCTGCGTTCCGGTGGCGAGCGCCTGCGGCCCGATGCGCGCCGGCCGAGCCGCACGCTCAAGAACCTGTTCCAGGAAGCCGGCGTGCCGCCCTGGGAGCGCGAGCGCCTGCCGCTGCTGTATTGCGGCAAGCGCCTCGCCTGGGCGCCGGGGCTGGGCGTCGACGCGGCCTTTGTCAGCGCGCGCGGCGCACCCGGGATCGTGCCGGAGTGGTGCCCGCGCGCCGCCTGAGCGAAGCGTTTCGCTCGCGCCGAAGCGCGAACGCTTCGCGCGCCGCCTTCGCCTCCGGGCTTGCCGCCGCCAGCTGCACCTGGTCGTGCGCCATGTGGCTCGCCGCGTGGGCGCCGATGCTGGCGTAGGCGTTCACCGATTCCTTGCTCATGCGCACCGAATTGCGCGGCAGCGCGAGCACCTGGGCGGCGACGCCGCGCGCCGCCTTGAGCGCCTTGCCCGGCGGCGCGAGAAAATCCGCGAGGCCCAGCGCCAGCGCTTCCTCCGCCGGCACCCGCTCGCAGAGGATGGTCAGGCGCTTTGCCCTCGCCGGGCCGAGCAGGTTGACTAGGCGCGGGATGGTGCCCCAGGTGAGCGGAATGCCGAGCGCGATTTCCGGAAGCGAGACGAAGGCGTTCCTGGCCATCACGCGCCAGTCGAGCGCCGCGGCGAGCGCGAGCCCGCCGCCGATGGCATAGCCCTCGATCGCGGCGAGCGTGATCTGCGGCAGTTCCTCCCAGGCGCGCGCCATGCGATAGCCGAGCACCGCGATCTCCCGCTGCGCCTCCAGCGGCAGTGCGGCATTGCCCCAGCGGCGCGTATCCTTCAGGTCCGCGCCCGCCGAAAAGCAGCCGCCGCTGCCCCGCACGATGGCGACATCGACGTCGCCTCGGGCGGCGATGCGCGCGGCGCACGCGATCATCTCGCGCATCAGTTGCGCCGACATCGCATTGCGGGATTCGGGACGGTTGAGCGTAACGATGGCGATGGCGCCTTTTATGTCGAGTTTCAGGGTTCGATACATGTGCTTAAGCCCTGGTAGTGGGTCAGTTAGGCTGTTACAAAGTTATTCACAGGCATGATGCCATGCCATACTCGCACGATGCAGAAACGATCAAAAAAACCGAAGAAGGACATAAACCAACTGGCCGCCTACATCACCGCCCAGGCCATCGGCCAGCTACCCGAGACTTCGGCTGTAGGGATCAAGAACCCCGCTGTTATGTCCCTAGGCCGCGCGGGAGGTAAGAAGAGGCAGGTAGCTAAGAAACGGAGGTAGGCGGGGGTTCTTCTACAGCGCCCCCACTTCGCGCCCTTTCAATCATTCGTTTTACCTCGGAATTGGCATGAACCGCACTTAGGATAATTTCCGGGTGCCTATTAGCAAACACCCGGAAAATCTCGTCAGCGAACGCTTGTCCGATTGAAGGAACTTCGCGGAAATCGAAAATAACGATTTTAAAAACCTCTACTCTGGCCAGTAATCGCTTTGCTTGGGATCTGGATACAAGTTGCTCTTGACCATACCTGGCCAACTTAACAGGGACTACGGTTTTGTTGAATCCGTAGTCTTCCCCACTTGCGAATTGGTCGAAGATTTTTTTGGTTGTCCTGGCGGTATGGTTGTGAAGTTTCATCCAAACAGCGGTTCCTTGCATAGTATCCCGCTC
>MEQQ01000111.1 GCA_001770285.1 Betaproteobacteria bacterium RBG_16_66_20
TGGCTGCTGCTCACCCTGATCGGTTTTTCGCTCGTGAGCGGCAAGCAGGCGAAGTACCTGGTGCCGTTCCTGCCCGCATTCGCACTGCTTGCCGGCCACGCGCTCGGCAAGGCGACGGCGCCTGCGCGCTGGTGGGAAATGCTGCCGCCGATGACCGGTTTTCTCGCGCTGCCCGCGTTTCTCGCCTATCTGCGCACGCGGCCGGCGGCAATGAAACTGCCCGAGTGGGCCGGGGAGATACCCCTGTGGCCGATCGTGCTTGCCGCGCTCGCCGCGCCCGCCCTGCTGTTTTTCCTGCGCAAGGACACCATGACGCAGCTGCGCGCGCTCGCGTTCGCGATGCTCGCCGCGGTGGCGGTGGTGGGCGGCGGCGTGATTCCCGCGTTCGTTCCCTACGGCGATCCCGGTCCTGCGGCGCGGCACCTGGCCCGGCTCCAGGAGCGGCGGCTGCCCCTGGCGCACCTGGGGAAATACCACGCGCAGTACAACTTCGCCGGGCGGCTGCGCGCGCCGATCGAAATCCTCGATCCGCCGCAGGTGAAAGACTGGGTCGCGGCGCATCCGTCTGGGCAGGTCATCACGATCGAGCGGAGCCGGCACGACGCAAAAGGCGCTGCCGGGCCCGAGTACCAGGCGCCGTTCAGGGGTGCCTGGGTCCAGGTGTGGCGCGGCGCGGCGCTGCTCGTGGCCCGGCCCGAGCTGCGTTAGACTCGCTTCCTCGGCACTTGCCGTGAAAAGAGCGGACCACCCATGCACATCGCGCTGAAAGGCCTCTTGATTGGCGCCGCTCTTGCGGCGGTTCTCATCATCTTCGAGTACATTGCGATCACCCGCGAGGTCGCGGAACGCTCCAAGAGGGTCGCCAAAAAGGTCGAATGGGACTCCAACCACCGCAGCCGGATGCGCAGCATGATCATGTTCGGCCTTGCCTTGCCGATCGGCGGCGCGCTCGGCGCCTGGTGGGTCTGGGGCTAGGCCAAGCGCTATCCGGCAGGCGGTTGTGGCGCGCTGTCTCGCCGCCGTCCTGATCGCCGTTTCCCTGGCGGCGCACGCCGAATCCGCCGCGCAACTGCGCCTCGCCGGGACCCTGACGCTGGGCGAAGGCGACCTGCCCTATGGCGCCGGCATGCCCGCGTCCCACCGGCTGGCGCTGGTTCTGTTTGCGTTTCGCGACACGGCGTGGAAGCCGTCCAGGATACTGGAGGCGGCGCGCGCTGCGGCGCCGTTGCTCGCACAGTGCGGCGTTCGCCTTGCGCGCGCCGAGCTTCGCGAGCTCGAGGGCGGCGAGCCCGAACTGCGCGATCTGTTCACCCCGGTCGCGCGGCAACTCCTGCGCCGGCTCCAGCCCGCGAAGCCGGCGGTGTTCTTCGTGCGCGACACGCGCAACCGGCCCGCGTTCGAGGGCGAAGCCTTCGGCCGCGGCAACACGAGGACGCGGCCCGAGCTGGCGGGCACGGTATGGCTGACGGAAAAATCGCGCGATCTGCCGGTCGCGCTGGCGCATGAACTCGCGCACCTGCTCATGGATTCGGGCGAACACCCGGATGAGCCGGGCAACCTCATGTATGAGGACACCGCGCCGGGAAACACCCGGCTCTCACCTCAGCAATGCGAGCAGATGCGGGAAAACGGAACCGCGAACGGCTGGCTGCAGCCGGTGCGGGAATGAAGCTTCAGGCCGCCTGTTTTAGCGCCAGCGCCTTGTCGGTCGCTTCCCAGGTGAACTCGGGCTCGTCGCGCCCGAAGTGGCCGTAGGCGGCGGTTTTCTCGTAGATCGGCCGCAGCAGGTCCAGCATCTGCACGATCCCCTTGGGCCGCAAGTCGAAATGCTGCAGCACCAGTTGCGACAGTTTTTCGTCCGACAGCTTGCCGGTGCCTTGCGTGGTCACCATGACGCTGGTCGGCTGCGCGACCCCGATGGCGTAAGAAACCTGCACCAGGCACTTGGAGGCGAGTCCGGCCGCGACGATGTTCTTCGCGACGTAACGCGCGGCATACGCGGCAGAGCGGTCCACCTTGGAGGGATCCTTGCCGGAGAACGCGCCGCCGCCGTGCGGCGCGGAGCCGCCATAAGTATCGACGATGATCTTGCGCCCGGTGAGGCCGCAGTCGCCCTTCGGTCCGCCGATCTCGAAGCTGCCCGTGGGATTGACCAGGAACTTGATCTTGCCCTTGACCATGTTCTTGGGCAGCACCGGCTTGATCACCGTCTCGATCACCGCTTCCTCGATCTGCTTGTGCGTCATGCCGGGCGCGTGCTGGGTGGAAAGCACGACGGTCTCGATGCCATCCGGCCGACCATTGACGTACTTGATCGTGACCTGCGATTTGGCATCGGGCCGCAGCCAGGGCAGGCGCCCGTCGCGCCGCACTTCGGACTGGCGTTCGACCAGCCGGTGCGCGAGGTAGATCGGCAGCGGCATCAGGCCCGGGGTCTCGTCGCAGGCGTAGCCGAACATCAGGCCCTGGTCGCCCGCGCCCTGGTCGAGGTCGAGGCCCTTGCCCTCGTCCACGCCCTGCGCGATGTCCTTGGACTGCTCGCCGTAGGCGACGATCACGGTGCAGGTGTGGGTGTCGAAGCCGATCTTCGGGTCGTTGTAGCCGATGCGGTTGATGGTATTGCGCGCGACTTCGTTGTAGTTCACGTGTGCGCCGGTGGTGATTTCCCCCGCGAGCACCACCAGGTTGTCCTTGACCAGTGTCTCGGCCGCGACGCGCGAGGTCTTGTCCTGCTTTAGAATCGCGTCGAGCACCGCGTCGGAAATCTGGTCCGCGACTTTGTCCGGATGGCCTTCGGATACCGACTCGGAAGTGAAAAGAAAATCGCTCATGTGATTGTTTCAAGATCGCCTGAAAATCGGGGCTGCAAGGATACCAGATGTCGCGCTTCCTGATGGGCCTCGCGTCGCGCTTGCCGCTCGCGTTTCTGCACGCGATGGGCGCGTTTCTCGGTTGGGCAATGTATGGGCTGTCTCCCACCTACCGGCGCCACCTGCGCGACAACCTGGAGACCGCCGGCTTGCGCGATGCGGCCACGCGGCGGGCGGCGATTGCGGCTGCCGGCCGATTGCTCGCCGAACTTCCCGCGGTATGGTTGCGCCCGCGTGCGGCGGTCACCGGGCTGGTGCGGCGCATCGACGGCAGGCAGTACGTCGATGCGGCGCGCGCAGCCGGTCAGGGGATCGTGTTTCTCACGCCGCACCTGGGCTGTTTCGAGATCGCGGCACAAGTCGCCGCCGAGTTGTTCCCGATCACCGTGCTGTACCGGCCGCCCAAGCTCGTGTGGCTGCAACCGATGATCGAGGAGGGGCGCGGCCAGGACAACGTGCGCCTGGCGCGCGCCGATCTTTCGGGCGTGCGCGAGCTGCTTGCGGCGCTCGCGCGCAAGGAAGCGGTCGGCATTCTGCCCGACCAGGTTCCGGGCGAAGGCGAAGGGGAGTGGGTGGAGTTCTTCGGCAGGCCCGCCTACACCATGACGCTTGCGGCCAAGCTCGCTGCGCGCCCGGACAGCGTCTGCCTGCTCGCGTTCGGCGAGCGCCTGCCCGGCGGCGCCGGTTACGTGGTGCACGTCAGACCGCTGCCCGCGGCCGAGCCCGGCGAGAGCGGGACGCGGCGCATGAACCGCGCGCTCGAGGCCCTGATCCGCGAGTGCCCGGGACAGTACCTTTGGGGCTACAACCGCTACAAGCAGCCCAAGGGCGCGCCTGAAAATACGGCGCGGTCGGCGGCGCAATCCAAGTGAGCCGGATCATTTTCGCCCTGCTGTGGGTTGCGCATTTCTTGCCTTGCCGGGTTCTTGCAATCATCGGCGACATCGTCGGCGTGCTGGCCTTCTGGCTGATACCGGAACGGCGGCGGGTCACGCGCGTCAACCTCGAGAAATGCTTTCCGGCGATGAGGGGCGACGAAAGGGAAGCATTGGCAAGGGCGCATTTCCGCGTTTTCTGCCGCAGTTTCGTCGATCGCGCCCTGCTCTGGTGGGCGCCGCGGGCGCGCATCGAGCGCCTGGTGCGCATCGAGGGCCTGGAACACCTGCGCGCCCTGGGTGGCGCGCCCGCGATCCTGTTCGCGCCGCACTTCGTGGGGCTGGATGCCGGCTTCACGCGCCTTTGCTGCGAAGTGGACATGGTCTCGATGTACGCCAAGCAGAAAGAGCCAAAATTTGGCGAACTGCTGAAACTTGGCCGCAGCCGCTTCGGTGACCAGCGCCTGATTTCGCGCCAGGAAGGAATCCGGGCCACGCTCGGTGCGATGCGCGGGGGCCGGCCGTTTTACTACCTTCCGGACCAGGACTACGGGCCGCGCGGCACGCTCTTCGTTCCGTTCTTCGGCGTCGCCGCCGCGACCGCTCCCGGCCTGTCGCGCATCGCCCGGGTCGCGGGCGCCAGGGTCCTGCCCTGCGTGACGCGGATGCTTCCCGGGGGCGGAGGTTATGTGCTGCGCATCGAGCCGCCGTGGGACAATTTCCCGACCGAGGACCTGCTCGCCGATACGCGCCGCATGAACCAGTACATCGAGCGCCGCGTGCCGGAGATGCGGGAGCAGTATTTCTGGATGCACAAGCGCTTCAAGACCCGCCCCGAGGGCGAAGCCCGGTTCTACTGACAAGGCGAGGCGCGCTGTTACGGAAGAAGATGAAGCAGATCCGCACCGCGATTATCGGGGTTGGCCATATGGGGCGTTATCACGCCGAGAAATTCGCCGCCTGCGAGGGTGCCGAGCTTGTCGCGGTCGTGGACAGCGATCCGGGGCGCGCCGGTCCGCTCGCGCAGCAACTGGGCTGTGCCGCGCTTGCGCACTACCGGCAGGTCCTCGGGCAGGTGGACGCCGCGGTGATCGCCACGCCGACCGCGCAGCATTGCGAAATCGCCCTCGCCTGCCTCGGGGCGGGCATGCACGTGCTGATCGAAAAGCCGATCACCCGGACCGTGGCGGAGGCCGACGCGCTGATCGCGGCGGCGAAGCAGCGCGGCCTGGTGCTTCAGGTGGGCCATGTGGAGCGCCACAACATCGCATTCCGCGCGCTCGCCGCCCGGATGGACAGGCCGTTGTTCATCGATGCGGAACGCCTGTCCGGGTTCAAGCAGCGCGGCACCGATGTCGATGTGGTGCTCGACCTCATGATCCACGACATCGATCTTGCCCTCGGGCTCGCGCGCAGCGAAGTCGTGGCGCTGAGCGCGAGCGGGTTTCGCGTGCTCACGCAGGACATCGACATCGCGAATGCCCGCATCGAGTTCGCCAACGGCTGCGTCGCCAACCTGTCGGCAAGCCGCGTCAGCCAGTCGCCGGTGCGCAAGCTGCGGGTATTCCAGCCGGGCCTGTACGTGTCGGCGGACCTGCAGGGCGGGCGCCTGAGGTACGTCAGGCAGGCGAACGGCGCCCTCGAGGAGACCGACGAAGTCCATGAAACCGGCGACGCGCTGGCCGCGCAGGCGCGCGAGTTCGTCGCCGCGGTCCGCTCGCTCGCGCCGGTGAAGGTGAGCGGCGCGGACGGCAGGCAGGCGCTCGCGCTCGCGCTTCAGGTGGGAGAATTGGTGAACCGACGACTGCAGCAGCACGCCGAGGCGAAATGAACCAGACCGAACGCATCCCGATCGCCGATCCGGCGGCGGAATACCGCGAGCTCGCCGCGCAGATCGACGCTGCGGTGCACCGCGTGCTCGCCTCCGGACGCTACATCCTCGGGCCCGAGGGCGCGGCGCTCGAATCGGAGATCGCGGCCTTCGTCGGGGCGGCGCACGCGGTCGGGGTCAACTCGGGAACCGACGCCTTGCACTTGCCGCTGCGTGCCGCCGGGATCGGCTCGGGCGATGACGTGGTGATGCCCGCGTTCACGTTCGCCGCCACTGCGGAAGCGGTTTCGTACACCGGTGCGCGGCCGGTGTTCGCCGACGTCGATGCGCACAGCTTCTGCCTTGACCCGCGCGCGCTCGAAAAGAGCCTCACGCCGCGCACGCGCGCGGTGATCGTGGTCCATCTCTACGGGCAGTGTGCCGCGATCGAGGAGATTTCCCGCTTGTGCCGTGAGAAAAAGCTTGTCCTGATCGAGGACTGCGCGCAGTCCCTTGGCGCCGACTACGACGGCAGGCGGGCGGGGAGCTGGGGCGATTTCGGCTGCTTTTCCTTCTACCCCACCAAGAACCTCGCCGCCGCGGGCGACGCAGGGATGATCACCGCGCGCGACGCGCGCCACGCCGAGCGGCTGCGGATGCTGCGCCATCACGGCAGCCGCCAGGCCTACCTGCACGAAGTCCTCGGTTACAACAGCCGGCTGGACGAACTGCAGGCGGCGATCCTGCGCGTGAAGCTCCGGCACCTCGAGCGCTTCAACGCCGCGCGCGCGGAAGTGTCTCGCCTTTATCGGAATGTATTGAAAGACCTGTCTTTGATCCTTCCTGCTGAAAACGGGCGAGGAATGCACGTATGGCATCAATTCACGGTGCGCAGCGACAAGCGCGACGCGCTGCGCGCGGCGCTCGAGGAGGCCGGGATCGCCTCGATGATCTATTACCCGGTGCCGCTGCATCGCCAGCCGCTGTACGCCGCGGATTGCGCCGGCCTCGAATTGCCGGTGACCGATGAAGCAGCGCGCACGGTGCTCTCGCTGCCGATTTTTCCGCATCTCGGAGAGCAGCGCGCGCGCCGCGTGTGCGAGGCGCTGCGGGCGGCGCTCTAGATGAAGCTCGCGTTCACCAAGATGGAAGGAGCGGGCAACGATTTTGTCGTTTTTGACTTTACTGGCGGGGCCTTTGAACTGAAGCAAGAGCAAGTACGGAAGCTTGCGGACCGTCACTTCGGCATCGGCTGCGACCAGATCCTCGTGGTGGAGCGGCCGTCGAAGCCGGGCGCCGACTTCCGTTACCGCATTTTCAACGCCGACGGCGGCGAGGTCGAGCAGTGCGGCAACGGCGCGCGCTGTTTCGTGAAATTCGTGCACGCCCGGGGGCTCACCGCGAAGCGCGAAATCCGGGTCGAGACTCTGGGCGGCGTCATCGTGCCGCGGCTGGAGGGCGACGGCGAGGTGAGCGTGGACATGGGGCCGCCGAACATCGGTTTGCCGTTGCTGGAAAGCCTGACCCTGAAAGATGAAAAGGTAGAAATAGCTGTCCTTTCCATGGGCAACCCTCATGCGGTCCAGGTGGTTGCCGACATCGAGCGCGCGCCGGTGACGACCCAGGGTCCGCTGCTCGAGCACCATCCCCGCTTCCCGAACCGGGTCAACGCCGGCTACCTGCAGGTGCACGACCGCCACCGCATCGCGCTGCGCGTCTGGGAGCGCGGCGCGGGCGAGACGCTCGCCTGCGGCACCGGCGCCTGCGCAGCGGCGGTTGCCGGCATTCTGCGCGGCCTGCTCGACTCCCCGGTCACGGTCCAGGCCCGCGGCGGCACATTGACCGTGTCTTGGGCGGGCGGCGACAATGGCGTCTGGATGAAGGGCCCCGCCGGAAGCGTATTCGCAGGCGAGATCGAAATATAAGGAGAGGGTAACGGGGGAACCTCGGTTCCCCTGTTCCGAAAACAAGGCTCCCATGGACGCAAACGACGTCGCGCAGTTCCTCAAGGCGAATCCCCAGTTCTTCGACCAGCACCCGCAGCTGCTCGAGTCGATCTACGTGCCGCATCCGCACGGCGGGCGCGCGATCCCGCTCACCGAGCGGCAGATCGTGTCGTTGCGCGAAAAAGTGCGGCTGCTGGAGGCCAAGCTCGGCGAGTTCGTGCGTTTCGGCGAGGATAACGACGCCATCGGCGAAAAGGTGCACCGCCTGTCGCTGGCGCTGCTCGGCGCCAAGGATTTTGCCTCCACGGCGCACGCGCTTTACTTCCACCTGCGCGAGGACTTCGCCGTGCCGCACGTCGCATTGCGCGTCTGGGGCAAGTCGCTTCTCGACGGCACCCTCGAAGGCTCGCCGGTTGAGGCCGGGCTGCGCGACAAGGCCGAGACCATGGGTGCGCCGCAATGCGGCCCGGCGGCGGGCAACGCTTTCCTGCCCTGGTTCCGCGAAGCCGAGGAGCACATCCGTTCGGTGGCGCTGGTGCCGCTGGGGCAGACGCGCACCATCGGCCTGCTCGCGCTCGGCAGCGAGGACCCGAAGCGCTTTTTCTCCGAGATGGGCACGCTCTACCTGCGCCGCATCGGCGAGCTCACTGCGGGCGCGCTTGCCGCGCGTACATGAAAGATGAGGTGAACGACGCGGAGCTGGGCAAGGCCTGGCTCGAGACGCTCGAGCACCAACGTCGTCTTTCGCGCCACACGCTCGCGAATTACTCGCGCGCGGTAAGTGTCCTGTTCAAACTGAAAGAAAAAACCGCGCTGCGTGATCTCGACGCCGCGCAGATCCGGCGCTTCGCCGCGCGGCTGCACGCCGCAGGGCTCTCCGGCAGGACGCTCGCGCTGACGCTCTCGGCCTGGCGCGGCCTCTACCACTGGCTTGCGCGCCACCGCGGCTATCCCGCCAATCCGGTGCAGGGCGTGCGGGCGCCGAAATCACCGCGCCACCTGCCAACGGCGCTCTCGGTGGAGCAGGCGCAGCAGCTGCTTGAGAGCGCCGCGCCGGAGACCGCCGCGGCCGCGCGCGACCGCGCGATGTTCGAGCTGCTCTACTCCTCCGGCCTGCGACTGGGAGAACTGGTCGCGCTGGACGCCGACGATGGAAAGCTGGACCTCAAGGCCGGAGAAGTCACCGTCACCGGCAAGGGCGCGAAGACGCGAACGATTCCGGTGGGCGGCCGCGCGCGCGAAGCGTTGCGCGACTGGCTCAAGGCGCGGGCGCTGCTCGCCGCGCCGCAGGAACGCGCGCTTTTCGTGGGCGCGCGCGGCAGGCGCATCGCGCCCGGGACGGTGCAGGCGAGGCTGCGCGCGTGGGCCAAGCGCCGGGGGCTGGGCGCTGCGGTGCATCCGCACATGCTGCGCCATTCTTTCGCCAGCCACGTGCTGCAGTCCTCGCAGGACCTGCGCGCGGTGCAGGAGATGCTCGGCCACGCCAGCATCTCGACCACGCAGGTATATACGCACCTCGATTTCCAGGCGCTCGCCAAGGTCTACGATGCCGCGCATCCGCGGGCGAGGAAGAAATGAAGACGCTGGTGCTGAAAGCGGGGCGCGACAAGTCGGTCAAGCGCCGCCATCCCTGGATTTTCTCGGGCGCGGTCGAGCGCGTCGAAGGAGTAACCGCGGGCAGTCCCGGCAGCGGCGAAACGGTGCTGCTGAAATCGGCCGAAGGCAAGACGCTCGCGCTTGCCGCCTACAGCCCGCAATCGCAGATCCGGGCCCGGGTCTGGAGCTTTGATCCGGGCGTCACCATCAAGAGCGCTTTTTTCGAAACCAGCATCGCTAAAGCAGTCCGGCTTCGCGCCGCACTGCCCGCCGCGCGTCACACCAACGCCTTGCGGCTGGTGCACGGGGAATCCGATGGGCTGCCCGGCCTGGTGGTGGACCGGTATGCCGACGTACTGGTGGCGCAGTTCCTGTCCGCGGGCGCCGAGCACTGGCGCGAAGCGATCCTCGACGCACTCGCCGCCGCCACCGGCTGCGAGGCGATCTACGAGCGCTCGGACGCGGAAGTGCGGGCGCTGGAAGGCCTGGAACCCAGGGCAGGTTTTGCCCGGGGCAATCGTGAAGCCAGGCGCTGCCCGATCATCGAGCACGGCCTGAATTTCCGCGTCGACGTCGAGGCGGGCCAGAAGACCGGCTTCTTCCTCGACCAGCGCGAGAACCGGCAGCGCGTGCGCGCGCTCGCCGAAGGGCGCGAGGTGCTGGACGCGTTCAGCTACACCGGCGGTTTCTCGCTCGCGGCACTCGCCGGAGGCGCCAAGCATGTGACGGCGGTGGAAAGTTCCGCCGAGGCCCTCGAGGTCGCCAGGGAAAATCTGGCGGCCAACCCGCTCGATTCCTCGCGGATCGTGTTCGAGAAAGCCGATGTATTCAGCTACCAGCGCTTGCTGCGCGACCGCGGGCGGCGCTTCGATCTGGTGGTGCTCGACCCGCCCAAGTTCGCGCCCACCGCGGCGCAGGCGAAAAACGCGGCGCGCGCCTACAAGGACATCAACCTGATGGCGCTGAAGCTGCTTGCCCCGGGCGGATTGCTGGCCACCTTTTCCTGCTCGGGCGGCGTCTCGGCGGAGCTGTTCCAGTCGATCGTCGCGGGCGCCGCGGTGGATGCCGGCGTGGACGCGAGGATCGTCGAGCGCTTCGGCGCCGCCGCCGACCATCCGGTCGCGCTCAATTTTCCCGAAGGGGATTATCTGAAGGGCTTGCTGGTCCTCAGGACTTGAGTCCGGCGAGCGCGGCGGCGATGCGGCGGATCGGGCCGCTCCAGTCGCCGTCGACATCCTGCCGGAACAGCCGCGTCGCCGGATACCAGGGGCTGTCCTCGCGCTCGAGCAGCCAGCGCCATTCCGGCGCCTGCGGCAGGAGCACCCAGGTTCTGGCGCCCATCGCCCCGGCCAGGTGCGACATGGCGGTGTCCACGGCGATGACGACATCGAGGCAGCGGACCAGCGCCGCGGTTTCCGAAAAATCGCGGATCCTGTCGCCGAAATCGACCATGCGCATTCCGGCCGGCGGCGCTGCGGCCTGCGCCGCCGCCTCGCCCCCCCACTGCAGGTTGTAGAACGCGATGCCGGGCGCCGCCAGCGGCGCGAGCATGTCAAGGCTGATCGAGCGCTTGCGGTCGTCCCAGTAATCCGGCCGTCCGGCCCAGACCAGCCCGACGTGGAGTCGCGCCTGCGGTGCGAGCATGCCGCGCCAGGCAGCGACGCGCCGCGGCGCCGCGTGGACATACGGGCCGTCCCAAGGAATGCGGTCCAGGGTGGTGCGAAAGATGCGCGGCAAGCTCATCAGCGGCAGATGCGCATCGAACGCGGGCAACGGCTCGCCGCGCGCAATCACGCGCGACAAGCCGCGCACTGAGCGCAGGATCCCGGCGATCTGCGGCTGGCACTGCAGGAGCACCGTGCCGCAGCGTACCGCCGCCAATTGCGCAAAGCGCACGAACTGCAGCGTGTCGCCCAGGCCCTGTTCGGCGTGCAGCAGCAGAGTTCCGGC
>MEQQ01000112.1 GCA_001770285.1 Betaproteobacteria bacterium RBG_16_66_20
CTTGGCCATCGCGGCGCGCGCGTGATCCGCGTCCGGATCGGACATCGCCGGGTTCTCGCCCATGATGTACATGCCGCGGATGCGGCCGGCATCGGCCTCGCGCATGATCTCGACCACGGTGAGGCCCGGCTTGCTCTCGAGCTTCGTTCCCCACAGGGCCTCGAAGCGCTGGCCGGCTTCCGGGTTGTCCACGCGCTGGTAGTCCGGGAACATCATCGGGATCAGCCCCGAGTCGGAGGCGCCCTGCACATTGTTCTGGCCACGCAGCGGATGCAGCCCGGTGCCCGCGCGACCCACCTGCCCGGTCATCAGCGACAGCGCGATCAGGCAGCGCGCGTTGTCGGTGCCGTGCACATGCTGCGAGATCCCCATGCCCCACAGGATCATCGAGCCCCTGGAGGTCGCGAAAAGGCGCGCCACTTCGCGGATCGTCTTCGCCGGGATGCCGCAGATCGGCGCCATTTTCTCCGGTGAGTAATTCTTCGCGTTTTCCTTCAGCGCATCAAAGCCGCTCGTCCTGTCCGCGACAAATTTCTTGTCTACCAGGTCTTCGTCGATGATCGTATGGATGATGGCGTTGAGCAGCGCCACGTCGGTGTCGGCGTTGAACTGCAGGAAGTAGGCGGCGTGGCGCGCGAGCTCGGTGCGGCGCGGGTCGGCGACGATCAGCTTCACACCGTTGTTCGCCGCGTTCTTCATCCAGGTGGCGGCGACCGGATGGTTGACGGTGGGATTGGCGCCGATGACGAACACCACTTCGGCGTTCATCACGTCGCTCACCTGGTTGGAAACCGCGCCCGAGCCGACGCCTTCGAGCAGCGCGGCGACCGAGGACGCATGGCACAGGCGCGTGCAGTGGTCGACGTTGTTCTGGCCGAATCCCGTGCGCACCAGCTTCTGGAATAGATAGGCCTCCTCGTTGGAGCCCTTGGCGGAACCGAAACCGGCCAGCGCAAAGCGGTCCTGCTCCTTTATTTTTCGGAGGCCCGAAGCAGCCAATTCAAGCGCTTCCTCCCAGCTGGCCTCGCGGAACGCCGCCGACCAGTTGGCCGGATCGACGGTGAAATGAGCGGTCTTTCTTATTCCTTCTTTTCTTATCAGAGGCCTGGTAAGCCGCTGCGGATGCTGCACGTAGTCGAAGCCGTAGCGGCCCTTGACGCACAGGCGTCCGTGGTTCGACGGGCCGTCGCGGCCGCTGACGAACTTGATGGTGTTGCTGCTCTTTTGCACGTGATAGGTGAGCTGGCAGCCGACGCCGCAGAACGGGCAGACGGAATCCACTTTCTTGTCCACCGCCTCCATCCCCGCCTCGCGCGCAGGCATCAGCGCGCCGGTGGGGCAGGCCTGCACGCACTCGCCGCAGGCGACGCAGGTCGAGGCGCCCATCGGGTCGTCCTGGTCGAATACGATCTTCGATTCCGCGCCCCGCCATGCATAGCCTATGACGTCGTTGACCTGCTCCTCGCGGCAGGCTCGCAGGCAGCGCGTGCACTGGATGCAGGCATCGAGGTTCACTGCAATGCCGGGATGGGAGAGGTCTGCCTTGGGCTGATGCCGCGCCGGGAATCTGGGCTTTCCAAGCTTCAGTTTTTCCGCCCAGATATGGAGTTCCGAATCGGGACGGTAGGTCCGGTCCGGAAAATCGCTCAACAGCAATTCCAGAATCATTTTCTGCGAGGCCAGCGCGCGCACGCTGTCGGTAGTGACTTCCATGCCCTGCGCGGGATAGCGGCAGCAGGAGGGCGCCAGCGCTCTTTCGCCCTTTATTTCTATTACGCAGGCGCGGCAGTTACCGTCGGGGCGCAGCGTGGGCGAATAGCACAGATGCGGGATGGCGATGCCGTTCCGGCGCGCCGTCTCGATGATGAGCTCGTCCGGGCGCCCTACGACGGTCTTGCCGTTGAGCTTGAACTCGATCGGCAGCGTCGCGAGTTGCTTTGAGCTGACACGCTCCATCACCCTGCCCCCATTAGCGAACTTCGCCGGGGAAGTACTTCATGACGCTGAGCGCAGGGTTCGGCGCCGCCTGGCCCAGGCCGCAGATCGAGGCATCCATCATGGCCTGCGAGAGTTCCGTGAGCAGCGGCTGGTCCCATTGCTTCGCATCCATGAGCTCCAGCGCCTTGGCGGTGCCCACGCGGCAGGGGGTGCACTGGCCGCAGGACTCGTCCCTGAAAAATTTCATCAGGTTTTTCGCTGCGTCTGAAGCCTTGTCTTTATCGGAAAGAATTATCACTGCCGCGGAACCGATGAAGCAGCCATGCGGCTGCAAGGTGTCGAAGTCGAGCGGGATGTCACCCATGCTCGCGGGCAGGATCCCGCCCGAGGCGCCCCCCGGAAGATAGGCGTAGAACGGGTGGCCCTCGAGCATGCCGCCGCAATATTCATCGATCAATTGCCGTATCGTGATGCCGGCAGGCGCGAGGTGCACGCCGGGTTTTTTCACCCGCCCCGAAACCGAGAATGAACGCAGGCCTTTCCTGCCGTTCCTGCCCTGCGAGGAAAACCAGGCGCCGCCCTTTTCGGCGATCTCGCGCACCCAGTAGACGGTTTCCATGTTGTGCTCTAGCGTCGGATAGCCGAACAGGCCCACTTGGGCGACGTACGGCGGGCGCAGGCGCGGCATGCCGCGCCTGCCCTCGATGGATTCGATCATCGCCGACTCTTCGCCGCAGATGTATGCCCCGGCGCCGCGGCGCAGGTGAATGGGCGGCAAGGGAAATTTCGCCCCGGTCTTGAGCTTTAAAAGCTCTTTTTCAAGAATCGCCCGGCAACCGGCGTACTCATCGCGCAGATAGATGTAGATCTCCCCAACGCCCGCGCACCACGCCGCAACCAGCATGCCTTCGAGGAAGCGGTGCGGGTCGCGCTCGAGGTACCAGCGGTCCTTGAAGGTGCCCGGCTCGCCCTCGTCGATGTTGAGCGCCATCAGGCGCGGCGCGGGTTCGGCGGCGACGATTCTCCATTTGCGGCCGGCGGGGAATCCCGCGCCGCCCAGGCCGCGCAGCGCCGAATCCTCCATGATCTTCGTGATCTCCTCGCGCGTGCGTTTGCCCGCGAGGCAATCAGCGATCAGCCGGTAGCCGCGGTTTTTCGTGTATCCATTGAAATCGACATAGGAGGTTTCCGGGCAACGGGTTTGCTTCGCCGCAACTGCCTTTTCTACTGCAGAAACAGAAGCATTCAGTATCGGATTCTGCCCAACGATCGCCACTGGAGCGGATTCGCAACGCCCCACGCAGGGCGCATGCAGCACCCGGACGTTCTCGCCGAGGACCGCGGGAAGCTGCTGCAGCAATTCCTTCGCGCCCGCCAATTCGCAGGAAAGGGAATCGCAAACTCGCACGGTGATCGCCGCAGGTGCCGACTCGCCTTCCTTCACCACGTCGAGGTGGTGGTAGAAGGTCGCGACTTCGTAGACCTCGGCCTGCGACAGGCGCATCTCCTCGGCCAGCGCCGCGAGGCGCGCCGCGGACAGATGGCCATAGCGGTCCTGGATGCGGTGCAGGTTCTCGATCAGCAGGTCGCGGCGGCGCGGTTCCACGCCGCTAGCCCGGCGCGCTTCCTCGAGCAGCGCACGCACCTCCTCGCGCGCCTTCGGCTCGACGCCGCGGCCCTTGAGGCCGAACCTGCCTTTGCCGCCGTTTTTCACATTGCGATTATCCGCGAGCGGCGGGGAAGGGATTCTTGACTGCGGTCAAGCATAATCACCACTACCCCGGGCGGGCCATCCGCCAGCGCCCGCCTTCGGCCGCATCTTCCTGTTTCGCGCGGCCGGCACGCGCAAGCGACTCGAGGTGCTGCTCGATGGTGCGGCGCTCCGCGTCCGCGTAGTACAGGTCGTCGAGGTCCCTCGGATAGACGAAGCGGTGCGCCACGAGTTCGGCGAGCGTCGAGGGATGCCGCCGGAGATGCTGCGCGATGGCTTCTTCTCGTACATCGAGCCGCGAAGCGAACGCCTTCAGCAGGACAAGGAACGTTTCCCTGTCCGTGATCACGCCCTTGTGGTGCGAGGTGACCCACACCTTCGCCGGTATGTCCCGCACGCCGGCGAGCGTGCGCCGGAAATCGGCGAGGCTCGAGGTCGCATCGCCGTAGTACGGCCCGAACGATGAAAGGTCGATGTCGCCGATGAACGCGATGCCGCCCGGTTCCACCAGCAGCACGCAATGGCCGCTGGTATGGCCGGGCATGTGGATGGCGCGCACCGTCACGCCGCCGCCGAGGTCCCAGGAGGCGCCGTCCTTGTAGGCCTGCGCGTCGGGACGCGGCGCATAGTGGAACTCGCGCTCGATTTTCGCCTTCATGCCGCCGAGAACGGCTGGCGCGTAGCCGTAGTGCCGCGCGAGGCCCTGCCAGCTGCGTGCGGCCGCCACATCCGCTTCGTGCACGTAGAGCGGCGCATGCCGCAGGCGGTGCAGCCCCGCCATGTGGTCCTCGTGCACGTGGCCGAGCACCACCAGGTCCGCATCGAGCAGCTCGCCGCCGAGCCGGTTGGCGACGAGCGGCGTGTCGAACGCGGCCAGCGTGTCCGCGCCGCGCACCGTGACCTGGTTGCCGTCGGGATACTTGCCGGATTTCTCGCCGAAAAAGATGCGCACCGCGCCGTGCCGGATTACCGGAGTATCCATGGGAACTAGCAATCGACGGCTGTAACGGCGGACATTTCGCAATTATCCTGGAAGTTTCCAGTATTCTTGGTTTCATCAAGGAGGAACACCATGGCCGCATCACCCGTAGACCCGAATGACGTCCTGATGACCGGGGAGAACTCGTTCATCCGTTTCAGCCCCGACGGCGGCAAGACGCAGACCGACCGCGTCAGCCACTGGCGCGTGCTGTGGTGTCCCGCGGGCGCCGGGCACGCCCTCTTCATGCAAAGCAAGCTCACCGACGGTGCCGTGAAAATCTGGTCCGACAACGCCCCGGTGGCGCGCTGGCTGCAGAAGGAAATCGAATCTCTGCTCTACCCGGCGTTCGCGGACGCGAACACGCCGGTCGCGCAGGCGGTGTTCACCCGATCCGGCGGCATCGATTCCCGGGCCGCCGAACTGGTGACGGCGAAGGACGCCGAGGTCCTGCTGTCGTGGGAAGATTTCATCGCGCCGTTCGTGCTCACCATGCCGCCGGGGTCGGCCAACCGCCCGATAGGGGTCTTCAGCACTTTTTTCCCCGCGCGTAGCGCGCGGATCGCCCTAAACGGCAAGGTCGCCGCCGGCACGCCGTGGAACGAGAAGCGCGGCGAGCGCGATTCGACCAGCGCCTGCCTCGCGTGGTCCGAAACCTGGGTGAAACCGAGGTAGAGTTCGCGCATGAATTTCAAACCTCTCGGCCGCAGCGGCGTCAAAGTCTCCGAACTCTGCTACGGCACCATGTCCTTCGGCGGCGACGCCGATGAAGCCGCCTCCGCGGCAATGTACAAGGCGTGTCGGGAGGCGGGCATCAATTTCTTCGACAGCGCCGACCAGTACGCGAAGGGCAAGTCCGAGGAGATCCTCGGCCGGCTGATGAAGGGCCAGCGCGAGGAACTCGTCATCATCACCAAGTGCTTCAACCCCACCGGCGAGGACATCAACGCGCGCGGCACCTCGCGCCGGCACGTGACGCGCGCGGTGGAGGCGAGCCTGAAGCGCCTGCAGACCGACCGCGTGGAGGTGCTGTTCCTGCATCACTACGACAAGCGCACCCCGCTAGAGGAATCCGTGCGCGCGCTGGAAGACCTGGTGCGCTCCGGCAAGGTCCTCTACCCCGCGCTCAGCAACTGGTCGGCCTGGCAGACGCAGCGCGCGGTGGACATCCAGGAGCGCAACGACTGGGCGCGGCTGCAGCTGATCCAGCCGATGTACAACCTGGTCAAGCGCCAGGCCGAGGTCGAGCTGCTGCCGATGGCGCAAGCCAACGGCATCGGCGTCATTGCCTACAGCCCCGTCGCCGCCGGCCTGTTATCCGGAAAATACGGGGGAAATCACGGCGACGCTTCCGGGCGCCTCAAGTCCAACAAGATGTACCAGGCGCGCTACGGCGAACCATGGATGTTCGAAGTCGCCGAAAAGTTCGTCGCGTTCTGCAGGCAGAGGGGCCTGCACCCCGTCAGCACCGCGGTCGCCTGGGTCGGCGCGCACCCCGCGATCACCGCGCCCATCATCGGCGCGCGCAACCTCGAGCAGCTGCAGGATTCGCTCAACGCCGTGAAAATCGACATGACGCCCGCGCTGCGCGACGAAATTTCCGCGCTCTCGCGCACGCCGCCGCCGGCCACCGACCGGCTGGAAGAAATCAGACCGCCCAAAGCCTAGCGCCATGTGCCGCGCGCTCCTCTACCTCGGGCAGCCGGTGCTGCTCGACAACCTGCTCTACCAGCCTGACTCGGCGCTGATCCGGCAGAGCACCATGCCCAGGATGTTGCACCTGCTGAACCTCGCCGGATTCGGAATGCGCGCCTGGGACCCCGCGAGCAACGACCCCGAACGCGCCTACG
>MEQQ01000113.1:0-137 GCA_001770285.1 Betaproteobacteria bacterium RBG_16_66_20
TGATGCCATTGGGCAGGTTGGTCACCATGCGTTGAATGCGTTCGTTGTACGCGAGCATCTCGTGCACAAGGCGCATGTCGGCGGCGAACGCTTCGTCATGCTGCATCCGTCCGCCCATCATCGGGCCGCCGGCCATC
>MEQQ01000113.1:226-3023 GCA_001770285.1 Betaproteobacteria bacterium RBG_16_66_20
GTGGGCATATACGGCGGCCGCGGCGAGGGCGAAACCCAGGGAAGCAATGAACCCCGCAGCAAGCTTATGTGAACGTTTCATCTCAGATTTCCTCTGCAAATTGGATTGTCGTGGCAGTCATCGGTACTGATTTCACCACATGCGCCGCATGACAATCCTAGAAATTGTATCCTCCGGTTTCCGAATCGGAGCTTGGTAACAATTTGTTTCACTCTACAGGCGACCCGTCCGGGCCTCGCGGCCGCACTTCGATTCGCTACGTCAGCCGATGACCCGCGTGGCATGCCGCGACGATTTCAAATGGCGGCTCCTTTGCGCGCCGACGCGGCCCCGCTGACCCCGCGCGAAATGAACACCAGGAATGTGTGAGCCAGCTTGCCGAACGGCAGCCAGACGAACAGCAGCTCAACGCTGAGCAGATGGATCGCGAGTGACGAGATAAAAGTGGCAGGCCCCGGCGCACTGGCCGCAATTCACGCAGGCCTCCAGCTGGAACGCCGTCTCGCGGCCCGCCTGGGCGAGGAACTCCCGCGCCGCCCTGCGCGCGTCGGGCGCCTCGCGCGCCCTCAGCACCATCCGCGCGCGTTCGGTGAGTGGGGATGGCGTCACGGCAGTGTTTTCATCCTCACCCTTCATCCGAACATCAACCATTCCGGACGCAGCAGGAGCAACGCGCCTATCGTCAGCAATACGATCCCGCCAGCGAGGTGCGAAAAGCGCGAATAGTCCGCCGTGACGCCCGTGATTTGCAGGGTCTTCATCGCCACCACGAACACGAACAGGTCATCCAGCATGAACACGAGGATGTAGAGCGCGAGATAGGCGTAGTACTGCCACGCGGGCAGATTGCTCAAGGCGAGCACCTGCGTGTACACCGCGGGGATGCCCGCCGAGCAGAGCAGCTCGACCAGGTTCACGGCGAAGGCGAGCGCCATGATGCCGAGGAGCGCGAGCCAGAAGCGGCTCTCGGTCGCAAGCTTGTGCAGGCTCTCGAAGACGCGCCGGCGCGCCTGCGGCGCGGTCACCGGGCATGCCGCATCGGGGTTCCGGAAATACTCGCGCAGGTAGTAGAAGCCGCCGCCCAGTGCGACGACCGCGACGGCAGCGCGCACCCAGACCACCGCGCCCATGAAGAGCAGGAAATTGAGCCACGCCGCCATGAAGAGGAAGTACACCAGCGCCGATCCGGCGATGAACGCCGTGCCGAGCGTCCACATGCGGATGCGGTCCTGCATGCCGACCAGCAGGCCGATCAGGAACACGAGCACCCACATCGCGCAGGGGTTGAAGCCGTCGAGCGCCCCCAGCACGATCGTCAGAACCGGCAGCGAAAGGTCTGCGATGGCGAACACGCCGATGAACGGAACGGAAACCTCCCGCGGAATGACTCTTTGCGGGACGGTGGGGAGTCCGCGTGCCGCACCGGCACCGGCGCCTGCGAGCGGCTGCAGCATCGGGCCGACCGTGTCCGGGCAGCCGCGCGCGAGGCAATACCCGATCATGCGCCGGAGCTCGGCGCCGCTCGTCTCGTCGCTCGCATAGCCGACCATCGCCGCATCGCCCACCAGGGTGAGCGGCACCGCGGGATCCTCGAGCGCGATTTTCTCGACGACGGCAGCGAACGCCCTGCGGTTCGCGGCGTCGCGCGTCACCTCGAGGTAGTGCACCCGCAGCCGCGGCTCCTCGGCTTCGAGCCGCTTGAGAAAATCGATCGCGCGCTCGCAATGCGGACAGCCGGCCCCCCAGAAGAGGTAGGCCTCGACCTGCTCCCGCGGCTGGGCTACGGCAGCGAACGCAAACAGCGCCAGAATCAGCGCTGCGAACGTGCGCGCGATCGTCACACGGCTTCGAGCGCCAGCGCGATCCCCTGCCCGCCGCCGATGCAGAGCGTCACCACGCCGCGCTTCAAGCCGTCGCGCCGCATCGAGTGGATCAACCGCGTGGCGAGAATCGCGCCGGTGGCGCCGATCGGATGGCCGTGCGCGATGGCGCCGCCTTCCACGTTCACGACATCCTCGGCCAGCTTCAGCTCGCGCAGGCAGGCGAGCGCGATCGCCGCAAACGCCTCGTTGATCTCGATGCGCTGCACATCGCCAATCTTCCAGCCCGCGCGCTCGAGCGCCTGGCGCACCGCCGCCACCGGCCCGATGCCGAACATTCCCGGCTCGACCGCGGCGACGCCGTAGGAGACCAGCCGCGCCATCGCCTTGAGACCGTTGTTCTCGGCCCAGCCGCGCTCGGCGACGATCATCGCCGCCGCGCCGCTGTTCAGCCCGGGCGCATTGCCGGCGGTGATGGTGCCGTCCTTGCGGAACGCGGGCTTCAGCTTGGCGAGCGTATCGGCCGTGGTGTCCGGCCGGTTATGCTCGTCCTTGTCGAACACGACCGGGCCTTTGCGGCCTGGCATTTCGAAAGCGACGATCTCCTCCTTGAAATTTCCGGCCGCCTGCGCCGCGCCGAAACGTTGCTGCGTGCGCAGTGCCCAGCGGTCCTGGTCGGCGCGCGTGACGCCGTATTTCGCGACCAGGTCCTCGGTATGCCAGCCGGAGTGCTGGCCGCTGAACGCATCATTCAATCCGTCGTGCAGCATCGCGTCGTAGATCTGCGCATTGCCCATGCGGTAGCCCCAGCGACCGCCGTACATCAGGTAGGGCGCCTGGTCCATGTTCTCCATGCCCCCGGCGATCGCGCAGTTGATCATTCCCGACCAGATCTCGAGCGCGGCGTTGACGACGCCCTGCGCCCCCGAGCCGCAGACGCGGTTGACGGTGAGCGCCGGGACCTGCACCGGAAGCCC
>MEQQ01000113.1:3051-7550 GCA_001770285.1 Betaproteobacteria bacterium RBG_16_66_20
TTCATCTTCACGCCCGCCTGCACGACGTTGCCCAGCACCACGGCTTCGACCTTGTCCGGCGCGAGTGCGGCGCGTTTCAGCACCTCGCGAATCGCCGCCGCGCCGAGCGTGGGCGCAGTCGTGTCCTTGAGCGCACCGCCATACGTACCGATCGCGGTGCGAACGGGATTGCAGAGGACGACTTCGAGTTTGCCCATCTTCAGTTCCTGTAGTGTCGAATCGCAATTTTCTCTGCGTGGCGATGCCGCATATTGATATCAGTCAATATTGCAGGTGCAGGCGGGCGTACATCCGCGGGCATTGCGGGTCTCGCTCGTCAAGCACGCGCAACCGGTGCAGTCATCGGCGCTGCGACGCCGGTCCGGTTTGCAACTGCGCCAGGCAATCTAGCGCAGATCAAATTCGTCTTATTCATCCGTTTGTTGATGTCGGTCAACTGCCTGTCGGGCGCGATGCCGCCGCACCGGCGGTCGGCGCTCGCCGAAATAACCGCGTCTTGATTGGGGTCAAACTGGCGTCGCGACAATCACGTAGTCTCATGCCCATCCCCTATTCCCGAATGGCATACGCGCGAGGGCGTGACCATGAAACTGACAAGACGGGTTTTCATCCAAGCTTCGGTCGCAACAGCCAGTCTGCTGGTCGCCGGTTGCGCGACCACGGAGCCAGTCACCAGCGCGATGGCGGTGCGCAGGGCGAAATCCGCGGGTCCGGCAAAAGGCGAGTGGGTGTCCACTGCCTGCCAGGGTTGCACCCAGTGGTGCGCGATCCAGATCTTCGTGCAGGACGGCCGCGCCGTCCGCGTGCGCGGCAATCCGCTCAGCAACACCAACCACGGCTACGTCTGCCCCCGGGGCCACCTGATCCCGCAACAGACCTACGATCCGGACCGGATCAAGGTGCCGATGAAGCGCACCAACCCGCTGAAAGGGCGCGGCATCGATCCGAAGTTCGTGCCGATCACATGGGACGAGGCGCTGGACACGGTCGCTGAGAAGATGATGGAACTGCGCCGGAACAACGAGACCCACAAGCTCACCTATATCCGCGGCCGTTATTCGCCCACGTCGACGGACCTGCTGTACGGCACGCTGCCGAAAGTTTTCGGTACCGGCAACTACTTCTCGCACAGCGCGATCTGCGCCGAGGCGGAAAAAATGGGTCCGGGCCTGACCCAGGGGTTCTTCGGTTACCGCGATTACGACCTCGCCAGCACCAGCTGCCTGATCGCCTGGGGCACCGACCCGCTCGCCTCCAACCGCATGGTGCCGAATACCATTCACCGCTTCGGCGAGATCCTTGCGCGCGGCACGGTCATCGCGGTAGACCCGCGGCTCTCCACCTCGGCGGCCAAGGCGCAGGAATGGCTTCCGATCAAGCCTGGAACCGATGGCGCGCTGGCCGGAGCCATCGCGCACGTGATGCTCACGGAAGGGCTGTGGAACAAGGAGTTCGTCGGCGACTTCAAGGGCGGCGCAAATCTGTTCGTCGCGGGCAAGACGGTCGACGAAGCCGCGTTCGCGGAGAAGGAAACGCACGGCCTGGTGAAGTGGTGGAACCTCGAGCTGAAGGACCGCACGCCGGCCTGGGCCGAGAAGGAGACGCTGATCCCGGCGGCGCAGACGATCCGCGTCGCGCGCGCGATCGGCAAGGCCGCGCCTAAGGTGGCGGTCTGGATGGGACCGGGCGTCGCCATGAATCCGCGCGGCACCTACGCCGCGATGGCGGTGCACGTGCTGAACGGACTTGCAGGCTCGATCGACGTCGAGGGCGGCACGCTGCAGAGCAGCAGCGTACCGATCGGCAAATTCCCGAGTTCCGACAAGTACGTGGACGACCTGGCGAAGGCGGCAAGCAAAGGCAAGAAACTCGACGGCCGCGGAGCAAAGGACATGCCCGCGATGATGAACGCGCGGCCCGGCAGCGGCGTCGTGACGAACAACGTCGCCAACGGCATGCTGAAGGACCCGGGCGCGTGCAAGGTGCTCATCTCCTCCTGGAGCAACTTCAATTTTTCGTGCACCGACCCGACGCGCTGGGACCGGGCGGTGGCCAAGGTGCCGTTCTTCGTCCACATGGTGACCCATGCTTCGGAAATGACGCAGTTTGCCGACGTGGTGCTCCCCTCCACGTTCAATTCGAGCGAAGGCTTTTCCATCGTCACCAACATGGGCAATACCTACGGCTACGCCACGATTCAGCAGCCCGTGGGCAAGCGCCTGTGGGACGTGAAGCAGGAAGAAACCGAGGTCATGTGGCTGCTCGCGCAGAAGCTGAAAGCCAAGGGTTTCCCCAACCTGTTCGATTACTACTCCAAGGAGTTCAAGGACCCGGAAACCGGCAGGACCCCGGTCAACGAAAAAGAGTTCGCCGAGATCGCGGCCAAGATCAGCAGCGCGCCGATGTGGATGCCCAAGGCGCCGATCAAGGGCGACCAGATCAAGGGCTGGGCCGAGTTCCGCAAGAAGGGCATGTACAGCGGCCCGAAGTACAGCTTCAAGAAGGGCTGGGGCGGCAAGTTCGCCACCGCGACCAAGAAATTCGAGTTCTACAGCGAGACCCTGAAGAAGGGGCTGACCGAGCACGCCGCGAAGTACAAGACCACGGCCGACGACATTCTCCAGGTCAGTGGCTACGTGGCCCGGGGCGAACTGGCTTACGTTCCGCACTACGAGCCACCCAAGCGGCACGGCAGCCTGGCCGAGTACCCGTTCGAGTTCATCGACTACAAGTCGCGCCTGAACCGCGAAGGCCGTTCGCAGAACCTGCCCTGGTACCAGGAGTTCAAGAAGGCGGATCCGGGCGACGTCTCCTGGGGCGACGTGCTGAAGATGAACCCGGCCGACGGCGCGAAGCTGGGCCTCAAGTCGGGCGAAATGGTTAGGATCACCTCGCCGGCGGGGTCGATCACGACGCAACTCAGGCTCTGGGAGGGCGTGCGGCCGGGTACGGTCACCAAATGCTACGGCCAGGGACACTGGGCGTACGGGCGCGTCGCCGCGAAGGACTATGCGAAGGCGCTGCCCAGGGGAGGCAACAACAACGACATCCTGGTCGACGACTACGACCGCCTGAGCGGTGCCACGGCGCGCAACGGCGGCTTCACCGGCGTCCGGGTCCAGAGGGCTTGATCCCGCAACCGAGAGCAGAAGGAGAAGGTCATGGCAAGGTTTGGAATGGTCATCAACTTGCAGAAGTGCGTCGGTTGCGGATGCTGCACGGTGGCCTGCAAGGCCGAGAACAACACCCGCACCCGGGCTGGCGGTCAGAGCCACAACTGGGCCGACCTGCTGATCAAAACCGAGGGCACCTTCCCGAAGGTGATGCATACGGTGATGCCCGTGCTGTGCAACCACTGCTCGGATGCGCCCTGCGTCGCAGCCTGCCCGGTCACGCCGAAGGCGGTATTCAAGACGCCCGAAGGCATCACGATGAACGACAACGAGCTGTGCATCGGCTGCAGGCTGTGTCAACAAGCCTGCCCATACAGCAACTTCGAGCTTGGCGACGAGAGTCTCGCCGGCGAAACCTACAGCGTGATCAGCTTCAACGCCTTCGAGCGCGACACACAGCCGCAATGGACCGACAAGACGGTGATGATCCAGGGCGTTACGTCCTCCGGGGCGGAAACGGCCAAGGCAGCCGGTGCGGCGATTCCCGCCCTGAATCGATACGCGTCGGAGGAGGTGAAACCGATCCGCAAGGCGGGCGTGGTGGAAAAATGCAACTTCTGCTATCACCGCACCAGCAACGGCATGCAGCCGGCGTGCGTCGAGATCTGCCCGTCCAGGGCGCGAATCTTCGGCGACCAGGACGATCCGAACTCCGAGATCGCCAAGGTGCTGAAGGCGGAGAAGTCGTTCCGACTGCAGGAAGACAAGGGCACCCGGCCGAACGTGCACTACATCCGCAAGTACAGCGCGCGGGCCTGAATATTTCAGTAAGTCCTATTTCGAATTTCGACCACGCGCTCGGCGCCGCCCGCGCCGACCTGTGCCGCTTCCTGGCGGCCTGCTATTACCAGCCGGGGCCGGAATTCGCGGAGGAGAAGGTTTTCGATTCGATGCTCGACGCCGCGAGCCGGATCGGCCCGGATCTTGCGGCGCACGCGCGCCGCCTTGGCGAACAGTTCTCCACTGAAGGGCAAGAGAACCTGCTGCTCGACTACACGCGGCTGTTCCTCGGACCCGATCAGGCGCTCGCGCAACCCTACGGCTCGATCTGGCTGAGTGGCGAGAAAACGCTCATGGGGGACACGTCGATGGCGGTCCTGCAGCTTTATGAGGAGGGCGGATTCGAGATCGCGGAGGATTTCCGCGAATTGCCCGATCACATTGCCGCCGAACTGGAGTTCCTTTATCTGCTCATTTACCGGCAGAACCAGGCACAGCGGAATGGCGATCCCGAGGCGCTGACGGCAACTGCGGGTCTGCGCAAGCGCTTCCTCGACGAACACCTCGGGCGCTGGGTCGGACCGTTCACGGCCGCCGTCAGGTCCG
>MEQQ01000114.1:0-11798 GCA_001770285.1 Betaproteobacteria bacterium RBG_16_66_20
CGGCGTCACGATCGGCTGCTTGAAGGGCTTGGCCTTGTCCCACTTCGCCTTCGAAGCTTCAGCGAGGCGTCTCTGCTCCTCGTCGTGCCAGAAGATCGAGGGCCGGTACTGCGAGCCGACGTCGCAGAACTGGCGGTCGCTCACCGTGGGATCGTGGTTCACCCAGAACTGCTCGAGCAGCCGCTCGTAGCTCACCTTCACCGGGTCGTACACGACCTGCAAGACTTCGGTGTGGCCGGTGGCGCCAGAGGAGACTTGCTCGTAGGTCGGGTTCTTCCTGCTCCCGCCCATGTAGCCGGAAGTGGTCGAAACCACGCCGGGGACCTTGTCCATGGCCTCCTCCGTACACCAGAAGCAGCCGGCGGCGAAGGTGGCTTTGGCGAGTCCGGCGGGCTGGCCTTGCGCAAAGACAGAGGAAGCTGCGAAGGCGGCCAGCCAGAGCTGCAGGGCGAGAATGCGGGCAAACATGGCGTACGGCTCCTTTCGTGGCGTTGCCGGATTGGTCGGTGATAGGACCGGTGGCTTACGCTCAAGTTCGAGAATCACCGCGTCCCGGCGCCGGCGCTCGCGGATGACAGCGCCCGCTAGAATCGGCAAGCAAGCCCACCCCTCTACACGAGTTGGAAATGACGTGGCTGTCGCTGCTTCACCTGGTGCTTCATGTCGCCGTTCCCGGCGCGGTCGCGCTGCTGTTTTTCCGGCCACATTGGAGGAGAGCGTGGTTGATCATGTTCGCAACCATGCTCGTGGACCTCGACCACCTGCTGGCTGACCCCCTCTACGACCCGAACCGGTGCGGCATCGGCTTTCACCCCCTCCACACCTATCCGGCGATCGCTATTTACGGCCTCCTCCTCATCCCCCGCGCCACCCGGCTGCCCGCATTGGGTTTGGTCATCCACATGGCGCTCGACGCGCTGGACTGCGTATCGACGTGATGCCGCCATGGCTAGTTCGGCGGCGATTCGATGACCCAAAGAAACAGCTCTCGCGGCCCGCGGGCGCCCTCCACGTTCTGGGCTTCCCGCGGCGGCCAGTCGCCCATGCTGTGAATGTAGGAAACGACGCGCGTGCCGGGCCTGAGCTCGCGCCACAGCTTCGGGCGCAGCTTGAGGTTCACGCTCGGCCAGAGAAAGAGCGTCACGACCGTTGCGTCGGCAATATCGGTCTCGAACAGGTCCTGATTCCGGAAGAGAATGCGTTCGGCGACGCCCGAGCGCTGCGCCTTCGCACGGCTCTCGGTGATGCGCTGCGGGTCTATGTCTACGCACACGCCCCGTGCTCCGCGCTTCGCCGCCGCGATCACGATCCGGCCGTCGCCGCAGCCCAAATCGTAAACAACGTCGTTCGCACCGACCTGCGCAAGTTTCAGCATCTCCGTCACGACGAAGTGCGGCGTCGGCTCGTAAACGACATCCGGTGCGCGGAGCGCTGCTTGCCCCGTCGCGGGCGATCGATCGCAGCCGCTTGCCGCCGCGATTGCGGCCGCGCCGGCGAGAACCGCCAGCCAGCGTTTCAAGGTCACGCCGCCTTCAGGCATTCCGGGCGAGTCAGTTTGACCCAGACGGCAGCCCCGAGAAACGCAGCGCCGGCGAGCGCGACGTAGAGGCGCACCGGTTCGAAGTACTCAAGCAGTAAAGTGCTGCCGATCAGCAGCACGAGGATCTTGTTGCAGACGGGGCAGGCGATACCAAGAAAGCCGATGACGGCCCCGGCTCCCGCGGTGCGCTTGCCGCAAGCGCTTTGCGGCAGGCCTACATAGACACCTGCGAGAACCGACTGCAGCAGCAGAAGCGAGATTTCGAAGCCGCCGGTCGGTGTCATGCGCATGAACAAGGGGTTCTTCCAGAGCGCGGCAACGGTGCCGAGCGCGACGAACATCGCCGCCGCCGCCGCGGCGCCGCGCGCGAGATCCCTGGTTGAAACTACCGTCGTCATCGGAGTGTCCTATACTACAATTATGCGGTTCTGGGACAAGTTGCGCCGGTTCGCCGTTTTGCGAGTAGCGGCAGGGAGCTTGTTGCCCGTGCTCATTCTGGCGTTCATGTTGGCTGGCGCGGTGGTTTCGTCACCAGCCCCTGCATCGGCAATGCTCTCCACTTCGTCCGATACGCTCGCTGGGGCGGCGCCCGGCGAACCCCCGCTATCGGTACGCATCGCTGCGGCGCGTGTTCCTGACGGGCCGGTCCAATGTTTCGAGCGCCCTCATCCGTGCGGGCCGGACGCTATCGCAGCGGCATGCGCCGAGCCGTTGTTCCTCGGCGCGGCGTGGCGCACGCGCTTTGTCATGCCACACGCCCCGGTACCGGTTCCTGTTTTTGACATGGCGCCGCGCCACCCAGCTTCTCTTTCGATTCTTTTCAGAAACTTCCGCAAATAGCAGCGTCGCCCGCGGCGCGCTCGCGCCGGATTCGCTGTCTTGATCGAAAACGAGCCGCGCGCAGTCCGGCGGCCTTCCGTATGCGGAGAAAGCATGAATTCCATATCGGCGTACGCAACGCAGGCGCTGCTAGAGCAGCCGGGAGTGGCCGCCGTCGAGGGGCTGGAAATAAAACGCCGCTGGGGCAGAGCGCGCAGCGTAACGGCGTGCATCACGATTCACGATGGCGCCGACGCACGCGACGTCTGCCGCTGGGCCGCGGAAGCGCTGAGGAGAGAGTTGCACGCGACCGACGTGTGCTTGGTGACTGCATTGTCGCCCGTCGAGGCGGTGTCGCGGAAGAGAACATTGTGACGATCACGAAACTGCTGGCTGCCGCAGCTCTGCTCGCCGTGGCGTGTACGGCTGCCGCCGACGAAGCGACGGTGCGCCGCATGGTGCAGGAACAGATGCGCCGGGGCGGGACGATCGAAAGCGTTCAGAAAACGCCCTGGGGGGATCTCTATGAGGTCGTCGTGCGCGGCCGCGACGGTGCGCTTATCTACTATGTCGATAGTCGCGCGACCGTGATCATCACCGGGTCGGTGATCGATGCCAAAACAGGCCGCAATCTCACCGAGGAGCGCCAGCGCAGGCTGGACGCGGTCAAATGGGAGAGCCTGCCGCTGCAATGGGCGATCACGACGGTGCGCGGCTCGGGGCGCCGTAAGATCGCGATCCTGTCAGACCCGAACTGCCCCTACTGCAAGCGTCTCGAGGAAGGTCTGGCGACGCTCGACGACATTACCGTCCATATCCTGCCCTACGCCATCCTCAGCCCGGCGTCGGTGCGTCAGGCGAAGGCGGTCTGGTGCGCCAAGGACCGGGCCAAGTCCTGGGACGATCTGATGTTCCGCCGGATCGAGCCGCGCGCCGCGCCCGATTGCGACACCCCGGTCGAGAAGCTGGTGGAGTTCGGCCGCCGCATCGGGGCGACGGCGACGCCGACCTGGTTCCTGGAGTCGGGCGAGCGCTACAGCGGCGCGCTGCCGCTCGACGAAGTCCGGCGCCTGCTTGACGCGACGTCGCCGGGCAAACGCTGATGAAGACCCTGAGCATTGTTGTCGTTCTCACCCTGTTCGCCGCCTTCGCATGGTCTTTGCTCCCGACCCCTCCTCGAGCGGACGCTGAGCAGGGTTCTGGCGGACACGCCCGTCATGCGGGCGACCCAACCGCTCTTGCCGACGGCACGGTGCTGTCGGTAGACAGGGCCGCAAGTATCGTCACCATCAGCCATGGTCCCCTCCTCAATCTCGGCATGCCGCCGATGACGATGGGATTCGGTGTCGGGGACCCCGCGTTGCTCGGGAGAATCAAGGCGGGCGACAAGGTGAGGTTCCATGCCCATGCCATCGGCGGCGCGTTCACCGCGACGAGTATCGAGATTGCGAACTGATTCCGTGAACTTCGCGAAAACGTGCTTGTCCCAATCGAGGCCGTGAGTCGGACAAACTGCTATTAAAAGGATATCAACTCTTCTGGCCACCCATAGGAAAAGACTCGTGTCCAAGGTGATTGTCTCCATTGTGGCGTTGCTGGCTCTCGCCGGGTGCATTTCGCTGCCGCAAACCGAAGCCCTGCGCGAGTCCGGGTATGCCGGACTGCCGCCCCGGGTGGAGTTGGTCGATGTCCCGTATTACCCGCAGGAAGACCTGATGTGCGGGCCCACCTCGCTCGCGATGGCGTTGAATGCGGTCGGCGTTGACGCGAAGGTGGCGTCGCTTACGGAGCAGGTATATCTGCCGGGCCGCGAAGGCAGCCTGCAAATCGAGATGCTCGCGGCGACACGCCGCAATGGAGCGCTCGCCTATCAGCTCGCACCCGAGCTCCGGGCCGTGCTGCAGGAAGTCGCGGCGGGCACTCCGGTCGTGGTGCTGTTGAACATCGGCGGCATCAAATTCTGGCCGGTCTGGCATTACGCGGTGGTCGTGGGCTACGACCTCGAGCGTGAGGAGATCATTCTGCGCTCGGGCCTCAATCCGCGGCGCGTGACCGACGTGGGTTTTTTCGAATTTCTGTGGAAAGACGGCGGATATTGGGCAATGGCCGCGGTGCCGCCAAATCGCGTTCCCGCCACGGCCCAGGAGCAGCCTTACGCTGCGGCTGTTGCCGCGCTCGAGCGGGTCCGGCGCCCCGAAGCGGGCGAGGCGTACCGCGCGCTGCTTTCGCGCTGGCCCGAAAGCCTCGCCGGTCTTATCGGGCTCGGAAATACCGAGCATGCCGCGGGTAACCTCCCTGCCGCAGAAGCCGCATTCCGGCGCGCGGTCGCGGCTCACCGACAATCGGCCGTGGCACTCAACAACCTCGCGCAGACGCTTGCGGATCTGGGCCGGCTCGAGGAGGCGGAACCAGCGGCGCGCAGCGCGGTTGCGATCGGCGGCGCGACGCTGCTTGCAGCCCAGTCGACACTTGCTCAGATCGTCGAGAAGCGCTCCAAGGCCAAGGCCAAGGCCAAGGCAAAGTGAGTGAAACGCCGCCGGCCGAATAGTGGCCGCGAAATGCTCACAGGTACAAGGTTTTCTTTGCGAAAGGAAAGGGCAAATGAATCGAAGACGGTTTCTTGCAGCCTCCGGCGTTGCCCTGTTCGCCGGCCCCGCGCTCGCCGCGCGAGATGCGGTCGAGGTCTACAAGAGCGCCACCTGCGGCTGCTGCAGCGACTGGATCAAGCACTTGCGCGCCAGCGGTTTCGAGGTGCGCGCGCACGACGTGTCGAATCCGGGAGAGTACCGCGAACGTTACGGCGTACCAGGGGTCTTCGCTTCGTGCCACACTGCGGTGGTCGGCGGCTATGCAATCGAGGGCCATGTGCCGGCACGCGAGATCAGGCGGCTGCTCGCCGAACGGCCGAAAGCGCAGGGGCTGGCCGTGCCGGGCATGGTGCCCGGTTCACCCGGCATGGAAGGCCCGCGCAGCGATCCTTACGAGGTGCTGCTCTTTCAGCGCGACGGACGCTACACGGCCTATGCGCGGTATTCACGCTAACGCAAACAAGGGAAATATGAACATGAGAAAGCTCGCAATCGCGGTTATCGCAATGCTGCTCTCCGGCCCGGCGGTGTTTGCCGCTGAACAGCAGGCAAAGGGAGGAGACGCGCAGACCGTGGGGGAAGTGCGCAAGGTGGACAAGGCGGCAAAGAAGGTCACCATAAAACATGGCCCGATCACGAATCTCGACATGCCGCCGATGACGATGGTGTTTCAGGTCAGGGACCCGTCGATGCTCGAGAAAGTCAAGGTGGGCGACAAGATCAAGTTTCGCGCTGAGGACGTCAAAGGTGCGCTCACGGTCACGAGGATCGAGGCGGCGCAATAGTCTGGTCCCGGTTTGATCTTCGTCAAAGCGGGCATGGCCCACCGTGCGAATCTAACCAAATACGATGTCCGGAATTCGTCAATCTAGGAAGGGCCCGCATAGAGCAGTGCTTGCGGTCGCGATCGCGGCCTTGGCGCTGCTGTTGCTGCGTCCGTTCTGTGACCTCGCCTTTGCTGCCGCGGGCCGAGTCGACGTCGCGTCTGCCGTCACAACGATGGCACACGGTGCCGTCGGGCATGCGGTTCCGGGAACCATGCCATCCGAGGCATGCTGCACTGATGTTTCGGATAGAACGCTGATCAAGCCCGTCGAGCCGCTCATTCCGTGGCTGTTGGAAGCGCCGCTCGGCGCCGCTCTTTTCTTCCTTGCCGCTCTGTCGCTGTTCGCGAGTTCGCGCCATTCGGTGCGGTTCTTCCTCGCTGCCCCCCCGGAACGACCCTTCTACGCACGCTCGGCGCGCATCCTGCGCTGAGTTCCTGACGCACGCGCGGCGTTGAGCGGGCAGCATCCGCTCGACGCGCAGCCGCGCGCCAGATCCGAAATTGCGTGCCGGGCGAATCACCGCCCGGCCGCGGCAATCGAATGAAAGGCAATCCGCAATGGAGCAAGACGTGTGCAGGCAATGGCAAACATGAAGTCGGTGGAGCGCTACGGCGTAGAGGCGACTGATATCTCCGGCGCGCCACACGTCAGACCGTTGACAAAGCACTGGCCTTATCTGGGGCCCTTGGCTATTTTCGCGATCGTCGGCGTGTTCCTCGGCGTCGGTCTCACGCTTAATCCGCGCGAGATTCCCTCGCCGCTGATCGGCAAGCCGGTGCCGCAGTTCCAGCTCGCGGCAGTGAAGGGGCGCACGCTGGGACTTGCGAGCAGCGATCTGCGCGGCGAGGTCTCGATCGTGAATGTATTCGCCTCGTGGTGCGTCGCCTGCCGCGAGGAGCATCCGCTGTGGATGGCGCTCGCGCGGCAGAATATTGCGCCGATCCACGGCCTCAACTACAAGGACAAGCCGGACGACGCGGCGCGCTGGCTCGGCGAGTTGGGCGATCCCTACCGCCGCACCGGTGCGGATCTGGACGGGCGCGTCGGAATCGAGTGGGGCGTGTACGGTGTCCCCGAAACCTACGTCGTGGACAAACGCGGGGTGATCCGCGACAAGGTGATCGGGGCGATCACGCCCAGGATTGTCGACGAGCGCCTGCTTCCGCTGGTTCGCAGGTTGCAGGCCGAATGAGCCGCGACGGATCGATCGGGCGGCGGGCGGGGCGCGGCAAATGACCGACGCCGCGACGGTCGGCCTCATGGCAGCGTTCGCGGCGGGGATCGTCTCGTTCCTGTCGCCCTGCGTGCTGCCGCTGGTGCCGGCCTACGTTTCGTTCGTCGCCGGCCAGAACTTCCAGCGGCGCCGGCATCTGCATGCCCGCGAGAGGCTCGCCGCTCTCGGCATGAGCGCGTTCTTCGTCCTGGGTTTTTCGACCGTGTTCATTGCATTCGGCGCGAGCGCAAGCGCGCTCGGCCAGTTGCTGCAGCGCTACCGCTACGAAGCGAACCTGGTTGCGGGCGTGATCGTGATCATCTTCGGCTTGTTGATGCTGGGAATGTCGCGCTTCCTTCCCTGGCTGCAGCGCGATCTGCGCCTGCACCCGCACCTGCATGGCGGCAATCCGGCCGCGGCGTTCGTGCTCGGCGTCGCGTTCGCATTCGGCTGGACGCCGTGCATCGGACCGGTGCTCGGCGCAATTCTCGCGGTGAGCGCCGCGGGCGCGAGCGGGGTGGATCTGCTCGCGGCCTACGCGCTCGGGCTTGGCGTGCCGTTCCTGCTCGCTGCGCTCTTCGCGGACCGCATCGCGCGGCTGCTGAGCCGGCTGCGCGGGGTCGGCGCGGCGCTGCAGATCGGCGGCGGGCTGGTATTGATCGCACTGGGTATCGCGATGGTGACCGGGCAACTCACGGTGTTTTCGAAGTGGCTGCTTGACACCTTTCCGGCGCTCGGCAGCATCGGATGAGGGGTCACCGCGCATAGTCGCCGCGACAGGACATGCAAATTTTCTCGAATGGCATTGAAAGGAGAGTTCCATGGCACGCAACGCAAGCATCGCACCGAAAGGTTCCATGAACAGGAATCTGGCCCTGGGGGCTGCCGTGATTGCAGTCGGCCTGGCGATCGCGGTTTTCGTCGCGAAGCCCGGCAGCCGGCCCGTAACCCCGGCGAATCCGGCGCCGGCCGTCACGCTTCCTGCTGCGGCAATCGCTGCCGTGGCTAACCCTGTTGCCGCCGCCCCTGCAACCGGCGGGCTGCAGGCCCGCGAAACCGCTTTCGACTTCGGCTCCATCTCCATGGCGGCCGGAAAGGTCACGCATCGCTTCTGGTTCAGGAACGAGAGCGGGTCCGAGGTGCTCATCCGCAAGATCTATACCTCCTGCATGTGCACCACCGCGACGTTTGTGAAGGGGATGAAAGTGATCAACAGCTACGGCATGCCGGGCCACGGTCCCCTGCCCGCCGTGAACGAATCGCTCAAGCCGGGCGAGGCGGCCTACATTGACGCCGTCTTCGATCCGGCGGCGCACGGTCCGGCGGGCCTCGGCCCAACGCAGCGAGTCGTCACCATAGAGAGCGACGGCAGCCGGCCGCTCGAACTCAATTTTGCCGCCAATGTGAGGCCCTGAGCCGATGGACCGGAAACTGGCTCTCATCGTCTCGGCCGGCGTGTCGCTGGTCGCCCTGGTAATGGTATTCAAAATCGGCAGTTTCGGTACCACCGCGCTGTGGGGCGTGAGCGAGGGCGGCAGGTGGCTGCTGCCGCTGGTGGGTGTGGCGGCGCTCATCGACAGCGTCAATCCCTGCGCGTTCTCGATTTTGCTGCTCACCATCGCGTTCCTGCTCAGCATCGGCAAGCTGCGCTCGAACGTGCTGCAGATCGGAAGCTCCTACATCGCCGGGGTCTTCGTCGTCTACCTGTTGATCGGTCTGGGCCTGTTGCAGACGCTGCACATCTTCGACACGCCGCATTTCATGGCGAGCGTCGGCGCCGGGCTCCTGGTGCTGCTCGGGGTGATCAATGTAGTGAACGAGTTCGTACCCGCGTTTCCGGTCAAGCTGGCGATACCCCATGCGGCGCACCGCAGGATCGCCGTGCTCATGGAGCAGGCCTCGGTGCCGACCGCATTCCTGCTGGGCGGCCTGGTCGGGCTTTGCGAGTTTCCCTGCACCGGCGGCCCTTACCTGATGGTGCTCGGCCTGCTGCATGACCAGACCACGTACTTTACCGGTGTTGGCTATCTGATTCTGTACAACGTCATCTTCATTCTGCCGCTGGTTCTGATCCTGCTCCTCGCGAGCAACGAATCGCTGCTGGGCAAGGTACAGGCGTGGCAGCAGAAGAGAAAACAGGCGATGCGACTGGGGGGCGGCGCCGCCATGGTTGCGCTCGGACTGTTCATATTCACCCTGTGAATCCGCGATGACTTTCGCTCTCGCGCTCGTATCGATATTCGTGCTTGCGGGACTCGCGTGGCTTGCGGGAAAGGCGTTGCGCTTTTCCCTCTGCCCGATCTGTTTCGGGGTCGCGGGCACTTGGCTATGGATGCTCGGCGCGCGGTTAGCCGGTTTCGCGGTCGATAGCACGATGCTCGCGGTGCTGCTCGGCGCCTCGGTGGTCGGTATTGCCGGGCAGCTAGAAGCGCGCCTTCCGCAGGGGTGCTCGCCGCTTTTGTGGAAGACGCTCACCCTTCCGGTCGGCTTTGTCGCCGCTTACGGTCTTGTCGCGGAGCGCTGGAACATGGCGGCGATCTCTTTCTTGGCGCTTGCGCTCCTGGCGGCGCTGTTCCTGCTGCCGCGGCGCCTTGCCGGGACCGACGAGGCGGTCGTCAAGAAGCTCGAACAGCAGATGAAGAAATGCTGCTGAGGCGGCGCGATCCGCCGGCTGGGGAAACCAAAGGCGCCGGTGGCTGTCCTATTTTGTGGTGCGCCCGGTGGCAGCGCGGCGGGCAGGCCTTGAGTTGATATAAGTCAAATGGCGCGTTGCCCGCCGTGGGATGCTTGCATCAGATCATGTCCGTAAACCTTCGATCGACTGGACCGTTCGTTCGACTGCAAGCCTGGAAATCTGCGCCAGGCATGCCGCGAACGATGATGCTCGCACTGGTATTCGTGGCGCTCGCGTTCGTCCTGTTGCGCGCGTTCTGCGAGGTCGAATACGCCGGCGAGGGAAACAGTGGTGTCGCGGGTTTCGTTACCGCGGCAGGACACGATACCTCTTCGCACCTGGGTCGCGGATACCCGCCCTCCGGAACCTGTTGCTCGAGCGTCAAGGACGGAACGGTCGTCAAGCCTGCCGAACTGCTCACCTCGTGGACCCGGGGCGATTCGCCGGGCGCCTTGCTTTTCGCATCTGCCGGTCTGCTGTTGTTCGTGCGATCGCGCAATACGGTGGGGCGTCGTCTCGCCGCACCCCTCGGAAGGTCCTTCTACGCACGCTCGGCGCGCATCCTGCGCTGAGATCCATACGCACGCGCGGAGTTGAGCGGGCAGCATCCGCTCGACACGCACCCGCACGCCAGAAGCGTTTTTATCCAGTCGCGCAGCGGCCTTGGCCGCAGAAATTGCGTCGCATTCAACTGAAAGGAGCAGGTCATGAAACGAAAACTGATCGCCGCGGCGGCCGTCGCCGCGCTTTTCTCCGCTACCGCTTGGGCGCAGATGGGGCCCGGCATGATGGGCGGATACGGTCCGGGCGGCTACGGCATGGGGCCGGGGATGATGGGCGGTTACGGCCCGGGCGGCTACGGCATGGGGCCGGGGATGATGGGCGGTTACGGCGGGCTCAACCTCAGCGACGAGCAGCGCGCCAAGATCGCCGCCATCCAGCAGGAAGTCTCGCGCAAGCAATGGGACCTGATTGGCAAGATGCATGAGCAGGGCTATCACATGGATCAGTTCAATGCGCCCGGTACCGTGGACGAGAGCGCTGCCCGCAAGGCGTATCAGGTGATGAGTGACGCCCACAAGGCAATGTTCGAAACGATGCTCGAATCGCGAAAGCGTATCGATGCAGTGCTCACCAACGAGCAACGTGAGCAACTGCGCCGCAATTGGCGCGGTCGCTGAGAGCCACGCTCGGCGACGAAGCGGGAGCGGAACGCAAGTAGCTCCCGCCTTACTCTTTTTCAACAAGGAGTCATGCAATGTGGGGTGATATGGGAGCGATGGGCTGGGGTTGGGGCGGAGGCTGGGGAATGCTCGGCGCCGCGCACATGGTGCTGTGGTGGGTGCTGATCATTCTTGGCATCGCTGTGCTTGCAAAGTGGCTTTTCCGCTCGGGCGCGCAGGATGGGCGTGCGACCGGCGGTAATGCGCTTGAAATTCTCAAGGAGCGCTACGCCCGCGGCGAGATCGGCAAGGACGAGTTCGAGCAGAAGAAGCGCGATCTGGGTCCATGAGCGCGATCATGAACGGCCATACGGCAATTGTGCGCCCCTCTACGTTCGGTGCGCTCGCTTTCGGCGCCCTGCTGGCGGTGTACTTCGGGGCGCTCACGCTGGTTTCGGGGTGGACTTTCACCGTCAACCAGTTTTCCGAATTCTGGTACTACATCGTGCCGCTCGCGCTGGGCTTCGGCATTCAGATCGCGCTTTTCGTGCGCCTGCGCCAGGTCGTCAGCCTCGCGAAGGAATCCGGCGCCGTGGTTGCGGCCTCGGGGACAACCTCGACGCTGGCAATGATCTCCTGCTGTGCGCACTATCTGACCAACGTGGCCCCGGTGCTCGGCGCGACGGGGCTGGTCGCCTTCGCCGCCCAGTTCCAGGTGGAGTTCTTCTGGGTCGGGCTGCTGTTCAACGCCGCCGGCATCGCCTACGTGGGGCACAAGCTGTTCAGGGCATCCAGGGAGCATGCACGATGCGTCGCGTAATTTCACGATCTGCTGGCCCGGGCGGAGCAGACGGCGCACCGCCAAGCGATCAGGGCGACACGGAACACAGGCATTTCACCGCGCGGCGCGGGTTCGTCGCGGCCGCGGGCTTCGGCATGCTGGGCGTCTATTTCGTGTGGGCGGGCTACGGCGC